>DASWFO010000281.1:0-17244 GCA_036394195.1 Alphaproteobacteria bacterium | reverse complement strand
GAATGAATCCGATCCCGGCGACAGCCTTGCGGGCCAGCTCATGGGCCTGCCGAGCAAGCCGGTCGACGCTTTCGGCGTGCCGTCGGAATCCTACGGCTTCGCCAACAAGCGGATGGCCTGGGAGACGATCCCGCAGCTCCTCGACAAGGCCTCGCCGTTGCGCACCGCGCATCTGCGCGATCCGGTCGGACCGCAGATCCATTTCGCCAGCGAATCCTTCATCGACGAGCTGGCGGCGGCGGTCAACGCCGACCCGGTCGAATTCCGCCTCAAATACCTGAAGGACTCGCGCGACATCGCGGTCGTCAAGGCGGTGGCGGAGAAGTCGGGATGGAAGACCGGACCCGCCGGCACCGCGCGGCGCGGCCAGCGCGGCGACGTCGTGACCGGGCAGGGCATTTCGTTCGCGCAGCGCAGCGGCACGGTGGTGGCGTCGATCGCCGAGGTCGAGGTGAATCGCAAGACGGGTGGGGTGTGGGTGCGGAAGTTCACCGTCGCCCACGATTGCGGCCTCATCATCAATCCTGAGGGTCTCAAGCTGTGCGTCGAGGGCAACGTGTGCCAGGGCATCAGCCGCTCGCTGTGGGAGGAGGTCGCGTTCGACCGCAAGAACGTGACCAGCGTCGATTGGCTCACCTACCCGATCCTCGACATGACCGAGGCGCCGGAAACCGTCGACGTCGTCATGGTCAACCGGCCCGAGATGATGCCGCAGGGGGCGGGCGAGCCGTCGATGCGCACCATCCCGGCGGCGGTGGCGAATGCCATCTTCGACGCGACCGGTGTTCGCATCCGTCGCGCCCCGCTGACGCCGGATCGGGTGAAAGCCGCCCTGCAGGCTTGACGGTCGTCATTGCGAGCGAAGCGAAGCAATCCAGGGCAACATGCTGGATTGCTTCGCTTCGCTCGCAATGACGGATTAGGCTAGTAGCTCCTCATCTTCTTTGAATTTCCGCGCGATCAGTGCGCGCGCTTCGGCCTCGCGCGGCTCTGCGCCGTGCGGCATCGGAAATGTCGGGATCTGTGCCCGGATCTCCGCCAGCGCCGCGCGGAGGTCGACGTCGGGACGGACGTGGCGCGGCATCTGCGCGTCCGAGAAATCGAGCGCCACGCCGGTGAGCCGCCGGACCGTATCGGCGGTTTCGACCTGGTAGGCGGGCTCGCTGGACAGGCGATCCATGTCGACGACCAGGTCGGCATGCGGTGCCGCGGCGAGATACGACAGCATGTACACCGCGGCGAACATCCGGAACCGGTCGGCCGGGGCGGCCTTCAGCGCCAGGTCGCGGGCCAGGTTCATCGCCGCCGGCAGGGGATGATCCTCCAGCCGCGGCAGGCCGAAGGCCCGCGCCTGTTCGGCGAGCGCGTCGCTGCCGCGCGCATGCGCCAGGATCAGCGCCTGCATCGGATCGAAGAACTCGTGCTCGTGCTGCCGGGCCATCTGGCGGGCCGACATCCACTGGCCGACCGGGCTGCGCACGACCACGATGTTGGTGGCACCTTCAAACCGCCGCTTGAACCAGCCGACGCGGCCGAGCGACCGGACGAAGCCCAGCACCGGCAACTGGTGCATCCGGGCACCGTGCTGCAGCAGGCTCTCGACATAGGCCCGCTGGTCCGGCAACTCCTCCTCGAGCACGAAATAGTTGCGATAGCTGAACTCGAGCTTGTACAGCTTGTGACCGCCGGGGCCGAGCAGCGGGATGTACTCGTGGAAATAGGGGAGGCCGATGTCCGAGTGCTTCAGCGCCGACAGGTCGTGACGCGCGGTGAATACCTCGGCCGGCGACATGGCCGACAGCATCTCGTTGAACGGCTCGTAGAAGGCCAGGCATGCCGGCTGCTGCCGGAATTTGGTCCAGAAATAGGTGCTGCCGGTCCGCCAGCCGCTATGGATGAAGATGGCGCGCATCGAGTCGGCGGAAGTTTAGCGTCAAATGACGAATCGACCCAGTTCGGCTATAATGCAGCATGCCGTTCCGTCGCGCCCACCACGCCGCCGCGCTGTTCGCGGCCGGCCTGATCCTCGCGACCGCCTTCGCGGTGATGGGGACCGCCCGGGCGCAATCCGGCCTGTGGGCGGTGGCCACCGACACCTGCATGCCCGACGGCACGAGATGCATCCGCGGCATCGTCAAGGACGGCGCACCGTTCCCCAGCCGTGCCGAATGCGAAAAGCACGCCCGGGCCCTGTTGCGCCAGTACCTCGCCGCGAATTTCCGCGTCACCTATATGGCGTGCGTGCCGCTCTAACCTAGCCTTGAGGCGGTGTGCCGCGCTCAGGTGCGCAAGCGACCGGCGCGCGGAGGCCGCGCGAGGCGGTCATGTCCAGCAATGGTCAAGCCGACGAATGGCGGATGGGGTAGGACCTTCCATCAGTCTGCCGACAAGCTTCTGATTTTGCGACGCTTTCCCGCGTGTGCGGGTGAAACGGTGTGACACATCGCTGTGTACATCAACGCCGCTTCGTGCCGCGATCCGGAATGTTTGTCAACATTTCAGCGCCACGTATAATGGCTTTCGTTCCAGACGCCTCTCGCGACGCGAGAGCATGGGATTCTAAGGTACGTGTGCCGCGGTCGGGGGGCCAATGTTGAGGAAGCTTATGGGACGCAGCAATAGTGCAGCGTCAGTGACGCGCACCGCTGATATCCAAACTGCCCCTGCCGAATCGCAGACTCAAACCGCCCCTGCCGAACTGCAGACTCAAACTGCTGAAGAAATGTTGGTCGAAAACGTGCGCCGCTTCCGCGAAGCTATGCGGCTCGCCAGAACGCAAATGATCTCGGAAGAAGAGGCGGCATTGGCATCAGCAAAAGAAAAAATTGCGCGTGCCACGAAATTTGCGCGGGACACGGGCGTGGATGGTGCGCTGTGCGCAATTCTAAAAGGGCTTTGGCACTATCCGTCTTGGGCAAAGCGCGATGACGCCCAAAACCACGTGTGGACAGACCTTACCGATATCAGCGGCGGCGATGAGCGCAAGGGCAGCGACGAGTTAAAGACAATCAATTTTGCGTACAATGGGCAACGCTATACGCTCCTTTTCGAGCATGGCTACTATTACGACCATTCGGCTCACGGAAGAATCACGTTCAAGGCTGGCGACGAGACGGTCTTCTCGATGTCGGTGTTGCCAACCTCTGACAGTGCTGATTACGACCAATGGCGACCATGGGAAATCGATTTGTTAAAAATCGGACCGTGGATTGGTCCTGTCGTAGAGATCGAGGAAAAATTGAAGGCCCGTCTAGAAAAATGGTTTCGGGATCTTCAGGCGGACCGCCTTCGCAAGCAAGCCGAGGGGCTTCCTTAGCGAAATCGCTGTAGGGTAATCGCTGCGTCTGTCAACATTCGCGCCGGATCTCCGCGTCGTCACACTGCAAGACGGGACGACGGCCGGGCCTCGGGCTCGACGGCGTCGAACTAGCCAGGCAGATTATGGCCGGTCGTATGGCATGGCGGCGGGGGCGGTCAATGAAACTGGAAGATGTCCCGAACCTTTACTTCGTGGTGTCGGTATTCGTGCCGGGATTCATCTATCACGGCATTCTGTCCAACTTGGTTCCTCTCAGGGAGCACGGGACGAAAGAGCTGATCTTGTTGCGCCTGTTGACGGCGACAGCGTTCAACTACGCCGTTTGTTCTCCGCTGATATACCTGTTGGTCACCGGCGATCTGTTCGCCGACGCTCCCGGTTGGCGCGCCATAGCTTGGATGGCAATCATCTTCGTCGTCCCGATTGGAATCGCCCTGGTATCCGCGGCTGTCGCACAACATGACGGTGTTGGCTGGCTCCTGAAGTGGCTTCGGCTGCGGTCAATCAACCCCGTGCCAACAGGGTGGGATTGGATATTTAGCCGGACAGAGCCATGCTTTGTTCTTGTCACCCTGCGCAACCGGACTCAGATTGCAGGTTACTTCGGTGAAAATTCAATGGCATCTTCCGACCCGGTTCGGCGCGACTTATATTTAGAGCGTCTGTACACGATTCCGCCCGGCAATCAGCCGTGGCAGACCGTACACAACTCGCTCGGAATGTATATCGCCGCATCCGACATTTCGTTTATCGAATTCAAACGGTGAGGTATTTCAAATGACCACCCCAACGACACCGAAGCACGGCATGGCTCAGGATGGCTATAAGCCACAGCCGCCACGCCTGACTGAAGGCTATCAGCCCGTCCAAAAGGGTTATCAGCCGCAAGCCGGAGCATCTCCTACGGGTGGCACTCCGCCATCGCCCCCAACCGGTGGGTCGAGCGCCATGACGCCCCAGGGGCCGCAGGCTTCCCAGGGCGGTCCGTCTCAGCCCAAAGGCAGATAGTCACCGTCCGATCGCCCGGCGCGGTCTAGCGGGTGATGCCTCACTGCTGACGGCCGTTTTGGTCCCGCCGTTTTCCGTCCGGCGCGGCGATCCAAGGCGGCACGTATCGGCGCGCCGGGGCGCGTCCGAATTCTGGCTCCGGCTCTAGCGTGCGCAGTATCTCGCCGCGAATTTCCGCGTCACCTATATGGCGTGCGTGCCGCTGTAAGCCGCAGTCACCAGAACGGATCGAGGTTCCTGAAGCGTCGCACCTGCTTGCGAAGCTTCGGCTCCCGCCCGTTGATCTCGCGCTCGTGCCAGCCGAGAACGATGCCGCCCCCGCGGTAGACAGTGCGTGCCCCAGGTTCCGCCAGCCCGCGCATCTGGTCGGTCAGTTCGTAGGCGGTGCGCACGTCGTTCGCATAGCCAAGAGAATCCTGCAGCGCCCTGAGCGGCTTCGCGAAGCGCTCGATGTCGCGCGCCTCATAGAGGCTGCCGAGAAAGTCGGCGACGTAGCGCAGCTTCTTCAAGGCGATGCGCAGCCGGTGGCGTTCGGGCGGCGTCAGCTCTGCAAACCGCCGACTGCGCTTGCGCGCGGTGCGTTGGCAGCGCTCGATCAATTTCGGCGCGACGTCGACGATCGGCGCCACGAGGCGCGCTGACTGCTTCGTTACCGGTTGATCGCGCCAAGCGCGGCCTTCGAACCAGCGCAGGAGGCGCAGGGTCGCTTCGGTATAGTGCTCGGAAAGGATCGCGTCGCGCGCGTGCGCTGTCGCCGTCTCCCGGCAGCGCTCGGCGGCGCTGGTCAACGGCGCCAGCGGCGCACGATCCGGCAACGCGTTCGCGACCGCCGGCAGCAGGCTCGACACGAACATCTCCCAGTTGCGGGCCGGCGTGAGCATCCGGCCGAACCATTTGAGATCCTCGCCCGCGCGGCGGCGCTGCTCGTCCGGAATCATCCTCTTCATCGAGGATAGCACCGAGCGCAGGCGCCGCGTGGCGACGCGCATCTGGTGAACGCCCTCGGGATCGCCAGCGAGCGTCGGTCGCTCGTTGCGGAGCACTTGGGCAATACAAAGCCGGCCGAAACGCTGCAAGGCGTCTTCGGTCGTCATTGCGGGATCGAGGTTCATCGGCCGCGCCGGAACCGCCGACGGCGGCGCGTTCGCGCGCATGAGCAGGCGATAGCCGCGCTCGGCCTTGCTTTCCGTATCGATGCGCAACGGCGCCGCCTTGACGAGGCGCAACGCGACATCGTAGACGGCCACCGGATCGCCGCTCTTGAGCTCGAGCTCCAGCTCGCTCACCGTCTCGCTCGCTCTGCCGTCGGCCAGCCGCAGCTCGCCCTCGTCTATGTCCGCTTCGACGCGGGTCGACGTGCGTGGCTCGATTTCATCCGCCGCCGGACCGTGGTGGTAAACACGGGGTGCAGCGCCTGACCGCCAACGACGTCGCGTACCCGGGCGCCCGTTTTCGGCGCATTGAGATCGGGGGCCTCGCCGGCGATCGGCTCCTCCCACTCGCGGCGCTCGAAAGCGTCGAGCGCCTCCGGGTCCTCGACTTTGACGGTCTGCACGAAGGTCCCGTTGCGCCTGCGCACGCGCAAGGTCAGATGCCGTTTGTGGAGGGTCAGATCCGACGTATCGTAATACGTGCTGACGACCTCCGCTTCGCCTTTGGGCTCGGCGGCGGGCATGGCGAGCAACATTCGCCTGGCTTTTTCCAGACCCGCCGGCGGCGCTACGAGCTTCAGCTCGACTTCGGTGCCGATGACCGCCTCCATACCCCCTCTCACGAACGCGCCCAGCCGCAGTCGGTTGCGCTACTTTGCAGGCCAGGCGCTCGTATTGGGCGGTGCGATCCTCGCGTGCATCAGGTGCGCCCGCTGGTCTCCAGCAGCAGTAGCGCTCCTAGCCCGTCCAGGGCACCCGCGAGCTCCAGGCAAAAATAATCCTTGGTGGCGGATGGGGTGGGATTCGAACCCACGAGGAGCTTACGCCCCTGCCAGTTTTCAAGACTGGTGCCTTAAACCGCTCGGCCACCCATCCGTGCCGCATCTCGTACGGGCTCCGCCGCCTTGAGGCAAGGCCGGCCGGCATCGGCTTCGGCAACGCGGCCCGCCCAAATGCTTTGGCGAGAGTCCTGGTCTGCAATTCTTCGCCACTGCATTTGCCACTGCGTCCAATGACTTGGGAAAGAATTGCAGAATTGGACAAGTTTTCGGGCGATATCGGGACGGCGCCGGCATCGCCGCCGCTGTGACGCCATTGGCCGCTTTCGGCCTCAAATATGACACGCGGCCCGACTCGCGGTGCCAAAACACGATCACCCCCGGCAAAACGAGTCTGGTTTTGCGACAGCAACGGGGGGTCTTTCTCATGCAGAAGTATCGTGCGATCGCGGCGGCTCTGGCGATGATGGTCCCGGCATTTCCCACGCTGGGCGACGAGCGCCATCCGGGCGGCGGGACGTCTCTGCGGCTATTGAAGGAGTTCCGGCCGATCGGTGGGGCCGGCAACAACCGCGAGCATCCGGAGTCCGACCCGCTTCCGGGTCGGCCGGAGCTGGCGCTGGCACCGCGCCGGTTCGCGCCGGGCACGTCGCGCGGCGTGATTGACGGCCCGAACGCGCGAACCATCAGCAACGTCATCGCGGGCGGAACGGGTGCGAAGGGAGACAACGGCCAAACGACGGATCCGGTCGCCTCGGCGTGGCTGTACGTGTTCGGCCAGTTCGTCGATCACGATCTCGACCTCGAGGACACGCCGCCGACAACCCCGCCGATCCACATCACGGTTCCGCCCCTGGACCCGGTGTTCGCGCAAGGGACGACGATCGCCATGACTCGCGCCGTCGCCGATCCGTCGACGAACACCATCGTCAACACGGTCGCCGGCTATCTCGATCTGTCGCAGCTCTATGGCTCGACCGAGGAGGTGGCCGCGGGCCTGCGCAATGCGGACGGCACGCTGCAGACCTCCGACAACGGGCAGGCGCTTCCGGTCGCGAACGGCACGTTCATCACCGGCGATCCGCGCGTGATGGAAAACCCTGAGCTGACTGCGGTCACGACGTTGTTCATGCGCGAGCACAATTTCTGGGTCGCGCAGCTCAAGGCCGAGGCCCCGAGCTGGAGCGGCGAGCAACTTTACGAGATGGCCCGGGCGATCACGACCGCCGAGTACCAGCACATCGTCTACAACGAGTACCTGCCGCTTCTGATCGGCCCCGTGCTGGGCCCGTACCGGGGCTACGACCCGAAGGTCCGCGCCCAGGTGACTCAGGAGTTCTCGACCGCCGCGTTCCGCGTCGGGCATTCGCAGATCTCCGACACCCAGGAGGGGGTCGACAACAGCGGCAAGGTCACGTTCACGGAGTCGCTGTCACAGTCGTTCTTCAATACGCCGGCCATCGATGAAGCCAATGGCTTCGATCCGCTGCTGCACTCGCTCGGCATCGACTACGCCCAGGCCACGGACGTCTATTGCGTCGCGGCGCTGCGCAACTTGCTGTTCGCGCCGCTCGTTGGCGGCGATGTCGACCAGATCGATCTCATCGCCATCGACATCCAGCGCCAGCGCGATGTTGGGCTCGCGACGTTCAACGAGACGCGCCGGGCGCTCGGGTTGGCACCGTATCGCTCGTTCGCTGACCTGACGCAGGATCCCGTCCTCCAAAACAGCCTCGAAGCAGTTTACGGCAGCATCGACGAGGTCGATCTGTTCATCGGCGGGCTTGCGGAAGCGCACGCGCCAGGGGCCGTCGTCGGTGAGACCTTTCAGGCGATCATCGCGCGGCAGTTCGAAGCGCTTCGATCGGGCGACCGTTTCTTCTGGCGCAACCAGGACTTCGATCGCGAGACCGCCGAGATGATCTCGCACGTGACCCTGTCCGACATCATCAAGCGCAATACCAAGATGACCACCGTCGCCGAGCACGTCTTCGAAGCCACCCCTCCGGAGACTCACATCCAGCGGCACCTGCCTCGGCCGACCCATGTCGAGGCGCACGGGCGCCGACACCCCTTCGTCGGCGATGGCTGGTGATCCGGGGCGGGGGCTCGGGCTAGGGGGGAGGTCCGATGAACGGGGGCACCAATCGCAGCGGCGAGCGCTATCTCGTGCTCGCCGTGGTGGTGTGCGTGGTGGCGCTGCTGGCGACGCTCGCGTTGAGGCTGGTCAACGAGGTGCGCAGCGACATGCTCGCTGCGCGCGGCAAAATCGAGCGGGCCCGAGCCCGCACCGTCGCCGACGCCGGCGTGAGCTTTGCCGTGCTGGGCATGCTCTATCCCGCCCGGGACGGGCGATGGCGTGCCGACGGTACGGATCAGGAGTTGAGCTTCGACGGCGCGAGCTTGCGGGTCCGCATCGAGGACGAGCAAGCCAAGCTCGACCTGAACGTGGCGCCCGTGATTCTCCTCAGTGAGCGGCAGACGGTCGCGTCGGATGGCGCAGATGATCTCGCCGCGGCGAGCGCCAGCCGGTGCGAGTCCGAGCGGGGCGTCGCACGCAGCGATTTCCTCGAGGTCGCCGATCCGGTGCCGCAATCTTCGCTGCGCATGTTCACCGTGGTCGCGGAAGCCCGCATGCCGGGCGGGGCCACATTTGTGCGCAGGGCGGTTGTCACCCTGACCGGCGATGCGGCCTCGCCTTACCGGTTCCTGACGTGGGAGGAACAAGCAGCTTACTGACGTCGCCTGGTCGTGGTGCTTCGCTCAATGGCGGCTGAACCCGTCAAGTTCCTGTAAACTCCGGCGGGTCGAAGCGGCTTCAGGGGTGGACCGATGGCTTATCGCACCACGATCGGATCGCAATCCTGGGCGTTCGACGACCTGAAGGCGCTCATGGCCCGCGCCACGCCTATCCGCTCGGGCGACGGGCTCGCCGGGATTGCGGCACGATCGGCGGAGGAAAACGTCGCCGCGAAGCTGTGCCTGGCCGAGGTGCCGCTGAAGAGCTTCGTCGCCGAGCCGCTCATCCCCTATGAGGACGACGAGGTCACCCGGCTCATCTGCGACGCGCACGATGCCGAGGCGTTCGCGCCGATCGGCCATCTGACGGTGGGCGATTTCCGCAACTGGCTGCTGTCGGACCACGCAACCTCGGAGGCCTTGGCCCGTGTCGCGCCCGGGATCACGCCGGAGATCGCCGCCGCGGTGTGCAAGATCATGCGCAACCAGGACCTGATCCTGGTCGCCCGGAAATGCCGCGTGGTCACGCGGTTCCGCAACACGATCGGGCTTCCCGGCACGATGGCGGTGCGTCTTCAGCCCAATCATCCGACCGACGATCTGGCCGGCATCACGGCCTCAATCGTCGACGGGCTCCTGTATGGATGCGGCGACGCCGTGATCGGCGTCAACCCGGCGTCGGATAGCGCATCCGGGCTGACGGAGCTGCTGCGGCGCCTCGACGACATCATCCGCCGTTTCGAGATTCCGACCCAGGCCTGCGTTCTCACGCACGTCACCACGACCATCGAGCTGATCAATCGGGGGGCTCCGCTGGACCTCGTGTTCCAATCGGTTGCCGGGACCGAAAAGGCCAACGCCGCGTTCGGAATCAATCTCGGCGTCCTCCGCGAAGGGCGCGACGCGGCGCTCGCGCTACATCGGGGGACGGTGGGCACGAACGTGATGTATTTCGAGACCGGCCAGGGCTCGGCGCTCTCGGCCGGCGCGCATCACGGCGTGGATCAGCAGACCCTGGAGGCGCGGGCGTATGCGGTCTGCCGTGCCTTCGAGCCGCTGCTGGTGAACACCGTGGTTGGGTTCATCGGCCCGGAATATCTCTACGACGGCAAGCAGATCATCCGCGCCGGGCTCGAAGACCATTTTTGCGGCAAGCTGATGGGCGTCCCGCTCGGCTGCGACGTCTGCTACACCAACCATGCCGAGGCCGATCAGGACGACATGGACACGCTGATGACGCTGCTCGCGACCGCCGGCGTGTCCTACATCATGGGCGTTCCGGGCGCCGACGACGTCATGCTGAACTACCAGTCGACGTCGTTTCACGATCAGCTCTATTTGCGCGAAGTGCTGGGCTTGCGGCGGGCGCCGGAATTCGAGGCATGGCTGGCGCGCATGGGCATCGCCGATCGGCATGGCCGCCTTTTGCCGCAGACACCGGGCCAGCCGCTGCTCGCCGCGACACCGGGGCTTGCGCCGTGACCGGTCTCGGCGCGCCGGATCCATGGGCGAGGCTCGCCGCACTGACTCCTGCCCGCATCGCGCTCGGCCGCGTCGGCGCCGGCTTGCCCACGAGCGAAGTTCTGAAGCTGGCCCTGGCGCACGCCAAGGCACGCGATGCTGTTCACGCCGGGCTCGATGTCGAGCGGGTGGCGGCGACCATACGAGCGCTCGGGTTGGCCACGATGACGGCGGCGAGTGCCGCGCCGTCGCGCGACATCTATCTGCGCCGTCCCGACCTCGGCCGCGTTCTATCGGCCGAGAGCCGGGCCGGGCTGGCGGCCTGCGCGCGCACGGGATGCGATCTCGCCCTCGTCATCGCCGACGGCCTGTCGGCCACGGCGGTGCAGGCGCATGCGGCGCCCCTGGTCGCGGCCTTGCGGCCCCACCTGGAGAAGGCCGGGTTCAGCCTGGCCCCGGTGGTCATTGCGCGTCAGGCGCGCGTCGCCTTCGGCGATGCGGCGGGCGAGGTGCTCCAGGCGCGCGCGGTCGTGGTTCTGATCGGCGAGCGACCGGGGTTGTCGGCGGCGGACAGCCTCGGCGCCTATCTGACCTATGCGCCGCGGCCCGGCCGAACCGACGCGGAGCGCAACTGCGTCTCCAACATCCGTGGCGGCGGCCTCGGTTATGACGAGGCGGCATTCAAGCTCGCTTGGCTGTTGAACGAGGCCCTCCGCCGGCGCCTCAGCGGCATCGCCTTGAAGGACGAAAGTTCTCGGTTGTTGCTCGATGGCCACCGAGGCGCCGATACCGCCCTCCTATAAGGGGGTGTGGATCACGCGGGCTGTGACCTCCGCCATCACGTACTAAAATTGCCCTCACAGCGTGAGTTGGCGGCAAGACCATCGCGCGCCGAGATTGGGCCGCGGTTGCGGCAGGGGCGGTCACTGTTTGATCACGCCCCCTTCCAAAACCTGAGTGCTATAGCACCCACGGTGCTGGCGGGACCTTCACTTGCGTTGTCTGTCGGCGCCTGGAGCCAGCGCTGTCCGCTGGTAGGCGACGAACAAAGCAGGCGCCCGTGACTCTCAGGACGGCGACGGGTCCCAAAGCTCTCATTATCACGACGGTGCATTGGCCGGCCACCACGCGGCTCGGGCTTGCGCTGATCGAGAGCGGCTTTGCCGTGGCGGCCGTCGCGGTGCCGGATCATGGCCTGCGGCGCCTTCCCGGGCTCGACGCGTCGTTCGTCTGCCGCTCTCATTTCCGCCTCGCGGCGACCGTCCGCCACGCCATCGAAACTTGGTCGCCCGACATCGTTATTCCGGGCGACGATCCGTCCCTGCAGGCGCTGCACGAGCTTCATTCGCGCGCCAAGGCAGGGCAGGGGCACCGGCCCGCGCGCATGATGGACCTGATCGAGACTTCGCTGGGCGATCCGGCGCATTTTTCGCTCGTCGCGAAGCGCAGCGCGTTCACCGCCCTGGCCAAAGCAGACGGCATTCGCATCCCGGTCACGGAAACCCCGACCGATGTCGCCGACCTGCGGGCGCGGCTTGCCGGAGCCACCTTCCCAAAGGTGCTGAAGGTCGACGGGACTTGGGGAGGCCTTGGCGTCCGCATCGTTCACAACGTTGACGAGGCGGAGCGCGCGTTCGTCGACCTGGCGTCGCTGCCAAAATGGACGCGGATCGCCAAGCGGATCGTGCAGGGCCTGGATTTCGCGCCGTTGCAGGTGCGCCTGACCGGCGAAGCGCCCACCGTGACGTTGCAGGAATTCATCCACGGACGGCCGGCGAACTGCGCCGTCTTGTGCTGGAAAGGCCACGTCCTAGCCGAGCTTTCCGTCGAGGTTCTGCAAACCGGCGTCGAAACCGGCCCCTCGACCGTCGTGCGGGTCGTCGATAACCAGGAGATGAAAGACGTGGCCACGCATGTCGTGCGCCGCCTCAACCTGTCCGGTTTTTGCGGCTTCGATTTCATGCGGGACGATGCCGGATTTATGCACCTTCTCGAGCTCAATGCGCGGACCACGCAGATCTGTCATCTGGCGCTGAGCGAGCAGACCGATATGCTGGGCGCGCTCTACGCGCAGCTCACCGGCACCGCGCGACGCCGGCTGGCTTCGGCGAAGCACGACGTCATCGCTTTCTTTCCCCAGGAATATTGGCGCGATCCGGCGAGCAGCTATCTCAGCTCCGCGTACCACGACGTTCCGTGGCAGGCCCCGCAGGTCATCGCTGCCTATCTTCAGCCGCCGCGCCACCATTGGCTCGACGAACTGCTGCATGTTGTCCGCACCGCCCGCGGCTTGCGCGCGGAGGCATCCGCTCTTGGCGCCGTTCCGATGACGCCATCCGTGGCGAACAAAGGACGAGGCTGATGCGGGCTTGCAGGCGAAATTATGGTGCTCCCCCC
This sequence comes from Alphaproteobacteria bacterium, assembly GCA_036394195.1. GTDB lineage: Bacteria > Pseudomonadota > Alphaproteobacteria > CACIAM-22H2 > CACIAM-22H2 > DATJPD01. The sequence goes on along the minus strand of DASWFO010000281.1, from coordinate 4,390 downwards.
GAGCAATGGGGCGGAGATAGACGCGAAAGGGCGAGGAGGACGAATGTCCACGAAGACTGACGTTGCTGTCGTAGGAGCGGGTCCATATGGGCTGTCGATCGCGGCGCATCTCCGCGCGCTCGGCGTCGAGCATCGGATCGTGGGCCGGCCGATGCAGACTTGGCTCACCCAGATGCCCAAAGGCATGTCGCTGAAGTCCGAAGGCTTCGCCTCGAACTTATCCGACCGCGAGGGCGCGTTCACGCTCGGCCGGTATTGCACGGAGCAAGGGATTCCGTATGCGGATATCGGGCTCCCGGTCGCGCTGGACACGTTCTGCGGCTACGGGCTTGCCTTCCAGCGGCGCAATGTCTCGTACCTCGAAGACAAGATGCTGGCTTCCATCGACCGTTGCTCGCAGGGCTTCATGCTGACCCTGGATGACGGCGAGACATTTACGGCGCGGCGCGTCGTGATGGCGGTCGGCATCAGCTATTTCAACCATCTTCCCCGCGAGCTCGCCCATCTGCCGAGCGAGTATGTGACCCACGCCTCGGAGCAGCCGGAGCCCGGGCGGTTCAAGGGCCGCAATGTCGTCGTGGTTGGCGCCGGGGCGTCGGCCATCGATCTCGCCGCGATCCTGCGCGAGAACGGCGCCGACGTACAGCTCGTCGCCCGCCGCCCGGAAATCGAGATCCATACGCAGATGCGCATGCCGCGTCCGCTCGTGGATCGGATCAAGGCGCCACTGACCGGGATCGGCCCGTCGTGGCGGTCGTGGTGGTACTGCAACACACCGGTCCTGTTCCACCTGCTGCCGGAAGAGACCCGGCTGCGCATCACCAAGAATCATCTCGGACCGGCCGCCGGCTACTTCATGCGAGACCGGTTCATCGGCAAGGTGCCGACCATCCTCGGCTATCGTCCGCAAACCGCCGAGGCGGCGGACGGGCGGGTGCAGCTGCACCTGGTGGCCAACGACGGATCGCGCCGGCGGGTCGAGACCGAACACGTCATCTGCGCCACCGGCTACCGGGTCGATCTGCGGCGGATCGCGCCGCTGGCCGAAGGCCTGCGCGCGCAGATCAAGGCGGTCGAGAGCACACCCGTGCTGTCGTCGCATTTCCAGTCGTCGGTCCCCGGCCTGTTCTTCATCGGTCCGGCCGCGGCCAACAGCTTCGGGCCGTTGATGCGGTTCGCGTTCGGCGCCGACTACACGGCGCGCCGCGTCGCCAATTATCTGGCGCGCAACGCGGCCAAGCGGCGGACGATGAGCACCGTGCCGCTCCCGGCGCAGCCGAGCAGCACGATCGCCGAAGCCGGGGACGACTAGGCGATCCTCAAGCCGCCGGTTAGAGGTTGATCACCCGGCGGGCCATCGCCGCGTCCCATAGCGTCTCGCGATCCGCGTCGAAGACCAGTGCCGGATCGGCTGGGGCGGTGAACCAGGCGCGGCTCGCCAGCTCGCCCTCGAGCTGGCCCGGACCCCAGCCGGCATAGCCGAAGGCCACCAGGCTCTTCGCCGGCCCATGCTGGCGCGCGATGTCGCGCAGCACGTCGAGGCTCGAGGTCAGCGCGAAGCGGTCGTCGATGGCGAGCGTTTCCGCCAGATGATACTCGGCGCTGTGGAGGATGAAACCGAGGCGTTGCTCGACCGGCCCGCCGGCGTAGATGCGCACGCTGCCGTCGACCTTCGCGGCCTTGTCGCCCAGCGCGTGCAGCAGGCTCTCGATCGAGCGATCCTCCGCCGGACGATTGATGACGATTCCGAACGCGCCCTCGCTGTTGTGGCGCACCATCAGGATCACCGTATTGGCGAAACGCGGGTCGAACATGTCCGGCGATGCGACCAGGAGCTGGCCGGTCAGGGAGCCGGCCGGCGACGGCGCGGGCGGCGGTGGTGTGTCGCTCGGCGAGACGGCGGCGCGGGGAAGGCCCGCCGACATGAGAAGCGCGGCCAGCGCCAGCACGACCGATCTGCGCGTCAACGCCATGGCGGAAATCCGGTAAAGTCCCGGACAAGTATACGGCGTCGTCCGGCGTTAGACCACGCCGCGGCTGTGGAGCTCGCCGACCAGGCGGTCGGCGAGCATCTCCGGCGGGTCGCCGGTCGTGGTCAGGACGACGTCGGGCGTTTCGGGCCGCTCGTAGGGCGCATTGATGCCGGTGAAGTTGGCGATCGCGCCGGCCCGCGCCTTGCGGTACAGGCCCTTCGGGTCGCGCTGCTCGCAGATCTCGACCGGCGTGTCGACGAAGACCTCCATGAAGTCGATGTCCCCGGCGATCTCGCGCGCCATGGCGCGCTCGCGGATGAACGGCGAGATCAACGACACGATGACGATCAGGCCGGCGTCGGCCATCAGGCGCGCAACCTCGGCCACGCGGCGGATATTCTCCACCCGGTCGGCGACGGTGAATCCGAGATCGCGGTTCAGGCCGTGCCGCACGTTGTCGCCGTCGAGGATGTAGCAATGGCGGCCGTCCGCGGTGAGCTTGCGCTCGACAAGGTTGGCGATCGTCGACTTGCCGGCGCCCGAGAGCCCGGTGAACCACAGGATGGCCGCCTTCTGTCCCTTCAAGGCCGTGCGCTGGGCGTGATCGACCTCGAAATGCTGCCAGGCGAGGTTCTGTCCGCGGTAGAGCGAGTGCAGGATCATGCCGGCACCCGCAGTCCGATGCGTCATCCGATCGATCAGGATGAAACTGCCCGTGTCGCGGTTGGCCGCGTAGGCATCGAGCGCGATCGGGCGGTCGAGCGCCACCTTGACCACCGCGATGTCGTTCAGTGCGAGGCTCTTCGCCGGCCGCTCGCCGAGCGTGTCGACCTCGATCCGATGGCGGATTTCGGTGACCGTCGCGTTCACGCGCGTCGCACCCAACTGCAGCGTGTAGCTGCGGCCGTGATAGAGGGGCTCCTCGTCCATCCACACCAGGCGGGCGGCGAACTGCTCGGACACCGTGGGTGCCTGGTCCACGGCGGCCAGCACGTCGCCGCGCGAGACGTCGATGTCGTCGGCGAGGCACAAAGTCACCGACCGGCCGCGCTCGACGGCCGGCACATCGCCGTCGAACGTGGACAGGCGGGCGACGCGGCTCTTGCGGCCGCCGGGACTGATGGTCACCTCGTCGCCGACCGCCACGCGGCCGCCGACGACCAGCCCGGCATAGCCGCGGAAATCGGGCTGTGCCCGGATCACGTATTGGACCGGCATGCGGAACGGCGTCTCCGCCGCGGGCGTCAATGCGGCGGCCTCGAGGGCTTCGAGCAGCGTCGGACCTTCGTACCAAGGCATGTCGGCGCTGCGGCGGAAGACGGTGTCGCCGCGCAGCGCCGACACCGGTATGGCGCGGACGGAACTCAGGCCGATTTTCGCCGCGAAGTCGGCGAACTCGGACGCGATGCGATCGAACGTGGCCGTGTCGAAGCCGACGAGGTCCATCTTGTTCACGGCGAGGATCGCCTGCCGGATTCCCATCAGTGCGGCGATGAAGGCGTGCCGCCGGGTCTGACTGAGCAGACCCTTGCGCGCGTCAACGAGGAGCACGGCCAGCTCCGCGCGCGAGGCGCCGGTCGCCATGTTGCGGGTGTATTGCTCGTGACCCGGCGTATCGGCGACGATGAAGCGCCGCCGCGGCGTCTCGAAGAACCGGTATGCCACGTCGATCGTGATGTTCTGCTCGCGCTCGGCCATCAGCCCGTCGACCAGCAGTGAAACGTCGACGCCTTCGGGGCTGACGACCCGATTGCGGCTGTCGGCGCGGAGCTGCGCCAGCTGGTCGTCGGAGAGCACGCCGGAATCGAACAGCAGCCGGCCGATCAGCGTGCTCTTGCCGTCGTCGACGCTGCCGCAGGTCATGAAGCGCAGCAGCTCCTTGCCGGTGCCGGGCGCGACGACGCCCATCAGAAGTAGCCTTCCTGTTTCTTCTTCTCCATCGATCCGGCCTGATCGGTGTCGATGAGCCGACCCTCGCGCTCGGAGGAGCGGCTCGCGCGCATCTCCGCGATGATGTCGTCGAGCGTCGCGGCCGCGGACTCGACGGCGCCGGACAGCGGATAGCAGCCGAGGGTGCGGAAGCGCACCGAGCGCAGCTCGGCTTTTTCGCCCGGCTCCAGCTTCAGCCGCTCGTCGTCGACCATGATCCAGGCTCCCTGGCGCCGAACCACCGGCCGCTCCTTGGCGAAGTACAGCGGGACAACGGGGATCCGCTCGCGCGCGATATAGGTCCAGACATCGAGCTCGGTCCAATCCGACAGCGGGAAGACGCGCATGCTTTCGTCGGGCTCGATGACCGTGTTGTAGAGCCGCCAGAGCTCCGGCCGCTGGCGCTTCGGATCCCAGCGGTGGCTTGCCGTCCGGTGCGAGAACACCCGCTCCTTCGCCCGAGACTTCTCCTCGTCGCGGCGGGCCCC
>DASWFO010000280.1:0-25882 GCA_036394195.1 Alphaproteobacteria bacterium | reverse complement strand
CCGGGCTGGCTGCCGCCCAGACGCGCCAATCGTCGCGCGCTTTCCCGCTCGATGAGGGCCTTGAGCGCTTCGCGGACCAGGCTGGACTTCTCCTTCAAGCCGGTGAAGGCCTGAGCCTTGGCAACAAGTTCATCATCCAGGGCAAGCGTCGTGCGCATTTTCGTGTCTCCCATGGAGGCACATTATTATCATCACTTGATGTCTGTTTCAATGCCTGCCGCGTCGGCCGCCATCCAGCGCGAGCCCCTCTGGCGTTGCAGAGGATACCTGGTCGCGCTCCGGGAAAGAGTTGGCGGAGGGGATGGGATTCGAACCCACGATAGGGCTTTAGGGCCCTATAACGGTTTAGCAAACCGCCGCCTTCAGCCACTCGGCCACCCCTCCGCCGGGAGTGGGTCATCACGGCGTATGCGGGGGCGGTTCTATAGAGCGCCCTCCCCCCTGTCAAACCACGAGGCCCGGTGCTGGGCCTCACGGTTGCGGCGTTGGTTTGCCGGCGGCGCACACCGAAGATGCGCCGCTCCGGCGGCCATGCGATAACTCGCCCGCGTCGCGCCACGTGGGCGCTCGATGCGCCCCAGAATCCGCTGAACCAGATCATCGTACCGCGGGCCGCTGTGAGTTTTTTGTGTCTAAAAACGGGCGGAAAGCGGGCGCGCCCCCTGTGGAAAACTTTTAAGTCATTGATGCGATATGCTTAATTTCGCGCGGCATTTTACGCGCCGTTAACTTTGCGCGCATTAACCTCGAAGGGTCAGAAAAATCATGCGGCCCTGGAGGATAGAACAATGTCTCTCAGCCGACGTTCAATACAGACCCTGATGGATTTGGTCGAAAACAAGCTGTCTCAGATGCAAGTTGTCGACCGTGAAGACGCCCGCGAACTCGCGGTTTTGGAATCTGCCCGCCGTGAGCTGTCGCTCATGGCCGGTCTCCGCCGCCCGACGACCGCACCGGTGGTCGAAGGCCGGTTCAGCCGGGAAGAGACCGCCGTCGCCGCCTGACGTTACGAGGCCGCCGCACCCAAGGGTCGGCGGCCTTCGTCGTTTCAGGAGGACCGGCAGCCTCATCCGGCTGGTCGCCACCCCCGTTTTGCTCGACGGGGCATTGGCCTTCGAGTAACGTGCCGCCGCTCGCGCCGCATCGCCGCGAGCTTTGATGAGCGGTCACGCGAAGGGGCTCAGGTGGCACAGAAGAGCGTATCGGAGAAGAGTGGCGACGCGCTCTTTCCGGATGCGCGCATCGCGGCCACGCCGCGGTTCACCACCGGCATCCTGCCCTATCAAGTCTATCGCGAGTTCGTGCGCGCCGGCCGCATTCAGGCCGACGAGCCGATCGCCGACCAGCAGATCCAGCCCGCCAGCATCGATCTCCGCCTGGGCGCCGTCGCCTGGCGCGTGCAGGCGAGCTTCCTGCCCGGCCAGCAGCCGGTCGCGCGCAAGATCGAAGCGCTCAAGATGCATGAGCTCGATCTCACCCAGGGCGCCGTGCTGGAGCGCGGCTGCTGCTACATCGTCCCGCTGCTGGAGCGGCTGAACCTGCCGGCCGACATCGCCGGCACGGCCAATCCCAAGAGCACCACCGGCCGGCTCGACGTCTTCACCCGCCTTATTCCCGACTACGCCGAGGAATTCGAGGAGGTGAAGAAGGGCTACAAGGGGCAGCTCTATGCCGAAGTCTCGCCCCGCACCTTCAGCGTGCGCGTGCACAAGGGCCTCAGCCTCAATCAGCTGCGCCTGCGGCGGGGCGATCCGCCGCCGTCCGATGCGGCGCTCGAGGCGCTCGACCAGAGCGAAGGCCTGGTCTATTCGGGCGACAAGCAGGAGACCGCGACCATCCGCCGCGGGCTGTGGGTCTCGATCGATCTCGAAGGGATCGACGACGACCCCGTATCGAGTACGGGGCAGGCCCTCATCGGCTATCGGGCCAAGCACCACACGCCGCTGATCGATCTTGCGAAGATCGGTCACTTCGACCCGGCGGAGTATTGGGAGCCGATCCGCCGCGACGCGTCGCGCTCGCTGATCCTCAATCCCGGCGAGTTCTACATCCTGGTCTCGAAAGAGAAGGTGCGGGTGCCGCCCGGCTATGCGGCCGAGATGGTGCCGTACGACCCCTCGGTCGGGGAATTCCGCATCCACTACGCCGGGTTCTTCGACCCCGGCTTCGGCTACGGCGTCAGCGGCGAGATTCCCGGCACCCGCGCCGTGCTCGAAGTGCGCTCGCACGAGGTGCCGTTCCTGGTCGAAGACGGCCAGGTGGTCGGCCGCCTGATCTACGAGCGCCTGACCGAGCCGCCCGAGAAGCTCTACGGCAGCGGCCTCGGCTCGAATTATCAGCGCCAGGGCCTCGCCCTCTCCAAGCACTTCAAGCGCGGCTGAAGCACCTCCACATCGTCATGGACGTCCTAACGCAGCTCTTCGGAGGGGCGAACGTCGTCGTCGCGATCGCCGCGGCCCTCGCGGCCGGCCTCCTGCGCGGCTTCTCGGGCTTCGGCTCGGCGATGCTCATGGCGCCGATCTTCGCCATCCTATTCGGCTCGGCCGACATGGTGGCGACGGTGGTCGCCATGGAACTCGCCATCAGCTTCCACCTGTTTCCGGCGGCGCGCCGCGACTGCGACTGGACGGTGGTGGCGCCGATGACGATCGCCGCCTGCATCGCCATGCCGCTCGGGCTGTGGCTTCTGGTCAGCCTCGACCGCGTGCTCCTGAGCAAGATCGTCTCCGCCCTCGTGGCGCTGTTCGCCGCCGTGATGCTCGCCGGCTGGCGCTGGACCGGCATGCGCGGCGCCTTCCCCAGTGCGGTGGTGGGCACGATCTCCGGCGCCATGATGGCGACGACCAGCGTCGGCGGACCGCCGGTCCTGCTCTACATGCTGTCCAGCGACGACAGCCCGGCAACGGTGCGCGCCAACGCCATCACCTATTATTTCGCGACCCAGATCCTGTTGCTGGCCCTGATGTTCGGCGTCGGGATCGTCGGCACGGCCGCCCTGCTGCGCGCGGCGGTGCTGTTCCCGTTCATGCTGGCGGGATCGTGGTTGGGGGTGCGGCTGTTCCGCGGCGCCGATGAGCGCTTCTACCGGCGGGTCGCCCTGGCCTTGCTCCTGGCCGTCGGCGTGTTCGGGCTGCTGCGCTGAGCGTGCCCGAAGTTTGAGCGCCGCGCCCGAAAAATAAGCAATCAAAAGAGCGGCTTGGCGTTAATTGGCGGTTGAGATTTAGCGGCTATCAATGCGACACATTTGTGACCCCTTGCCACATGTCTGCCGCGCCCCTGTCCAAACGCGACCAGCGCCATTCAAACCGGTCCAAGCCTCCGGCCGAGGTCCAGAGCGACCGCGCCGCCAGTGAGGAGGCGCATCTCTATCGCGGCATTTTCGAGAATGCGATCTGGGGTCTGTTCCAGACCTCGCCCGCCGGCAAGTATCTCCGCGCCAACGCGGCGCTGGCGCGCATCTACGGCTATCGTTCGCCGGCCGAGATGCTGGCCTCCCTCACTGATATCGGGCGGCAGCTCTATGTCGACCGCAACCGGCGCGACGAGTTCACGCGGCTGATGAAGGAGCACGGCGCCGTCGCCGGCTTCGAGTCGCAGGTCTACCGGCGCGACCAGCAGATCATCTGGATCTCGGAGAGTTGCCGCGAAGTGCGCAGCCGCACCGGCGAGCTGCTCTATTACGAGGGCACGGTCGAGGACATCACCGCCCGCAAGCAGGCCGAGCTCGAACTGCGCGCCGCCAAGGAGGAAGCTGAAGCGGCGAGCCAGGCGAAGACCGAATTCCTCGCCCATATGAGCCACGAGCTGCGCACGCCGCTCAACGCCATTCTCGGGTTCGCCGAGATCATCAACAAGGCGCTCTACGGCGCGCACAGCGACGCCCGCTACGGCGAGTACGCGGGCGACATCCACACCAGCGGCAAGCACCTGCTCGACCTGATCAACGACATCCTCGACCTCACCAAGATCGAGGCCGGTCACCTCACGATCAACGAACAGGACACCGACCTGCGCGACGTGCTGGCCGGCTGCGAGCGCCTGGTCGCGGGCACCGCCCGTCGGCGCCGCATCGGCTTGCGCATCGCCATACCGGCCGAGCCGGTGTGGGTGCGCGTCGATGCCCGGCGGCTGAAGCAGGTCGTGCTCAACCTCCTGTCCAACGCGCTGAAGTTCACGCCGAGCGGCCAAGACATCGCCGTGAGCGCGTACCACGACACGGACGGTGCCTTGTGCGTGCAGACCGCCGATACCGGCATCGGCATGACGCCGGCCGAAATCGAGAAGGCCCTTCTTCCGTTCCAGCAGATCGACAACGTGTTCACGCGGCGCTATCCGGGCACCGGCCTCGGCCTCACCTTGAGCCGGTCGCTGGTCGAGCTGCATGGCGGGCAACTTCTGATCGAGAGCACGCCCGGCCGCGGCACTACCGTTACCGTCCGCCTGCCGCCGGGGCGGGTCATTCGCGAGCCGGCCGGGATCATCTGAGCCGCGTGCGTTGCGCGGCGCCGGGCACTCCGCCTAAGCTTTGGAAAAGCACGAGGAGCGCCCATGCCGAGAGTGAGCTCTTATCCCGTCGTCGATTATGAAATCTTCGCCGAGACGCCGGATCTGCGCATGGTCGCGATCACGCTCGGGCCGGGCCAGGAGGTGCCGTGGCATTGGCATACCAATGTCAGCGACCGGTTCTTCTGCATGCAGGGGCCGATGACCATCGAAACCCGCGCCCCGCGCGAGGTATTCGAGCTGAAATCCGGCGAGACCTGCCTCGTGCCGGCCAAGCGCGCCCACCGCGTCACCGGCAAGAACGACGGCCCATGCAAGTTCGGCATCCTGCAGGGCATCGGCACCTATGATTTCAATCCGGTGGGGGCGCCGGGGCCGGACAGCGAAGACCTCAAGAGAATGTGAGCAGGCTGCGGCCCGGCGCCCGGTACAGTTGTCGGGCTGTTCTCGGTTTTGCGGGAGGCTTCTATGACGACCGCGACCTTATCCTCCGACGTCCGATCCCGGATCTTCGCCAGCGCGCCGATCGTCGGCTTTGGCCTTGCCGTCATTGCCGTCGTGCTGCTGGCGTTGGCGCCGATCGGCTGGCGAGCCGGCTGGTGGCATTACCGGACCTCGTTCTTCTATTTGATGACCTATGCCGGATATGCCGGCCTTGCCGCGCTGATCATTTCAGCACTCGGCCTGCTCGGCATCCGCTCGATCGGCCGGCGCGGCCTGGTGATGGCGCTGATCGGTCTGGTCGTCGGCGCCGGCTTTGCCTACGTCCCTTGGCACTGGAACCAGCTGCGCACCACCGTGCCGCCGATCCACGACATCACGACCGACTTCACGAACCCTCCCGAATTCAGCGCCGTCCTCCCCGCCCGCATCGCCGAAGAGGGCAATCCGGTCACCTACGATTCCAAGGTCGGCGAGCAGCAGAAGCAGGCTTATGGCGACATCGCGCCGGTCACGCTGGCGCTGCCGCCCCCTGAGGCCTTCAAGAGGGCGCTGGACGCGGCAAACGCCAAGGGCTGGGCCATCGTCGCCACCGACCCGGCCAGCGGCCGGATCGAGGCCAGCGACACCAGCTTCTGGTTCCGTTTCACCGACGACATATCGGTCCGCGTCACCGCCACCGGCAGCGCCAGCCGCATCGACGTGCGATCGGTGTCGCGCCAAGGCCGCAGCGACTTCGGCGTGAATGCGGCGCGGATCCGCGGCTACACGGCGGCCCTGCGCGCCGCCGGCTGACCGCGCCTACACCGCCGGAACGGCCATGCCCTTGACGACGGCGGGCCGCGCGCCGATCGCGTCGTACCAGCACTTCACGTTCGGGAAGTCGGCGAGATTGACTTGGTGCCACTCGTGGCGCGCCGCCCACGGATACGTGGCCATGTCGGCAATGGTGTAATCGTCGCCGGCGAGATATTTGGCTTCGCCGAGCCGGCCGTTCATCACCCCGTAGAGCCGCCGCGCCTCGTCGGTGTAGCGCTTCTTGCCGTAGGGCACATCCTCCTTGGCGGCGCGCAGGAAATGATGCGCCTGCCCGAACATCGGCCCGACGCCGCCCATCTGGAACATCAGCCACTGCAAGGTCACGTAATGCTGGCGCGGATCCTTGGGCAGGAACTTGCCGGCCTTGTCGGCGAGGTAGATCAGGATCGCGCCGCTCTCGAAGAGCGCCAGCGGCTTGCCGCCCGGCCCGTCAGCATCGACGATCGCCGGGATCTTGCTGTTCGGGTTGATCGCCACGAACTCGGGCTTGAACTGGTCGTTCTTGCCGATATTGACGGCATGCACCTTGTAGGGCAGCCCGAGCTCCTCGAGCATGATCGAGACCTTGCGGCCGTTGGGTGTCGTCCAGGTATAGAGGTCGATGGCCATGTCGGTTACGCCGCGACGCGGTCCTCCTTGGGCATGAGGGAATACGGGTGGCGCACGCCGGGGAACGTGAGCATCCGCTCCGCCCAGGCCTGCACGTTCGGGTAATTGGCGACGTTGTAGCCGCCCTCCTCCGCCGTCGCCACCCACGGGAAGATCGCGACATCGGCGATGGTCGGCTGGGAGCCGACCAGGAACTTGCTCGTACCCAGGTGGCGGTCGAGCGTCGTCAGCGCGCGCTCGCCGCGCTGACGGATGAAGTCGCGCATCTCCTGTCCTGTATTGGGCGCCATCCGCGCGATGAACCGCGAGATGCCGACGCCCACCGCCATGTCCGCCAGGTCCCAGTTCAGCCATTCCAGGATCCGGAGCTTCTCATCGTCGCTGCGGCCGCCGAAGCGCCCGGTCTGCTGCGCGAGATACCAGAGGATGGTGTTCGACTGGCAGAGGGTGCGATCGCCGTGCTTCAGGACCGGCACCTGGCCGAAGCGGTTCATGCCCTGGAACTCCGGCGAGCGCTGCTGGCCACTCGGTAGGTCGGTGTGCCTGTAGTCCCACCTCACCCCGCACATCGACAGCATCAGCCCGATCTTGCACGACGGCAAAGAGCCGAAAAATCCATGCAGGACGTATTTGTCGGCGCCCTTCTTCTTCGCCGCGCTCTTCGCCGCAGCGGACTTTCGGATCGGGGCGCCCTTCGCAGCGCGCGCCGCGGATTTCTTGGCGGCGGCTTTGATGCGGGCGGTCGCCGCCAGTGTCTTCCGCGGTCGCTTTGCCACCTTCTTCGCTTTCCTCGCCGCCTTCTTCGCCTTGGCCATGCTCTCCCCTCCTTGCATAACTGGAGCTGACTTTGGATCAGGTCGAACCACTCTCTGTATCGTCATGCCCGCGAAAGCGGGCATCCATCGCGCCGCGGAACCATGTGGATTCCCGCTCAGGTGCTCGCGAAACACGACACCGGCGCGGGCATGACGATCAAGAAAAACGCGTTCTACGCGCTGACACCGATCAGATTTCCAGCTTCCTCTTCAGAATCTCGTTCACCATGCCGGGATTGGCCTTGCCGCCGGTCCCCTTCATCACCTGACCGACGAACCACCCCACGAGCTTCGTGTTGCCGCCTTTGACCTGCGCCACCTTGTCGGCGTTGGCCGCCAGCACCGCGTCGATCGCCTGCTCGATGGCGCCCGTATCGGTCACCTGCTTCAGGCCTTTCTCCTCGACGATCGCGGCGGCTTCCTTGCCGGTGTCGACCATCTGCTGGAACACGTCCTTGGCGATGCGGCCGGAGATCGTGTTGTCCTCCAGGAGGTCGAGCAGGCCGGCCAGCGATTTGGCGGAGACCGGCGACTTGGTGATATCGACATTCTGGCGGTTCAGGACCGCGAACAGCTCCGAGATCACCCAGTTGGCGGCGAGCTTCGGATCCTTGCGGTTCTTCGCCACCTGCTCGAAATACTCAGCCGCTTCCTGTTCCGCCACCAGCACGCCGGCATCATAGGGGCTCAGCTTGAACTCCTTGATGAAGCGGTCCTTCTTCGTATCCGGCAACTCTGGCAGACGGGATTTCAGCTCGTCGACCCATTTGCCATCGAGCACCAGCGGCAGGAGGTCGGGATCGGGGAAATAGCGGTAGTCGTGCGCGTGCTCCTTGGAGCGCATGGCGCGCGTGACGCCTTTCTGGTTGTCGAACAGCCGCGTCTCCTGGGCGATGGTGCTGCCGTCCTCGATCACCTCGACCTGGCGACGGGCCTCGTACTCGATCGCCTGCATGACGAAGCGCACGGAGTTCACGTTCTTGATCTCGCAGCGGGTACCCAGCGGCCCGCCGGGCTTGCGCACCGACACGTTGGCGTCGCAGCGCATCGAGCCTTCTTCCATATTGCCGTCGCAGGTGCCGAGATAGCGCAAGATCGCGCGCAGCTTCCTCAGGTACGCTCCCGCCTCTTCCGGCGAGCGCAGATCGGGCTCGGAGACGATCTCCATCAGCGCGACACCGGAGCGGTTGAGATCGACATAGGTCTTGGTCGGGTGCTGGTCGTGCAGCGACTTGCCGGCGTCCTGTTCCATGTGCAGGCGCGTGATGCCGATCTGCCGCGTCTCGCTGTCCGGCAGGTCGATGGTGAGGTGACCCTTGCCGACAATCGGCCGCGTGTACTGCGAGATCTGATAGCCGGCCGGCAGATCGGCATAGAAGTAATTCTTGCGGTCGAACACCGACATGAGGTTGATCTGCGCCCCCAGCGCGAGCCCGGTCTTCACCGCCTGCTCGACGCAGAACCGGTTGATCACCGGCAGCATGCCGGGAAAGGCCGCGTCGACGAAGCTCACCTGGGTGTTCGGCTCGGCGCCGAAGGCCGTCGCGGCCCCGGAGAACAGCTTGGCCTTCGAGATGATCTGGGCGTGGACCTCGAGCCCGATCACCATTTCCCACGTGCCGGTCTTGCCTTCGATCAGCATCGCCTCAGCCTCCCACCGCCGGCGGCCGGGCGGTGAATTTGGCGGCCGTCTCGATCACGCCGGCGACGCGGAACAGGGTCTCTTCGTCGAAGGCGCGGCCGATCACGTGCAGGCCGAGCGGCAGCCCGTCGCTGGACAGGCCGGCCGGCACCGAGATGCCCGGTAGGCCGGCCAGGTTCACCGGCACCGTAAACACGTCGTTCAGGTACATCGCGATCGGGTCATCGCTCTTCTCGCCGATGGCGAACGCCGCCGACGGCGTGGTCGGCGTCAGGATGACGTCGCATTTCTTGTACGCCTCGGTGAAGTCGTGCGCGATCAGCGCCCGCACCCGCTGCGCCTTCAGATAATAGGCGTCGTAATAGCCGGCCGACAGCACGTAGGTGCCGATCATCACGCGGCGTCGCACCTCGTCGCCAAAGCCTTGGGCGCGCGTGTTCTCGTACATCTCATCGAGGCTGTCGCCCTTCACCCTGAGGCCGAAGCGCACGCCGTCGTAACGCGCGAGGTTGGACGACGCCTCGGCGGGGGCCACGATGTAGTAGCAGGGCAGCGCGTATTTCGTGTGCGGCAGGCTGATATCGACCGGCTCGGCGCCGGCCGCCTTCAGCCAGGCCACGCCCTGCTGCCACAGCTTCTCGATCTCGGCCGGCATGCCGTCGACGCGATATTCCTTCGGGATGCCGAACCGGAGCCCCTTGATGTTGCCGGTGAGCGACGTCTCGTAATCGGGCACCGGGCGCGGCACCGAGGTGGAATCCCGGGGATCGTGCCCGGCCATGGCGCCCATCAGGATGGCCGCGTCGCGCACGGTCCGGGTCATCGGCCCGGCCTGATCGAGCGACGAGGCGAACGCGACGATGCCCCAACGCGAGCAGCGGCCGTAGGTCGGTTTGAGGCCGACCAGGCCGCAGAAGGACGCCGGCTGACGGATCGAACCGCCGGTGTCGGTGCCGGTGGCGCCCATGGCGATCCGCGCCGCAACCGCCGCGGCCGAACCGCCCGATGAGCCACCGGGGACGAGCGGCCGGTTGTCGCCGTGGCGCCGCCACGGATTGTTCACCGGTTTGTAATACGAGGTGGTGTTGGACGAGCCCATGGCGAACTCGTCGAGATTCGTCTTGCCCAGCATCACCGCCCCCGCCTTCCAAAGATTGGCGGTGACGGTGGATTCATAGTGCGGCTTGTAGCCGTCGAGGATGTGGCTCGCGGCGGTGGTCAGCACGCCCTCGGTGCAGAACAGGTCCTTGATCGCGAGCGGAATACCGTCGAGGGGCCCGGTGCCGCCCGATTTCAGCCGGCCGTCCGCCTCCGCCGCCATCTTGAGCGCCCGATCCGGCGTCTCGGTGATGTAGGCGTTCAGCGATTTCGCCTTCGCCATGGCCTCCAGATGCGCCTGGGTCAGCTCGCGCGACGAGAGCTTGCGCGCCCTGAGCTGCTCGCGCGCTTCGGCAATGGTGAGGTCGGTCGGCGAGGCCACTTACTCCACCACTTTGGGCACGGTGAAGAAGCCGCCCTCGCCCACGATCACCGGCTCCGGCGCGTTGGCGAGGATCTTGTCGGCGTAGCCGCCGTCGGTGACGACGTCGTCACGCATCGGCAGGGTCACCTCGACCGCCGACGTCATCGGCTCGATCCCGGTCGTGTCGATGGTGTTGAGCTGCTCGACCCAGGAAAGGATGTGCTGCAGATCGCCCACCATCTTGTCGAGGTCGCGATCCGCCACCTTGATGCGGGCGAGCGTCGCAATCCGTGCGACGGTGGCTTTGTCGAGCGACATGGATTAAGTCTCTGTTCGAAAACCAACAAAACGCGCCGGACCCTACACCCCCGCATGCCGATCCGCAACCCTGCCGACCTGTTGGATTCGCTGGCTCCGCGCCAGCGTTTGATAGGTCTCGACGTCGGCGAAAAGACCATCGGGATCGCGGTGTCGGACGCCGGCTTTGCCATCGCCTCGCCCGTGGAAACCCTGCGCCGGAAGAAATTCGCAGCCGACGTCGAGCGGCTCAAGGCGCTGGTGACCGCGAACAACGTCGGCGGGTTCGTGATCGGCCTGCCGATCAACATGGACGGCAGCGAGGGCCCGCGCTGCCAGTCCGTGCGCGCCTTCGCCAACAACCTGCTGGCCAGGATCGACCTGCCGCTCGCGTTCTGGGACGAACGGCTGTCGACCGCCGCGGTCACCCGCACAATGCTCGAGGCCGACCTGTCGCGGGCCCGGCGCGCCGAACTCGTCGACAAGCTGGCCGCCGCGTATATCCTGCAGGGACTGCTTGATCATCAGAAGCGGCACCGGTCATGATGCGGTCATGCACTTCCATGTGACGCCCGCACAGACGGGCTATCTCCCCCTCGACCACAAACGCGCCGCCGAATGACCAATCCCACGCTGCCCCTGTCGGGGCTGCGCGTGTTCGACCTCACGCGCATCCTCGCCGGTCCCACCTGCACCCAGATCCTCGGCGACCTCGGCGCCGACGTGATCAAGATCGAGCGCGCCGGCGCCGGTGACGACACGCGCAAATGGGGCCCGCCGTACCTGAAAGACAAGCACGGTGAGGACACCGGGGAGAGCGCCTACTACCTGTCGGCGAACCGCAACAAGCGTTCGCTGAGCCTCGACCTCGCGAAGCCGGAGGGCCAGGCGCTGGCCAAGCGCCTGATCGCGAAGAGCGACGTGCTGATCGAGAACTTCAAATCCAGCGATCTTGCCAAGTATGGCCTCGCCTACACCCAGCTCGCGCCCGAGTTCCCCCGCCTCGTCTATTGCTCGATCACCGGCTTCGGCCAGACCGGCCCGTACGCAGCGCGTGCCGGCTACGACTATCTCGCCCAGGGCATGGGCGGCATCATGAGCCTGACCGGGCAGCCGGACACGGTCCCCGGATCCGAGCCGGTGAAGGTCGGCGTCGCCATCGCCGACGTGACCACCGGCCTGTACGCCGCGATCTCGATCCTGGCGGCGCTCCGCCACCGCGACGCGAGCGGCCAGGGCCAGCAGATCGATCTGGCGCTTCTCGACACCCAGGTGTCGTGGCTTGCCAACGAAGGCATGAATTATCTGGTCGGCGGGCGGGTGCCCAAGCGGCTCGGCAACGCTCATCCGAACATCGTGCCCTACCAAGTGTTCCCGAGCTCGGATGGTTACTTCATCCTGGCCATCGGCAACGATACGCAATTCCGCAAGTTCTGCACCTTTGCCGGCCAACCGGGGCTCGCCGACGATCCGCGGTTCGCCAACAATCCGGCGCGGGTGAAACACCGCGACGTCCTGACGTCGATCTTGCGCGAGATCACGGCGGCGAAAACGCGCGCCCACTGGCTGGGGGGCCTGGAGCCTCTCGGCGTGCCGTGCGGGCCGGTGAACACGCTCGACCAGGTCTTCGCCGACCCGCAGGTGCTGGCGCGCGGGATGAAGATCGACATCCAGCACGAGCCGGCCGGCGTGCGGATGCCGATGATCGGCAGCCCGATCAAGATGTCGGCGACGCCGCCCGCCTATCGCCGCGCCCCGCCGGTGTGCGGCCAGCACACCGACGAGGTGCTGCGGGAGCTGCTCGAGCTCTCTCCCGCCGAGATCGGCGCGCTCCGCGAGCGAGGCGTCATTTGAGCGAAGGCGAGCGGCCCCGGGTCGGCGTCATCGCCGTGGTGCGGCGCGGCGACCAGGTGCTGCTCGCCCAGCGGTCCAAGGGCGGGTATATCGGCCGCTGGGGCTTTCCCGGCGGCCATGTCGAGCGCGGCGAGACGGTCATCGAAGCGGCCATGCGCGAACTCGCCGAGGAAACCGGCGTGGGCGCCACGCCGGTCGGCGTGCTCACGACACTCGACGAAATCGGCCGCGACGCGGCGGGCGCCGTCCAGTGGCACTACGTGCTGGTCGCCGTCCTGGCGGATTGGCGATCGGGCGAGGCCGTGGCGGCGGACGATGCAGCGGGTGTGCAGTGGGTCACGCTGGCGGACATCACTGGCGGCAAAATCGACGTGCTTCCGCGCGTTGAGCCGCTGGCGCGGGTGGCGTTCCAGGAGCCGCCGCAGTGAGTCCGAATGCCTGGTTGATCGCTCTGGCAGCGGCCCGTTGCGATGCCGCGATCTTCACATCGAGAGCCGCGATTCCCATCAACCGGTGAAGCGCAGGCAAAGGGCCTGCGCGGATAGGGCTGCGGGCTTGTCTTCACCGCTCAACGCGGCGAACGGGCTCACCGCCGGCCACTGACCGCAAGCAACGCCACAGGCGCACCAGTCCCGTTCCCATGGCAGCGGCCGTGTCGCGCATCGCCCTCAGCCGGGCGCGTCTTGCCCACGCGCGCACGCCGGCAGAGACCTCGGCGGGAACGCCGTGGCGGATATACGCGTCGCGGCGGCGGAGCAGCTCGTCCAGGCCGCATTCATGGTCGTGTGCCATCGCGCCTCCTTGACGAGACGATACGTCTCGTCTTAGCATTCTCTTCGTGGCGCCCGTTGCTGTAAAGCTTAAGAAAAAGCCCTCGCGAGGCGCGACGAAGGGGCGGCTGTCGCCGCCCCGACCCCGGGTTCGCAAGCCCGAGCCGAAGCTGGAGCCGCGCGCCGACCGCCGCAACGCCAGCACGCACGACGCGATCCTCGAGGCCGCCCAGCGCCTCGTCCGCCGCCGCGGCTACAACCGGGTGTCCATCGAGGCGATCGCCGCGGCCGCCGGGGCCGGCAAGCAGACCATCTATCGCTGGTGGCCGTCCAAGGCGTCCCTGTTTCTCGAGCTCTATATCGGCCTCGTCGCCGAGCAGAAGCTCCGCTTCGACACCGGCTCGGTGGCCGGCGATCTGCGGTTCTTCCTCCGCCGCCTGTTCCGGATCTATGCCGCGACGCCGGCGCGGGCGATCCTCGCCGGACTGATCGCCGAGACCCAGGGCGACCGCCGCGTGGCCAAGGCGCTGATCGCACACTTGGTGCGCGGCCGCCGGCACATGATCCGCGACATCCTGGTGCGCGGGCAGAGACGCGGCGAGATCCGCGAGGGGGCCGACATCGATTTCGCGGTCGACACGATCTCGGGGGCGGTCTGGTTCCGGCTCCTTCTGGGCCACGCGGCGCTGGACAACCGGTTCGCCGACAAGCTGGTCGCCCAGATCCGGCGAGGGATCGCCGCGCGGTGAGCGAGGCACCGATGACCGAAGAGGTCGAATTCGGCGGCTATTTCCCCGGAGCGCTGGGCCAGCTCGCGGCGCTGCATGCCGTGCATTACTCGGAAAGCCACGGCCTTGGCCTGTTTTTCGAGGCCCGGATCGCCCGCGACATGGGCGACCTGCTGCTGCGCTTCGATCCGGCGCGTGATTTCTACCGCACGGTGCGGAGCGGCCACCGGCTCCTCGGCTCGATCGCGATCGACGGAGACGCCGCGGGCCGCGACGCGCATTTGCGCTGTTTCATCGTCGACCCGGCGGCGCGCGGCCGGGGCTTTGGGCGCCGGCTGCTCGATGAGGCGCTCGCGTTCTGCCGCGAGCGCGGCTTCGAGCGGGTCTATCTCTGGACGCTCGCTGGGCTGGAGCCGGCCGGCCGTCTCTACCGCCAAGCCGGCTTCTCCCTGGCCGAGGAGGTCCTCGGCGATCAGTGGGGTCAGGCGGTCGCGGAACAGCGCCTGGAAATGCGGCTCGGGTGTGCTTAGTCGAAAGACCCTTGCGCCGGGTTTTGGGAAAATCGGGCGCGCAAGGGGTCGGCGCGCGGATTCACGCGCCTAATCAGGGGTTTCTTGGAACCCTTGCGGCCTTGCGCGGTTTTTCGGGTGATCCACAGACCCGAGGTCTGCTCGCCGGCTAAATCAGCCGGCGCGGCCTTCGACGGCCTTCAGCATCGCTTCCAGGTCGGTCAGGGTGCGGCGGGTGCGCTCGGCCAGCCGCCCCACTTCGCGCGAGGCATCGGCCAGATTGACCCCGATATTGCCCGGCTTGTCCGCTCTTAAAGCCAGGTCGAGGGCCAGCAGGCAGGTCGAGCGGGCGATCTCGTCCACGGCCTGGGCGGTTTCGCCCAGCCGCTCGCCGACCTGGGCCGCGGCGTTGGCGAGGCTGCCGATCTGGTTTTCGGCGGAAACGATGGCTTGGATCGGCGTCGACGTGCCCATTTAATTCCTCCCGACAGCAGGGCTGGGGATAACGTAGGATCAAATGGTTAAACCAAGGTTGACGCGCCTTGCCGGGCCCGGGACAGGCGGTCTATAAGGCCCCTTTAATGACTTCGACGGCCCCTGGCCCTTCGTTCGGCCGCTTTCGCCACCGCCACCTGCTCGGTATCGAAGGGCTGTCTCCTGACGAGATCTCGCTGCTGCTCGACCTGGCCGACGGCTACGCCGAGCAGAACCGGGCGCCGGAGAAGAAGAGCGCCCTCCTGCGCGGCCGCACCGTCATCAACCTGTTCTTCGAGAACTCGACCCGCACCCGCACCTCGTTCGAGCTCGCCGGCAAGCGACTCGGCGGCGACGTGATCAACATGGCGGCCGAGGCGTCGTCGATCAAAAAGGGCGAGACCCTGATCGACACCGCGATGACCTTGAACGCGATGCTGCCGGACGTGCTGATCGTGCGCCATCCGGATTCCGGTGCCGTGAAGCTGCTCTCCGAAAAGGTGAACTGCTCGGTCATCAACGGCGGCGACGGCACGCACGAGCACCCGACCCAGGCGCTGCTCGACGCCGCCACCATCCGCCGCCACAAGGGCGGGCTGCAGGGGCTGATCGTCGCGATATGCGGCGACATCCTGCACAGCCGCGTCGCCCGCTCGAACATCCACCTGCTGGTCGGCATGGGTGCGCGAGTGCGCGTCGTCGGCCCCCCGACCCTGGTGCCGCCGACCATCGACCGGTTGGGCGTCGAGGTGTTTCACGACATGAAGGCCGGGCTCAAGGATTGCGACATCGTGATGATGCTGCGCCTGCAGCTGGAACGGATGCACGGCGCCTTCGTGCCCTCGCCGCGCGAATATTTCCACTTCTACGGACTGACCCGCGAGAAGCTCGCCGCCGCCAAGCCCGACGCGATGGTCATGCATCCCGGACCGATGAACCGCGGCGTCGAGATCGACAGCGAGGTCGCGGACGACATCTCCCGCTCCCTCATTCGCGAGCAGGTCGAGATGGGAGTTGCGGTCCGCATGGCCTGCCTCGACGTGCTGACGCGCAGCCTGCGCAGCAACCAGCCCGAGGGCGCGCGCGGAGGCTCGGCATGACCCGCCTTCGCCAAGGCTATGGCAGGCGGAGCGCTTGTCCGCCGAAGCGGAGCGTAGGCGGATGAATTCCGTCCGCAACGAGGCCGGTGCGCGCGGCGCGCCGCCGCTGGCGCTCATCAACGCGCGACTGATCGATCCGGCGTCGGACGCCGAGCAGCCCGGCGGGATCGTGATCGCCGACGGCGTCATCGCCGATGTCGGCCCGCATCTCGCCCGCGCCGGTGCCGTCGCGGCGACCGGGCCGCACGGGATGGAAGCCTTCGACTGCGGCGGGCTGTGCGTGGCCCCGGGTCTCGTCGACATGCGCGTGCAGCTGCGGGAGCCGGGCGAGGAGCACAAGGAGACGATGGCCACGGCCAGCAATGCCGCGGCCGCCGGCGGCGTGACCACCATGGTGGCGCTGCCCAACACCAAGCCGGTGATCGACGACGCAGCACTGGTGGAATCGGTGGCGCGACGCGCACGCGAGACCAGCCGGGTGCGGATCCACACCTATGCGGCGCTCACCCGCGGCCTCGCCGGCAAGGAGATCACCGAGATCGGGCTTCTCTCCGAAGCGGGGGCCATGGGTTTTACCGACGGCACGCACGCCGTCGCGGACGCGCAAGTGATGAGGCGGGCCCTCTCCTACGCGCGGAATTTCGGCCGGCCGATCATCCAGCACCCCGAGGAGCCGTCCCTCGCCCGCCACGGCGCCATGAACGAGGGCGAGATCGCTGTCCGCCTCGGCATCCCCGGCATTCCGGCGGCGGCCGAGACGATCATGGTCGAGCGCGATTTGCGCCTGGCCCAGCTGACCCAGGGCCGGCTCCACATCGCCCATGTCTCGACGCGCTCGGCGGTGAACGCGATCCGGCGCGCCAAAGCGCGCGGCCTCAACGTGACATGCGACACCGCGCCGCCGTATTTCGCGCTCAACGAGACGGCGGTCGGCGACTACCGGACCTTCGCCAAGCTGTCGCCGCCGTTGCGCACCGAAGCCGACCGCCGCGCCATCATCGAGGGCCTCAAGGACGGCACGATCGACGCTATCGCCTCCGACCACGCGCCGCACGACACCGATGCCAAACGCCTGCCGTTCGCCCAGGCCGCCTCGGGCATGATCGGGCTGGAGACGCTGCTGTGCATCGCTCTCGAGCTGGTGCACAACCGCCATCTGTCGCTGCCCGCCGTGATCGCCAAGATGACCGCGGCGCCGGCGAGCATCCTGGGCTTGCCGGCCGGCCGCTTGAGCAAGGGGGCGGCCGCCGACCTGGTCCTGTTCGACCCCGACCGGCCGTGGAAGATCGCCGAGAAGGATTTTCACTCGAAGTCGAAAAACTCCCCCTTCGACGGGCGCCCGGTGCAAGGCCGGCCCATACGCACCTGGGTCGGCGGACGGACGGTCTTTCACCTCGCCAACTAGGCTCCCGCCCGGGCGGATGGTGGTGCTAAGGTCGCGGCGAGGGGTGCATGAGATCGATCCTGTCGTTGTTCGTCTGCGGGTTTGCCGTCCTGTCCTGGGCCGGTGTGGACGCGCAGACTTATCCCAACAAGCCGCTGCGCATGGTCGTCACCTTCACCGCCGGCGGCTCGTCTGACGCGATGGCGCGCAGCGTCGCCAAGGCGCTCGCCGACGACATCGGCCAGCAGGTGGTGATCGAGAACCGGCCCGGCGCCGGGGGAAATATCGGCGCCGAATATGTCGCACGGGCCCCGGCCGACGGATACACGCTGCTGTTCGGCACTATCGGCACCATGGGCATCGGGCCGGCGCTGTACAAGAACCTGAGCTACGATCCGGTGAATGATCTCGCCGCGGTCGGGATCCTGCACACACTCCCGAACATCCTCGTCGTCCATGACTCGGTACCGGCGAAATCGCTCAAGGAGCTGATCGCCTATGCGAAGGCGCATCCGGGCGAGCTGACCTTCGCCTCGGCCGGGAACGGCACCGCGTCGCATCTGGCTGGAGAGCTGTTCAAGGCCGCGGCCGGCATCGACATCGTCCATGTCCCCTATCGCGGCGGCGGCGGCTCGGTCACCGCCGACCTGATGGCCGGCCGGGTGTCGATGATGCTGGAGACCGTCTCGAATGCGCTGGCGCTCGTGAACTCCGGCCAGATGCGCGCCCTCGCCGTCACGACGCCGCAACGCTCGAGTGCCGTCCCCGACCTGCCGACCTTCGCCGAGGCCGGACTTCCCGGGTTCGAGGTCAGCTCGTGGACCGGACTCTTTGTGCCGGCGGCTACGCCGCGCGGCGTAATCGGCAAGCTGAATGAAGAGACGGTGCGCATCGCGCGCGATCCCGTCTATCTTGCCCAGATGAAGACCCTCGGCACCGACGTCGCGACCTCGACGCCCGAGCAATTCGGCGCCTTCGTCCAAGCCGAGGTGGCGAAATGGGGCGAGGCGATCCGGCGCTCGGGCGTCAGCGTAGACTAAGCGACAGGTCAATCATGAAAGCCGTTCTCCGTCCCTGGCCCGTCGACTTCACGGGAAGACCCACCGTCACCGTGTGCATCAACGACCGTGACGAGCGCTTCGCGCCGTGCTGCGGCCGGCATGGCGGGCCGGAGATCGTCGCCGCACTCCGCGAGGCGGTCGCGTGCCGCGGCCTCAACGTCGACGTGCAGACGATCAAGTGCCTCGGCCTGTGCGCCAAGGGGCCCAATCTCCGCATCGCCCCTTCGGGCTCGCTCTACAACGCGATGACGGTCGAGGATGTTCCGGCCGTCGTCGACGCGCTAGACTCCGACCTCAAATCCGCCAAAGCCTAGGAGACGCTCATGGTCGCCGTGCTCGAAAAGCTGCCAAAGCCGCTTGCCCGCGAGGAGTTCCTCAAGGAGATGGTGCGGCGGATCGACGGCAAGCGCCATTCCGATTACCCGATGGTCAATCTGATCCGCGCCGGCAAAGCGACGCGCCAGCAGATCGGCTATCTCGGCGTGCTGTTCTATCACTTCACCAAGGTGACGCCGCAGGTCCTTTCGACCATCCATTCGCGCTGCGACGACCGG
The DNA here is from genome assembly GCA_036394195.1 of Alphaproteobacteria bacterium. Taxonomy (GTDB): domain Bacteria; phylum Pseudomonadota; class Alphaproteobacteria; order CACIAM-22H2; family CACIAM-22H2; genus DATJPD01. The sequence goes on along the minus strand of DASWFO010000280.1, from coordinate 6,860 downwards.
CGCATCCGCCGCCGCATCATGGACACCCTGATCGACGAGGACACCGAGCTGCGCTGCGGCTCCAAGGGTCACGACGAGCTGGCGCTCGATTTCGGGACCCGCTTTACCGGCCTCAGCGAGGATGAGGTCGAGAGCTTTCCCGTGCCGCAATCCATCAAGGACATGGTCGCCTACCGGTTCAAGGTCGCGCGCGAGATGCCGGTGACGGTGGCGCTCGGTAATTCGGGTATCGCCAGTGAATCGCATGCGCCGCAGATGTGCCGCCTGATCAGCGACGGCCTGCGCGAGCATTACGGCGTCAACGACGAGGACCAGGAATCCTGGATCGTCCATATCGACGGCGACGAGGACCACAGCGAGACCGCGTTCAAGGTCGTCCTCGACAAGGTCACGACGGCCGAGGACCAGGCCAAGATGCTGTGGTGCATCGATGAGTACCTCTTCCACTGGGGCAATTTCTGGAAGGAGTGCGAAAAGGGTCGGATCATCCTGCGGAAGTAACCGCCGGCCTCGGCCTGACCCTGGGTCGCCGGACGACGCATGCCCAATCCGATTTCCTGGTCCTATGTGTGGCCGTATTTCCTGGCGGCCTTCGCCGGCGGCTATGTGCTCGGCGCGGTGCCGTTCGGCCTGCTCCTGACCCGCATCGCCGGGCTCGGCGACATCCGGGCCATCGGCTCCGGCAACATCGGCGCCACCAACGTGCTCCGCACCGGCCGCAAGGGCCTGGCGGCCACCACCCTCATCCTCGACGCCGCCAAGGGAGCGGCGGCGGTGCTGATCGCAGCCCAGTGGGGGCCCGACATGGTCCTGCTGGCCGGGCTCGGCGCCGTCGTCGGTCATCTCTTCCCGGTATGGCTCGGCTTCAAGGGCGGCAAGGGTGTCGCAACCGCCATCGGCGTCCTGCTGGCGATCGACTGGCCGGTCGGGCTCGCGGTGTGCGCGACCTGGCTGGTCGTCGCCGCCGTCACCCGATTTTCATCTCTCGCCGCCCTGCTGGCGCTCGCCGCGGCACCTTTTTATGCGTGGTACCTGCCGCTGCTGTGGGCGCCGCCGAACGTGATCGGCGGCGATCTCCAGATCGCCGAGCTCGCGGCGGTTCTCGCCGCGCTGGTGTGGGCCAAGCACCATACGAATATCCGCCGCCTGCTACGCGGCGAGGAACCCAGGATCGGCGCCGCCAAACGCGGGAACCCCGCGTGAGCGGCCGGCGGGTGCTGAGCGACGCCGAGCGCCGCGACTGGCTGCGCCTGACCCGCAGCGAGCGCGTCGGCCCGATCACCTTCTTTCATCTGCTGAAGCGCTTCGGCTCCGCCGCGGCAGCGCTGGACGCGCTGCCGGATCTGGCCCGGCGTGGCGGCCGCGCGACCTTGCGCGTCACCAGCGCCCAGGCCGCCGATCGGGAGATGGCCCAGAACGTCAAGCTTGGCGCGCGCCTCATCGGCCGCTTCGAGCCCGACTATCCCGAGGCCTTGGCGGCGGTCGACGACGCGCCGCCGCTGCTTGCCGTGCGTGGCAAGACGGAGCTGCTCGCCCGCCGGACGATCGCGATCGTCGGGGCACGCAACGCGTCGGCGAATGGGATCCGCATCGCGCGCCAGATCGCATCCGATCTCGGCGCCGCCGGCCTGGTGGTCGCCTCGGGGCTCGCACGCGGCACCGACGCGGCGGCCCATCGCGGCGCCCTGGCGTCCGGCACCGTCGCGGTGATGGCCGGCGGCGTCGACATCGTCTACCCGCCCGAGAACACCGGGCTCTACGAAGAGATCGTCGCCGAGGGTGCCGTCGTGAGCGAGATGCCGCCGGGCTTGGAGCCGCAGGCGCGGCACTTTCCTCAGCGCAACCGGATCGTGTCCGGCCTCTCGGTCGGGGTGGTCGTCGTCGAGGCGGCGTTGAAATCGGGGTCGCTGATTACCGCCCGCCTCGCTCTCGAGCAGGGCCGCGACGTCTACGCGGTACCGGGCTCGCCGCTGGATCCGCGGGCGCGGGGCTCGAACGATCTTATCCGCCGCGGCGCGATTTTGACCGAGGGCGCCGAGGACGTGCTCGAGGCGCTCGGACAGACCGCCCTTCCAGCCGCTAAACCGTTGGACGTACGGGAGGATGAGCCGCCGCCAGCGGCCGACCGCGAGGTCGAAACCGCCCTCCCCAAGGTCCTCGAAAAGCTGGGGCCTGCCCCCACCCAGGTTGACGAAATCGTCCGTCAGTGCCAATTACCAACCGCCGTCGTCCACATGGCACTCCTCGAGCTGGAGCTGGCCGGGCGGCTGACCCGACACCCAGGAAATATGGTTTCTGTTATTTAATTCAATATATTGAATGGTAAAGCTTATTTTAACCTTCAGTGGATAAGTTATACGTATGGACCTCGTGATCGTTGAATCGCCGGCCAAGGCAAAAACCATCAACAAGTACCTTGGCTCGGACTACAAGGTGCTCGCCAGCTTCGGGCATGTCCGCGACCTGATCGAAAAGGACGGCGCAGTGGCGCCCGATCAGGACTTCGCCATGCATTGGGAAGTCGGCGACCGCGCCAAGCGTCCGCTCGGCGAGATCACCAAGGCGCTGAAATCCGCCAAGCGCCTCTATCTCGCGACCGACCCGGATCGCGAAGGCGAAGCCATCTCGTGGCACCTCAAGGAAGTGCTCGATGAAGCCAAGCGCCTCGGCAAGATCGAGGTGAAGCGCGTCGTCTTCAACGAAATCACCAAGACCGCGATCCTCGAGGCGATGAAGCATCCGCGCGACATCGATTCAGACCTGGTCGAGGCGTATCTCGCCCGCCGCGCCCTCGACTTCCTGGTCGGGTTCACCCTGTCGCCGGTGCTGTGGCGCCGCATGCCGGGCAGCCGCTCGGCCGGCCGCGTGCAATCCGTCGCGTTACGCATCATTTGCGAGCGCGAAACCGAGATCGAGAGCTTCAAGGCTCAGGAGTACTGGACGGTCGACGCGGATCTGCGCACGCCGTCCGGCCAGAGTTTCACCGCCCGCCTCACCCATTTCGACGGTAAAAAGCTCGAGAAGTTCGACCTCCCTGACCAGGCGGCCGCCGACCGCGCGGTCGCCGCGATCACCGGCGGCGATCCGTATCGCGTCACCGCGGTCGAGAAAAAGCGCACCCGGCGCAACCCGCTTCCGCCCTTCACCACCTCGACCCTGCAGCAGGAAGCCTCGCGCAAGCTCGGCTTCGGCGCTGCGCGCACGATGCGCCTCGCCCAGCAGCTCTATGAAGGCGTCGACATCGACGGCGAGACGGTCGGGCTCATCACCTATATGCGAACCGACAGCGTCACGCTGTCGCAGGAAGCGGTCCGCGCCGCCCGTGCCCTGATCACCGAGCAATTCGGCCGCGATTTCCTGCCCGAACAGCCGCGGGTGTGGAAGACGCAGGCCAAGAACGCGCAAGAGGCGCACGAGGGCATCCGCCCGACCGACCTGCTGCGCCGACCCCAGGACATGCAACGCCAGCTCGACACCGACCAGCGCCGGCTTTACGAGCTGATCTGGCGCCGTACGGTTGCCAGCGAGATGGAGAGCGCGCAGCTCGACCAGACCGCGGTCGACGTCGCGTCCTCCGACGGCAAGGCGATCCTCCGCGCCACCGGCTCGACCATTGCCTTCGAAGGCTTCCTTGCCCTCTATCGCGAGGACCGCGACGATCCCGGCGAGGACGACGAGGACAGCCGCATTCTGCCGGCGATGGCGGAAGGCGACGCGCCCGCTCGCGAGGCCGTGAAGCCGGAGCAGCATTTCACCCAGCCGCCGCCGCGCTACTCCGAGGCGAGCCTGGTCAAGCGGCTCGAGGAGCTCGGCATCGGCCGGCCGTCGACCTATGCCAGCATCATCGAGGTGCTGCAGGACCGCGGCTATGTGCGGCTCGACAAGCGCCGCTTCATCCCCGAGGATCGGGGTCGGCTCGTCGTTGCGTTCCTCGAGGCGTATTTCCACCGCTACGTGGAATACGATTTTACCGCCAAGCTGGAGGACCAGCTTGACGACATTTCGGGCGGCCGCGCCAACTGGAAGCGGGTGCTGCGCGAGTTCTGGCAGCCGTTCAGCCGCCAGCCGGAGAACGTGCGCGCCCTGCCCCCGGTCAAGGAAGCGGTGAAGATCCTGATCGAAAATCTCGGAAGCATCCGCGAGGTGATCGACGTCGTGAACGAGCGGCTGCGGCCGCATTTCTTCCCCGAGGACGCCAGCGGCAAGGATCCACGTCAGTGCCCGGTGTGCGCGGAAGGTCAGCTCGGCATCAAGTTCAGCCGGACGTCGGGCGCCTTCGTCGGCTGCTCGCGCTATCCGGAATGCCGCTACACCCGGCCGCTGAGCGTCGCCAACGGCGCCAATGGGGCGGCCGGTGCCGCGATGGAAGGCACCCGCACGCTGGGCGTCGACCCGAAGACCGGCGAGATGGTCAGCCTGCGCAAGGGGCCGTTCGGACTTTACCTGCAGCTCGGCGAAGGCGCCGAGGGCATCAAGCCGAAGCGGGTATCGCTGCCGCGTGACGTGGCGCCGGACGCGATTACCCTCGAGCTGGCGCTGAAGCTACTGGCGCTGCCGCGCGAGATCGGTCCGCATCCCGAAACCGGCGAGATCATCTATGCCGGGCTCGGCCGCTTCGGGCCCTACCTGAAGCATGCCGGCAAATATAAATCGCTCGACGGTACGCCGGATCTGCTCGAGGTCGGCATCAACCGCGCGGTCGAGATCCTGGCGCAGCCGAACCGCGGCCGGCGCAACATGGCGCCCGCGACGCCGCAAAAAGAGATCGGTCCGAATCCCGCCGACAGCAAGATGATCACCGCTGGGGTTGGCCGTTACGGTCCCTATGTGAAGCACGGCAAGACCTACGCCAACCTGCCGAAGGGACGCGAGATCGACAGCGTCACTCTCGATGAAGCGATTGAATGGATCAACGCCCGCAATGAAAAGAAAGCGGCGGGCGGCGGCGGCTTCAAGCGCCGGTCAAAAAAGAAGAACCCGGCCACGGTCGACGCCGAAAACGACTGACCGTCCGGCTCCTCGTCCATTGACCGCACGCAAGTCCAAGCCGGGCCTCCCCACGCGGGAGCAGGTGCTGGCCTACCTTCGCGATAACCCAGATAACACCACCCGACGCGAAATCGCACGCGCCTTCGACGTGCGCGGCAACGACAAGATCGCGCTGAAGGCGCTGCTCAAGGACATCGCGCGCGCCGAGGCGCCGGAAGAAGATCGCGCGGCGCCCCGCCGCCTACCGTCCTCATTGGTGGTCGAAGTGTTCGACGTCGACACCGACGAAGGCGAGGCCCTCGCCCATCCGGTCGATCCCGAGCTCGGGCGCCCGATCATCCACATCCGCGGCGGCCGGGGCACGGTGCCACTCGCCGACGGCGACCGCGCGCTGGTGCGGATTGCCGGTCGGCGCGGCCGGCGGTTCGTCGCCGAGGTTCTCCGCCGTCTCGATCGCGGCCCCGAGAAGCTCCTGGCGGTGTTCCGGAAGGATCCGCAGGGCGGTCGGCTGGAGCCGACGGACCGCAAGATCAAAACCGAGTTCATGGTCTCCGCCGCCGATGCCGCCGGCGCCGAGCCCGGCGAGCTCGTGCATGCCGAGGTCGTCTCGCAGCATCGTCTTGGGATGCCGCGCGCCCGGGTCGTGGAGCGGCTGGGTGCGGCGGACGCGCCGCGCGCCGCGAGCTTGATCGCGATCTATAGCCGCGACATCCCGGTCGATTTTCCGGAGGCCGCTCTGACGGAGGCGCGGCGCGCCCCGGCGCCGCCGCTGGGCGATCGCGAAGACCTGCGCAACGTGCCGCTGGTGACCATCGACGGCGAGGACGCACGCGACTTCGACGACGCGGTGTTTGCCGAGCCGGACGACGATCCGGCCAATTCCGGCGGTTTCCACCTGATCGTCGCGATTGCCGATGTCGGCTGGTACGTGCGTCCCGACAGCGCCCTCGACCGGACGTCGCGCGAGCGCGGCAACTCGGTCTATTTCCCGGACCGCGTCGTGCCGATGCTGCCCGAGCGCCTGTCGAACGACCTGTGCTCCTTGCGGCCGGACGAGGACCGCCCCGCTCTCGCGGTGCATATCTGGATCGACGCCCAGGGCCGCAAGCGCCGCCACCGCTTCGCGCGGGCCATGATCCGCTCCGCCGCGCGCCTCACCTACGAACAGGCGCAGAACGCCGCTGACCGGCGGCCGAACGGCGCCGCCGAATCCCTGCGCACGCCGGTCATCGAGCCGCTCTACGCGGCGTATCGGGCGCTCGGCCGCGCGCGGCGCAAGCGCGGCACGCTCGAACTCGATCTGCCGGAACGCAAGGTGCTGATGGACGACAAGGGCCGGATCGAGCGCATCGTGCCGCGAGCCCGCCACGACAGCCACCGGCTCATAGAAGAATTCATGATCCTCGCCAATGTCTGCGCCGCCGAGAGCATCGAAGAGCGCCGGCTGCCCTGCATGTACCGCGTCCATGAGCCGCCCGATCCGGCGAAGCTCGAGAACCTGCGCGAGGTCCTCGACGGGCTGGGCTACCGGCTGGCCCGCGGCCAGGTTCTGCAGCCCAAGCACTTCAACCAGATCCTCGAATGGGCGGCCAACACGCCGTTCCGGCATCTGGTGAACGATCTGGTGCTGCGCAGCCAGTCGATGGCCGTCTACAGCCCCGACAACCAGGGACATTTCGGGCTGGCGTTGACCCGCTATGCCCACTTCACGTCGCCGATCCGCCGCTATTCGGACCTGCTGGTGCACCGCGCCCTGATCACTGGGTTCAACCTCGGCGAGGGCGGCCTGTTCGACGCCGGGGCGGTCGATTTCCACGAGGTCGGGGACCACATCTCGATGACCGAGCGGCGGGCCGCGGCCGCCGAGCGCG
>DASWFO010000279.1:0-12251 GCA_036394195.1 Alphaproteobacteria bacterium | reverse complement strand
CTCCGAATTGCGTCGACGGACCGCGATCGGCGACCTCGTTGACCGTCAACGACACGCCGTCGACGGCCACCGACCCCTTCGGCGCCAGGAACCGTCCGAGGGCGCGCGGCACCGTGAAGACGAGGCGGAGCGAGCCGGCTTCGGGGCGGGCTTCGGTCACCGAGGCCACCCCGTCGACATGGCCGCTGACCAGATGACCGCCGAGCTCGTCGCCGGCGCGGAGCGACCGCTCGAGATTGATCCGGGTCCCCGCCCGCCAGGCGCCGAGGACCGTGCAGGACAAGGTCTCGCCCGAAGCCTCGGCGGCAAACCAGCCCGGGCCGGTCTCGACCGCGGTCAGGCAGCAGCCCGAACAGGCGATCGAGGCGCCGATGGCGATGGACGCGGTGTCGTACGCCGTCTCGATGATGAAACGCGTGTCGCGGCCCGGCGCGGTTTTCACCTCGCGAACCCGGCCAATATTGGTGACGATGCCCGTGAACATGGGCTTAATGTAGTCGTTGAAGCGGCCGGGTGTAAGCCGTTATTCCGCCGTCCTGAATGTAAGCGCTGCCGGGATTCGAGGCAGGTCAGCCTGCAGCCGCATAAATCTCCATCAGGTCGTCGCCGCACGGCTCGACGGACAGCCGCTTAAAGCGCGGGGCCGCCGCCAGCCGGTCGACCCCGAACGCCGCCGCAACCGCCGTGCCGTCGCCGCCGATTATCGATCCGGCGCGAAACCAGACCAAACGGTCGACCAGGCCGTCGCCCAGCAAGGCGCCGGCCACCCTCCCCCCGCCTTCGACCAGCACCCGCGTGATGCCGCGGGCCGCCAGGGCCTGCAGCATCTCCTGCATGTCCGGACGGTCGCCGGACGGCTTCAGATCGATCAGTTCGACCCCGCAGTCTGTCAGCACGTCGCGGCGGCTGCGGTCGCTGTCGGCATAGCAGGCGATCCAGGTCGGCACCTTGTTCGCGGTCTGGATCAACTGGGCCGTGAGCGGCAGCCGCAGCCGCGGATCGAGCAGAATCCGGACCGGCGAGCGCGCCGCCAGGCCGGGCAGCCGGGCGGTGAGCTGCGGGTCGTCGGCCAGCGCCGTGCCGACGCCGACCAGAACCGCGTCGTGCTGGGTGCGCAGGACGTGCGCGCGATGCCGCGCCGCCTCGCCGGTGATCCACTTGCTCTCGCCGGCATGCGTCGCGATCCGCCCGTCCAGGGTCGTGGCGGCCTTGAGCGTCACCAGCGGCCGCCCCTCGCGCACGCGCAGGAAAAATCCGGCGTTCAGCTCGGCGGCCTCCTCAGCGAGGACCCCGGTCTCGAGCGCGATCCCGGCCTGCCGCAGGGCGGCAAACCCGCCGCCCGAGACACGCGGATCGGGATCCTCGACCGCCGCGACGACGCGGGCGACCTTGGCGGCGATCAGCGCGTTGGCGCAGGGCGGGGTCTGGCCGTGATGGCTGCACGGCTCCAAGGTGACGTAGGCCGTGGCGCCGGCGGCGGCGGCACCGGCAAGCGCCAGCGCCACGGTCTCGGCATGCGGCCGGCCACCTCTCTGTGTCCAGCCGCGGCCCACCACCGCGCCAGCGCGAACCAGCACGCAGCCGACCGCGGGGTTCGGCCACACCGCACCCAGGTTGCGCCGCGCCAGCTGCAGGGCGGCGCGCATGTGCGCCATGTCGTCCGTGCTTGCCACCGATGCCCCAGCCGCGGCGCTCGTTGAGCGCCTAATCCTTGTCGGTCATGCCGCCCAGCTTGCCGACGAAATCCTCGAAGTCCTTGGCCTCGCGGAAATTGCGATAGACCGACGCGAACCGCACATAGGCGACCGGATCGAGCGTCGACAGCGCGTCCATGACCATCTCGCCGACCACGGTCGACGGGATCTCGCTCTCGCCCAGGCTTTCCAGGCGGCGGACGATGCCGCTTACGATGCGCTCGACGCGCTCCGGCTCCACGGGCCGCTTGCGCACCGCGATCGCGATCGACCGCGCCAGCTTGTCCCGGTCGAACTGCTCCTTGACGCCGTTCTTCTTCACCACCACGAGGTCCCGGAGCTGCACCCGCTCGAAGGTCGTGAACCGCGACCCGCATGACGGACAGAAGCGCCGTCGTCGAATGGCACTATTGTCTTCCGTCGGCCGCGAATCTTTCACCTGCGTGTCATCATGACCGCAAAACGGACAGCGCATCCCCCGTCTCCCCTCGGCGTCGTTTGGCGTTAGTGTTGGTTATTCTTCGACGTAAGACCAAATCTCCGTCTACCGGCCCGCATAGACCGGAAACCGCCGGCACAGCTCCGTGACCTTGGCCCGCACCGCCGCCTCGGTCGCCGTATTGTCCCCCGAATTGACCGCGGCCAGCCCGTCCAGCACCTCGCCGATGAGCTCGCCGACCTGGCGGAATTCCGCCGGTCCGAAGCCGCGCGTCGTCCCGGCCGGCGAGCCCAGCCGGACCCCCGAGGTAACCGCCGGCTTCTCCGGATCGAACGGGATACCGTTCTTGTTGCAGGTGATCGAGGCGCGATCGAGGCTTTGCTCGGCGGCCTTGCCGGTGAGCTTCTTCGGCCGGAGATCGACCAGCATCAGATGCGTGTCAGTACCGCCCGACACGATGTCGAGGCCGCGGCTCTTCAGCGTCTCGGCCAGCGTCTTGGCGTTCTCGACCACGGCCCGTGCATAGTCCTTGAACTCGGGACGCAGCGCCTCGCCGAGCATCACCGCCTTGGCGGCAATCACATGCATCAGCGGGCCGCCCTGAAGCCCGGGGAAGACGGCCGAATTGATCTTCTTGCCGAGATCCTCGTCTGTCGACAGGATCATGCCGCCGCGCGGACCGCGCAGCGTCTTGTGGGTCGTCGTGGTCACGACATGCGCATGCGGGAGCGGACTGGGATGCGCCCCGCCCGCGACCAGCCCCGCGAAATGCGCCATGTCGACCATCAGGTAGGCGCCCACGGCGTCGGCGATCTTGCGGAAGCGCGCGAAGTCGATAATCCGCGGATACGCCGATCCGCCGGCGATGATGAGCCTCGGCCGGTGCTCATGCGCGAGCTTTTCGACCTCGTCGTAGTCGATGCGCTGATCGTCGCGACGGACCGTGTACGGGACGACCTTGAACCACTTGCCCGATTGATTTACCGGCGAGCCATGCGTCAGGTGTCCGCCGGCGGCGAGCGACAGGCCCATGAAGGTATCGCCGGGCCGCATCAGCGCGAAGAACACCGCCTGGTTGGCCTGCGCACCCGAATGCGGCTGTACGTTCGCGAACGCGCAGCCGAACAGATTTTTGGCGCGCTCAATCGCGATCGTCTCGGCAACGTCCACGTATTCGCAGCCACCGTAATAGCGCCGACCCGGATAGCCTTCGGCGTATTTGTTCGTGAGCACGGACCCCTGCGCCTCGAGCACCGCGGCGGAGACGATATTCTCGGACGCGATCAGCTCGATCTTGTCGCGCTGGCGCTTCAACTCGTCGCGGACCGCGCGCCAGATCTCCGGATCCGTGTCGGATAGCGGGGCCGTGAAAAACGCGTCATCCCCCTGGGCGGAGGACGACATGACGGGAGCCGGCTTGGCAGAGGACATTCAGAATAAACCTTCTCTTCGGGCCGTTAGTATCGGTGGCTCTCAGCTGAACTTGGCGATGCGGCGGGCATGCCGGCCGCCGCCTTCGAATTTGGTTTCAAGAAAGGTCCGCAGGCAGTCCTTGGCAACTTCGGGCCCGGTCACCCGGCCCCCAAGACAGAGCACATTGGCGTCGTTGTGCTGTCGCGCCAGGCGCGCGTCGGTGACGTCGCGGCACACGGCGGCGCGGATTCCGCGGTGGCGGTTGGCGACCATCGAGACGCCAATCCCGGTGCCGCACAACAACACGCCGCGTTTGGCCTTGCCGTCGGCCAGCGCCTTCGCCAGCGCATCCGCGAAATCGGGATAATCGACGCTGTCGTCGCTCATGGTTCCGAGATCGAGCACCGGCAGGCCGGCCGCTTTGAGCTCCTGGACCAGAACGGCTTTGAGTTCGAAACCGCCATGGTCCGAGGCGATGGCGATGGGATCAGCAGCCATGCGGGGCAGAAATCATCAGTAAATGTGGAGGACAGCTGAAGCTACCATATGTCGAAGCGGCCTGCCAATCGGCCACAATCCCTCGACGTCAAAATAGCGACTAGCCAGGGGGCCGGAATCGAGAACGATGAATTGTTTGGCTAAATACCTCAGTGGCGTGGGTCTATTATTAATAAACACGACGGCCGCGATTAATTAATATTTACCGTTAAGGGATTCGGACTGAAAAGAAGAATAAAAATTGAGGAAAAAAATTGACAATGGTTGTAATCGCCGCCTATCAAGTCCCCCGTCCGCATCGATGCGGATTCGAAGCGATTGAATTAACCGGGTTTCGTGGAGCCGAGGTTCCCAGGGGATGAGCGACAAGAACTTCAGCGCGGGTGATCTCTTGCGTATGACTGCCGACGTCGCCGCTGCTTATGTCAGCAACAACCCGCTCCCCACCGCCCAGATCACCGAGGTCATCAAGACGATCTATGCGTCTTTGCTGGCGCTGGATCGCCCCGAAGGCGCTCCGATGACCACGCAAAAGCCGCTCGTGCCGATCAAGAAATCGGTGACGGCCGACTACATCGTCTGCCTTGAAGACGGCAAGAAGCTGAAGATGCTCAAGCGTCACCTGCGCACCGCCTATGGGATGACGCCGGAAGCATATCGTGCGAAATGGGGATTGCCGCCGGACTACCCGATGGTGGCCCCGAACTATGCCCAGCAGCGCTCGGCGTTCGCCAAACGCATCGGCCTCGGCCGCAAAACCGCCGGCGGCAAAAAGAAGAAGTAATAAAAAAGGCCCGGTGATGATCACCGGGCCTTGGTGCACATCAGCGCGGATCAGTTCGCGTAATCGTATTTGCCGCCTTTCCACGCGTAGACTTTGTACGCTGGCGTCGTGACGTCGCCTTTGCCGTCGAACGCGATCGGCCCCAACACCGTCTCGAACCGCACCGAGTGCATGGGCCCCAGAATATCCGCGAGCTTCGTCGATTTCGCCTGTTTCACCGCTTCAACGTAAATCTGAATCGCCGCGTAGGTGTAAAGGGTGTAGCCCTCCGGATCGTAACCGCCCTTGCGGAATTCGGCGACGATCGGCGCCGCGACCGGGTTCTTGCGCGGATCGGCGTCGAAGGTCATTAACGTCCCCTCTCCGGCTGGCCCGGCGATGGACCAGAATTCCTGCGACGTCAAAGCATCCCCTGCGGCGAGCGTGACCTTCAGTCCCTGGTCACGCGCCTGGCGGGTGATCAAGCCGGCTTGCGTGTGATAGCCGCCAAAATAGATCACCTCGACCCCGGCCTGCTTCATCTTGCTGATCAGGGCGCTGAAATCCGTGTCTTTGTCATTGACGGATTCATTCAGCGCGATCTTCACCCCCTTTTCGGCGAATCGCTTTCGCGCGAAATCAGCCAGGCCTTTGCCGTATTGGGACTTGTCGTCCACAACCGCGAGATTTTTGCCTTTAAAGTGATCGATCAGATAATCCGCCCCAACGACGCCTTGCTGGTCGTCGCGGCCGCACACCCGGAACACGTTCTTGAACTTCGTTCCGCGCTCGGTCAGCAACGGATTGGTCGACGCCGGCGAGATCTGCAGGATCCCTTCGTCGGCATAGACCTCCGACGCCGGGATCGAAGACCCCGAGCAGTAGTGGCCGGCCACGAATACCACGCCGCGCGACGCAAGCTGGTTGGCGACCGCGACAGCCTGTTTGGGGTCGCAGGCGTCGTCGCCGATTTCGAGCCGCAGCTTGCGGCCCAGCACGCCGCCTTTGGCGTTGATGTCCTTGACCGCCATTTCGGCGCCGCGTCGCATCTGCTCGCCGAAGCTGGCATTGCTGCCGGTCATCGGCCCGATCGTGGCGATGACGATGTCCTGCGCCATGGCCGCCGGCGCTGCCAACGCCAGCGCCGCGGCGAACAATACAAGCCCTGATTTTCGCATCGATTTTCTCCCTGTCCCGGGGCGGCCTGATGGCCGAGTAATGCAAGCTTAGTGCCGCTCGCGCCCGTCCACAATATTACGCGAGCGCCAGCCCAGAATTCCTGCCGGCTCGTACAACCACGGATATTGGCGCACCATCTTGCGCGCCAGCGTCGCCCGCCAGGCGAACAGCGCCACAGCCGTGAGGTACATCCATGCCGCGGCGGCGGCGGTTGCGGACAAGGGCGGGCTGTCGAACAAGGCGGCGGCAAGAAGCCGGTCTGCCACGGCCAACCCGAACGCGGCGAGCGCCGCCTGCCAGGGAAGCCCCCAGATCTGGGCGATGGCTTCGCCGGTCCGAAACGCCGTAAGCCCGAACAGCAACACGGTCAGGCCGAGAAAGACGCCCGGCGAGGTGCCGAGGACGGCGCTCATGCCGCACCGCCTTCGAGATAGGCGGCGCGCACCTCGCGGTTGGCCAGCAGATCGGCCCCGGTCCCCGACAGCACGATCTTGCCATTCTGCATCACGTAGCCGCGATGGGCGAGGCGGAGCGCATGATAGGCGTTCTGCTCGACGAGCAGCACGGTCACGCCTTCGCGGTTGATCGCGCGGATCACCGCGAAGATCTGCTTCACCACGAGCGGCGCCAGCCCGAGCGACGGCTCGTCGAGGAGCAGGAGCCTGGGGCGGCTCATCAGCGCCCGCGCGATCGCCAGCATCTGCTGCTCGCCGCCGGAGAGCGTTCCCCCGCGCTGGGTCCGGCGCTCCCGCAGGATCGGAAACAGCGCGAACACCCGCTCGAGATCGTCGGCGAAATGCGCCGGCGCCGCGACGCTGGCACCCAGCTGCAGGTTCTCCAGCACGGTGAGGCGCGGAAAGATGCGCCGGCCTTCCGGGACCTGCGCCAGTCCGCGCCGCACGATCTCGAACGTGTGAAACCGCGTGATGTCGGTGCCCTCCAGCACGATGCGGCCCTGCGCCGCGCGCGGCTTACCGCAGATCGTCATCAAGAGCGTCGACTTGCCGGCTCCGTTGGCTCCGATCAGCGTGACGATCTCGCCCGCGGCGACGTCGAGATCAACGCCGTGCAGCGCCTCGATGGGGCCATAGCTCGCATGAAGGCCGGAGACGGACAGCATCGTCATCCGCCACCCGGCGTTGTTTCCCGCTCGTCCGGCTCCCCAAGATAGGCGCGGATCACGGCGGGGTTGCTGCGGATATCGGCGGGCGATGCGGCGGCGATGCAGCGCCCGTAATCGAGCACGACCACATGGTCCGAGATGCCCATCACGACGGTCATGTCGTGCTCGATCAGCAGAATGCCGATCCCCTCGCGGTCGCGAATGGAGACGAGAAGCCGATTGAGGTCGGCCGACTCGCGCGGGTTCAGTCCGGCGGCCGGCTCGTCGAGACACAGGAGGATCGGTCGCGTGCACATGGCGCGCGCGATTTCGAGCCGCCGTTGCGCGCCATACGGCAGCCCTCCCGCTTCCTCATCGGCGCGGTCGAGCAGGCCGACGCGGTCCAGCCAGTGACAGGCGAAGTCGATCGCCGCGGCCTCGGCAGCGCGATAGCCCGGGAGCCCAAACAGCCCGCCAAACGTGTAAGCCGACGCGCGCATCAGCGGATTGTGCTGCGCCACGATCAGGTTCTCGAGCACCGTCATGCGCGGGAACAGCCGGATATTCTGAAAGGTGCGCGCCACCCCGGCGCGCGCGATGCGGAACCCTTGCAGGCGCTCGAGCAGCAGCTGTCCCTGCGGATGACTGAGCGTCAGCCGGCCGACGGTCGGCTTGTAGAAGCCGGTGAGGCAATTGAAGACGGTTGTCTTACCGGCCCCGTTTGGGCCGATCAGGGCCGTGATCGCCCCCTTCTCCGCCGCGAACGACAGGTCGTCGACCGCCACCAGCCCGCCGAACCGCATGGTGAGATGCTCGACGGCGAGCAACGCGCCACTCACGCCGACGTCCCGCCCGATGCGGGTTTGCGCCACAGAGCATTCGGTGACTGGCCATTCAGCCGGATCGACGGCTCGCGGCGGGCCAGCAGGCCGTGCGGGCGCCACACCATGATCGCGATCATCGCGGCGCCGAACAGCATCATGCGGAAATCGGCGAATTGCCGGCCGAACTCGGGTAGCACGACCAGCAAGGTCGCGGCGATCACCACGCCGATCTGGCTCCCCATGCCGCCCAGAACGACGATCGCGAGGATCAGCGCCGATTCCAGAAACGTGAAGCTTTCAGGGCTGATGAATCCCTGGCGGGTGGCGAAGAACGAGCCCGCGAAGCCGGCGAACATCGCGCCGATCGCAAACGCCGTCAGCTTGGTGTTGGTCGGATTGATGCCGAGCGCGCGCGAGGCGATCTCATCCTCGCGCAAGGCTTCCCAAGCGCGGCCGACCGGCAGGCGCCGGATGCGCAGCGTGAATGCGTTGGTGAGCAGCGCCAGCGCCAGCACGATGAAATAGAGGAAGATCAGGCGGTGCAGCGGCGAATAATCGAGGCCGAAGAATTCGTGGAACGGAACGCGGCCGTCCTCCGCCTCGCGGGCGAACGGGAGGCCGAAGAACGACGGCCGGGGAATGCTGGTCAGGCCGTTCGGCCCCCCGGTGAAGCTGCCCCAGTTGATCAGGATGATGCGGATCATCTCGCCGAAGCCGAGCGTGACGATCGCGAGATAGTCGCCGCGCAGGCGCAGCACCGGAAATCCGAGCAGGACGCCGAACATGGCAGCGAACGCGCCGGCGAGTGGCAGGCACTCCCAGAAATTGAGATCGAAGTTCCTCGCCAGCAGCGCGAAGCTGTAGGCCCCGACGGCATAGAACGCGACGTAGCCGAGATCGAGCAGGCCCGCGAGACCGACCACGATGTTCAATCCCCATCCGAGCATCACGTAGATCAGGATGGTGGTGGCGACATCGACGATGTAGCGGTCGGCGAAGGGCAGAAACGGCAGCGCGATGGCCAGCGAAACGCCGGCATAGGCGGCAAAGCGCATGCTCGCGGCGCTCGTCCGGTCCGTGCGGACGACATGGCGCGGCTCGCGGTGTTGGCGCCATTTCCACGTCTCGGGCCACAGCGCCAGGGCCAGGCGGCCGGCGAAGACGGCGGCAACGCCGATCGCCACCCAGTCGAAGCGGGTCCGGACGGTGAGAACGCCGTTCACGTCGACGGTCTGAAATCCGACCAGCGGCAGCGCCAGCGCGAACGCGACCACGGCGGCGAGCCCGGCCTCCTTCAGCGCGGCGGCGGCGCGGCTCCGCGGCGCGCTCGACGACGCCATCAGACCTTCTCGACTTCCGGACGGCCGAGCAGTCCCGTTGGCCGGAAGATCAGGACAAGGATCAGGATCGAAAAGGTCGCAATGTCCTTGTATTCGAGCGTGAAGTACGCCGACCAATAGGCTTCGACCAGCCCGATCAGCAGGCCGCCGAGCATGGCCCCGGGCATCGAGCCGATGCCGCCGAGCACCGCCGCCGCGAACGCCTTCAATCCAGCCTGGAAGCCGATGTAGAAGTCGACGACGCCGTAATAGAGCGACACCATCACGCCGGCGACGGCGGCCAGCGCCGCCCCCATCACGAAGGTCTGCGAGATCGTCCGGTCCACGTCGATGCCGAGGAGTGCCGCCATGGTCAGATCCTGCTCGCAGGCCCGCTGCGCCCGGCCCAGCGACGTGCGTGCGATGAGCAGCGAGAACGCCGCCATGAGCACCACGGTCAGGACGACGATCAGGATCTGGATGTAGGACAACGCGACCGTGAAACGCTCGCTCTGCACCAGCACCAGTCCGCCGGTGACGACGGGCTGCAGCGGCTTGACGCGCGCACCCTGCAGGGTCTGCACGTAGTTCTGCAGGAAGATCGACATGCCGATGGCGGAAATCAGCGGCGCCAGGCGAAACGAGCCGCGCAGCGGCCGATAGGCGATACGCTCGACGGCCCAGCCATAGACGGAGGTGAAGACGATCGCCACGACTAGGACGATCAAGACCGCCAGGGGCACGAAGGTGATGCCGAACATCGCCAGGATGGAAAAGGCGATGATCGAGATGAAGGCGCCGATCATGTAAATTTCGCCGTGGGCGAAATTGATCATGCCGATGATGCCGTAGACCATCGTGTAGCCGATGGCCACAAGGCCGTAGATCGCGCCGAGGGTGACGCCGTTGATTGTTTGCTGGAGGAAATACTCCATACCGCCGGATTGCCGCTTCCTGTTCTGAGGCCCGGTTCGCCTAAACCGGCGCCATGCGAGTGTGTGTCCCGCTTGCTCCCCTAGTTATCATGCGGCGGCGACGGATCAAGGCGAAATGCGTGGCGCCGCCTCCGCCGCGTCAGGTCCTGCCCGGCTGACGTTTGCCCAAGACGTATTTCAGCTTGTTGAGGGCCGTCGCCTTCAGCGCCGCCTGGCTGGCATTGGCCGGACCGACGATGGAGACCTCGACCAGAGTCTGCGGGTCCATCGCGGTCACCTTCACGGAGTTCCCGCGCTGGATGAACTCGAATATGACCTGTTGCAGGTTCATGGAGTCGCCAGCTTATCAGCATAGCGCCGGGCGCGGTCGGATGGAAACGCCCGGCTATTTGCCGGCCAACCCGCCGTCCGGGCGCGTCGGCTCCTGGCAGACCAGGGTGAAGCGGGCCTCGGTGCCGATCTTGGGCGTGCTCTTGATGTAGAACTCGCCGCCGTGCAGCGCGACGAGGGCCTTGGCGATGGGCAATCCGAGACCGGTTCCCGCGTAGCTGCCGTCCGGCGGGCGCTTCGGTTGGCGGAACGGCAGCACCGCGTCGGCAACTTCCGCCTCGGTCATGCCGATTCCCGTATCCCGCACCCAGAGCTCGACCTTTTCCGGACCTGCCAGCTTCGATCCGATGAACACCTTGCCACCGCGCGGCGTGAACTTGACCGCGTTCGACATCAGGTTGACCACGATCTGCTTCACCTTGGTCTGATCCACGTAGAGCAGCGGCTGGAGGTCGGCGAGCTCGTCGATGATCTCGATCCCGGCGTGGTCCGCCTGCGCGGAAATAAGCCGCAGGCTGGCCCGAACGACCTCGGTGACGGCGACCCGCTCCAGCCGCAATGCCATCTCGCCCGATTCGACCTTCGCGTAATCGAGAATGTCGTTGATGATGCGCAGCAGGTGCTGCCCGCTCGCCTCGATGTCGCCCGCGTAGGCCGCATAGCGGTCGTTGATGTCCCCGAACATGCGCTGGGCGATGATCTCGGAAAAGCCGATGATGGCGTTCAACGGCGTTCGCAGCTCATGCGCCATATTGGCGATCAGGTTCTTAAGCCCTTCGGCGGCATGGAGCGCCGCCGCCGGCGTATTCGGATCTAGCACCGACGTGACGTCAACGCGCCGCGCCACGACCGCCAGCGCGTCCCGCCCCGACATGGGGGCCATCAGCAATTCAACCTCGGCGGTGCTTCCATTCGCGCATTTGATCGAGGTCCGCAGCCAGTTCCCTTTGTCGAGCTCCCCCGTATCCCGTCGCCGCACCAGCAGAGCATGGACCGTGCGTGGATCAACGACGGCCTCGATCTTCTGGCCGACAATATGCTCGGCACTCGGGAACCCGAGCAGCGCCAGGCCGGAGCGGTTGATGTATTCGATGCGCCCGCCGATCACCGCCATCGCCAGGTCGGTGACGCTGTCGAGCAGCGGCGACACGTCGAGCTTCGATGTCGCGGATGTCGAGGGCTTGGCTTGGTCCGTAACTGCGGCTCTCCGTGGATCCGAGCCTGCCGTCATGACGCATCGTCCTCGCCCGCCGTGACCCGCGGCGGCAGCCCGGTGGCACCCTGAAGATTCGCCCCGTCGAATTTGGCACCGTCGAATTTGGCGCCGTCGAAGGCGACGTTGCGCAGGTCCGCGTTTACGAAGGACGTATTCGTGAGGTCCGCCCGCGAAAGGTCGCTGCCGACGAGCCGGGCCATTTTCAGGTTGGCGTTGGCGAGCTTCGCAGCCACGAGATTGGCGCCGCTCAGATCGACGGGCACGTCCAGGTTGGCGCTGCCCACGTTGACGATCGGCGTCAGGTTGGCGCCCCGGAGGTCGGCCTCCATGAGGATCGCATCGACCATCATCGCGCCGCGCAGATCCGCCTTGGTGAAATCAGACTGGCGAAGATCGCTCTTCGTGAAGTCGGCCCGCATCAGCTCCGCTTCGCTGAAGCGTGCACCAAGCAGCAGCGACCCGCGAAACGCCGCAGCAACAAGGCGTTTGCCCGCGAAGTTCGCGTTCCGAAGGTCCGCCCGCGTCAGATCGGCGGGCCC
>DASWFO010000278.1:0-16556 GCA_036394195.1 Alphaproteobacteria bacterium | reverse complement strand
CCGCCGGCGTCTCCGCCAGGCCCCCGAACAATCCCTCGCGCGCCATGATCCCTCCTTGGCCACCGCTCCACAGCCAAGCGAATCACCACCGCGCTCAATCCGCAACCATAATCCAGCCAAAGATTCACAGGCTCTGAGGAGGCCGCGTAGCGGCCGTCTCGAAGGGCTCGAAGGGCTCGAAGGGCTCGAAGGGCTCTAAGGATCGAAGGACTAGGCCTCAAGCCACCTTCTTGCGATTGAGCTCCAGCCGCGCATCCACCATCGCCACGATCTCGTCGAGCTCGGCCAGCTGCATGCCCTTCTGTCGGCCGACGATCTGCACCAGCCGGTCGACGCGCTCGATGTTGGGGGCACCCGCGAACAGGGCCCGCGCCGCCGAGGCCGGCCGCGTCAGGTCGTTCGCCGCCGCGGCGTATTTCTCGAACGGCACCAGGTCGTCCGGCTTGGCGCCGAGCTTGATGACCAGGTCGCGCACCCAGTTGTAGACCTTGCGCGAGGTGTCGATGTCGGTGTGCACGGCTTCCTTGGCCGTGCGCGCCGCGTCCTTGGTCACGCAGCGGTAGTTGCCGGCGATCAGCATCGGCCATTTGGCCAGCGGCACGAAGATGGAGTCGTGCACCTTGAGCTTCACCGGCAGCTCGATCTTGGTGCCGTCGCCGGGATCGAAGCGCGCCGCCTCGACGTCGTCCTGCAGCTGGCGCAGCATCGTCGTCGCCGTGTCGTCGTCGAACCGCGCCACCTTGAAATTGGTCGGCAGGGTGACCTGCAGCACGTTCACCTTCTCGTCCGGCGGGCGGATCGCCTGCGGGTCGGGGCTGCACAGGGTGAGCCGGCCGGGCTCGAAATTCTGCCACACGCTGGCGTCGGTGTAGGCGGGCTTCAGCTCCTCCGCGTTCAGGCCGGGGATCCGCTTCAGGTAGGGCAGCGGCGGCATGTTCATGATCGACATGCACGGCACCTTGGACTTGGCGACCGCGTCCAGCAGCTCGCGCACGCCGGGCGAGCGGTATTGCGGCTCCTGCATGGCGAGGCCGATCAGGTCGTAGCTCTTCGGGTTGACCTCGGCCGGGCCGAGGGCGGAGAGATTGCCCGGCAGCTTCTTGGTGTCGAGCTCGACCGGCTTGGCGCGGCCGCGGATCGGCAGGCGGACCTTGGCCCCCTCCTTGTTGATCAGCTCGGCCTCGGCCGGCAGGCAGACCAGCGAGATCTTGTGGCCGCCGAAGAGCATCTTGGTGGCGAGCAGCGAGCCGTAGGACGCGCCCAGAATCAGAATGTTGTACGTCGACATTGGGTTTCCTCGAGGGTTGAAAGGCCGGCCGGGGTTCGCAGCACGCCCGGCGCCGCCCCCATCGGCCGTTTGGAAAGGCCGCAAGGAATTTATACGGCACCGCCCCCCGGAGCAAGCCGCGCCAAAAGGCCAGTATCCCGCCAGTATTCCGTCATGCCCGCACGTGTTGACACGTGTTGCGGGCATCCACGGCAGACCGAATTCACCACAGAGACACAGAGAACATAGAGTTCGGAGCGTCTTATCTGTCCTCTGTGTCTCTGCGCCTCTGTGGTGAATGTCAGGGATTCATCTGCGCATACAACCCTTGATCGCCCAGCACCTGCGCCCGGTGCATCAGGCGGGGCGTCGAGCGGTCGTAGCCGCCGGTCGCCATGTGGATGGTGGCGCAGTTGTCCCACATCAGCACGTCGTGCAGGCGCCAGCGGTGGCGATACTGGAACCGCGCCTCGGTCTGGTGCCGGAACAGGAACTCCAGGATCTCGTCGCTCGCGGCCGCCGGCACGCCGAGGACCCGCGTGGTGTAGCCGGGATCGGCGTAGAGCGAGAGCCGGCCGGTCCACGGATGGCGGAGCACGATCGGGTGCTCCACCGGCGGCTTCTTGCGGCGCTCGGCGTCGGTGAGCTGCGGCCGCGGCGAAGCCTTCTTCTCGATCATGTAGGTGTAGAACTTGGCGTAGTCGCGCTCGGCCTTGAGGCCGGCGAGCCGTGTCTTCCACGCCGCCGGCAGCGCGTCATACGCCGCGTACATGTTCGCGAACAACGTGTCGCCGAGCGGCTCGCCGTCCTTCATCGGCACCTGCAGCGCGTAGAGGATCGAGGCGCGCGCCGGCACCGCGTCGTAGGACAGGTCGGTGTGCCAGCCCTGGCCCGCGTCCTCGGAGCCGAAGTTCTTGCCGTCCTTCAGGATGTTCGACAGCACGGTGAGCTCGTCGGTGCCGGGATGATGGAACGCGGCCGAGACATGCCGCTCGATCGGCCCGAGGCGCCGCGCGAAGCCGAGCAGCCCGGCCTCGTCCAGGCTCTGGTCGTTGAACGCGACCACCGCGTGCTCGTTGAACACCCGCTCGACCGCGCGGAACCCCGCCTCGTCCAGCGCCGCCAGATCGACCCCCGACACCCGGCACCCGCACGCCTGCCCGCTCGGCCAAACGCGGATCGAACTGCCCGTCACGGAGACATCGGCCATCGCCATGCGCTCCTCCCGAAAGGATGGCTTATCGTAGTCCAGACGCTCCGCGGACGAAAGCCGCCGGGGGCCTCGCACGTTCTTTTCCGTCACCCTCGGGCTTGACCAGGTCAAGCCCGAGGGTGACGAAGAGAAAACTCGGTGCCTCCGTGGTGAATTCTTACAAACCCTTCTGATACGAAAAAACCCGACCGGGTCGCGATCTTGTCGTAGAGCGCCTGCGGCGCTCGAGCCTCGTCGCACGATCACAGGAAATCCCGCACGCGCGGGAATGCGACCAGAACTCCGGGGGCGCGTCCGATGAGCGAGCGGAAGTCGGCGGTCGGATTTATGTAATCGGGCAGCTCGTCCGAGAGTGTTGGTAGACGCACGGCGATGATCTCGGCGGCGGCAGCGATGGCGTCTTTCGAGCAGGCCGTCACGGCGGCGTCGACTTGGGCGGGATCGTTCTCCAGGAGCATCGCCAAATCGAAGATGTCCCGATGTGTAAACTGATATCCGCGATACTGGATTTTCTTGGCAAGTATTTCCGCCGGCGCCTGAACCAACGCTGCGGTCTCGCCGATATTCGTCGCGAGAGGAGCTATGTCGGTGACGTCCGCCGTCACGACGAAGTCGATATCACCGCCGTGGGTCACGATTTTCAGCCCGTTCGCGCTTTCCTCATGCGATAGCGCGATCGATGCGGCGATGTCGTTCAGACGCGGCGCCAGGTACGGGAGAACCTGTGCGTCGTGCAGGAATATGTCGACATCGTAGCTGATCCGGTGCTCGTACCCGAGCGCAAGAGCGGTGCCGCCGCCAAAGGTCCACGCGGCCCCGGGACAGGATTGCTCGAGGAGAGCCGTGGCCTGGCCGAAGAGATTAAGCCAATGAGATGCCGGCCATTCGCCGGATGAAGGCCGCTTTTTCATCGCTGTCACATCCGACCCGTTCGGCGAGTTTGTGGAGTTCCTTCCAGGACACGAATTTCCTGGCGACCAGCCCCGCCAGCGTGCTCTCGCTCAGTTCATTGAGCAATAGGCGGGCTTGCGCGCGATATTTCGTTTTTGGATTGGTAATCGCGTCGCGAAGCTCCCGTCGGTTGACGATGATCGGCGTCGACGTGTTCACGACCGACAGCGCCGTCATCACCGGATTGCGGGGCCGCCCGGGGGAGGCGGGCGCCGGCAACCGTGCGGCCGGGGGGCGGCCGGGGGCGGGCGACGTCAGCCGGCGATATTCCGCGGGAGAGATGACAACGGCTTTCTCGCGTCCATGGCTGGTGACGACAACCGGCTCTGCCTGGGCCGCGTCGATGTAGCGGCCGACCTCGTTCTGGAATTCGGTGGATGACACTTTGATCATGATATGGCTAGTACAGCTAATATAGCTAAATTAGCTATATGTCAAGCCGGCCATCCGTCGGTTCACGACCCGAGCCGGGTCGCGCGACCCGTGGAGGCCACTGATGCCACCGAGGAGTGGAGACCTCTTCCGCTCCGTCATGCCCGCACTTGTTGTCACTTGTTGCGGGCATCCACGGCATATTGGGTCAACCACGGAGGCACGGAGGCCACGAAGTCTTTTCCCTTGCGTCATTGCCCGGCTTGACCGGGCAATCCATGGTGACGCGGAGGGATGGACCCTCGGGTCAAGCCGGGTCAAGCCCGAGGGTGACGAAGAAAAAACGCCGCGTCCTCGGCGGTTTACGCTCCTACAGATCCTTCCGATACACGATAAACCCCGACCGGTTCGCGACCTTGTCGTAGAGCGCCTGCGCGGTCGTGTTGGTCTCGTGGGTCTGCCAGCGCGCGGCAAGGGCCACGCGATGGCCGTGAGTCATCCGAACGCGCGGATGCGCGTTCGCCGGCGAGCGCGTAGGGTTGGTGTGGCGGCTACGCGCGAGCCGGTCAGAGCAAAGTGTTGCGGTGGAAGATGTAGTGCGCAAGGCCGATCAAGGCGCCGCCGCCCTCGGCCACCAGCGCATGCACCGGCTCCGCCGCATCGAAGAACCGCGCCCATGTCGTCTCCGTGACATCCGGCGGGGCGACGCGCTTGTAAAAGGTGTTGTACCCCGCCCACAGCGGCGCCCACCCCGCGAAATCCTCCCGCCGCACCTCGCGTATCACCGTCTCCGCCATCACCACCCCCCGGAAGCTTTTAGATATTCACCACACCCAGACCCGAGAATAAAGCCCCGTCCCTATCCTCTGTGACCTCTGTGCCTCTGTGGTAAGCGATTCCGCATCCCATTTTTTTCGGAACCATCGACGGTGCGGGTCATTCCCTCAAGAAGGGGAACGCGCGGCGAAGACGTGCGCAAGCACCGCGTCTATTTTCACCACCGATGACCCAGAGTTTCAGAAAGGCTGATCATGACGTCGCACACCCGCATCCTCTCCCTCGCCGCGGCCGTGGCGGCCGCGATGGCCCTCGGCCCGCCCGTCGCCCGGGCGGACGACAACCCGTCTTCTTCCGACCCCTCATCTTCTTCGGAGGCCCCGATGGACCAGCAGACCACCATCGACGACACTGACATCCAGGCATTCGCCCACGCCGCCCTCGACGTGCACCGGGTGAAGATGAAATGGCTGCCCGAGGTCCAGGCCGCGTCGCGCCAGGGCCCCGCCGCCGAGGTGGCGACCGAGCAGAAGGCGATGGAGGAGATGGCGCAGGCGGTCGAGAAGAACGGCCTGTCGGTCGACAAGTACAACGAGATCGTCGACCTCGCCGAATCCGATCCGCTGGTCCAGCACAAGATCGCGATGGAGCTCAAGCAGAACGGAGGCGACCAGCTCACCCAGCAGCCGGGCGGCGACGACCAGTCGAGCGACGACAACGACGACACCCCGCCGCGGACGACGCACTAAAGGGGCGCGCTTCAAACGGGCGCGTTGCGCGCGTCGTACTCCCCCTCTCCGCCCTTCAGGGCGGAGAGGGCCGGGGTGAGGTGGGCTCTTTTTGGGGAAGCGCGCTGCTTCCAGCCACCCCCCACTTGTTGTGGGCATCCACGGCTTGGATTAACCACGGAGACGCGGAGAACACGGAGTTCGGAACGCGCCAACAGATGAGTCCCGATCCTTTTTCCCTCGTCACCCCGGACGAGCGAAGCGAGATCCGGGGTCCATCTCGCCCGTGGCAGCATGGAGGACCCCGGCTCGCGCGGCTGCGCCGCTTGGCCGGGGTGACGACTGAGGATGTTCTGCACTGGTATCATCTGTCAGAGTCGCACCGCTACCCTCCGTGGCCTCCGTGTCTCCGTGGTGATTCCTGCGGTGTAAATCGCGCCCAAGTCTGTCATGCCCCGGCTTGTCCAGGCTTGTCCGGGGCATCCACGGCAAGGTCATCGCTCACGGCTGAAAGCTGATTGCTGACAGCTGACAGCTTTTTTGCTGACGGCTTCTTTGCTGACTGCTGACCGCTGTTAGCTCCTCACCCCCCTCTGCCCCCACCGCCCGGGATTGAGCACGGCACCGGTCACCCGGCCGCCCGGGTCGCGCGTGAACCCGATCCGCGTCTTGTAGCGGCCGTCGGCGAAGAACGCGCCCGTCGACAGCGGCACCATCGCCGCCGGCGTCTCGCGGTCGAACTCGAAGACCGGGCCCGTGCCGCTGCTGCGGATCAGCAGCCGCCCGCCCTCGGCCCGCGCCGTCAGCTCCGCCGCCGGGCCGAACCGGTAGGTGCCGGCGTAAGCGGCGAGGAGATCGGCCGGCACGCTCACCGGCACCGCCGGCGCCACCGGACTCTCCTGGTCGGGCACGCTGGCCAGCACCGCGTCCCACATCGCTTCGGACGCGATCGCGCCCAGGGTCAGCGGCGTCAGCTCGGGGTTCTCCACCTCCTGGGTCGACAGCGCGAACAGCGTGTCGCCGTCGAACATGGTCGAGAACGGCTGGATCGCGCGCGCCATCGACGTGTGGACCTGCACCGCCAGCCGCTGCAGCGCCCAGCTCTCGAGCTTCTGGTTGGTGACCACCAGGCTGACCGTGGTGTTCCGCTCGCCCGGCACGCCGAACGCCCGCTCGGCGGCGCTCGCTCCCGGGTCCGGCGCCAGGCTCGCCGGGACTCGCTGCAGCAGCTCCGTCGTCTTCTGCGCGCGGCCCCACGACCGGGCGGGGTGCGCGGTGACCATCCTGCCGTCGCGGCCGGTGACGGCGCCCAGCGCGTTGACCACGGTGAACACCGCGACCTTGGTCGGACCCTGCTGGCGGAACGCGCCGCCCTGGCCGGAATGCGTGAAGCTGCGGAAGTAATAGCCCTGCATGGCCATGCGGCCCGCCCCTTGCGCGCCCAGCGGGAAGACGCCGGGCCGCGCGGCGTGCAGTGCCGCCACCGCCAGCCGCTTGTCGGGGTAGATCTCGTTCAGCCGCCGGTTGCCGAAATCGTAGATGATGGCGCCGGGCACGATCGCGACATTGTCCCAGGCGCCGCTGCGCACCCCGTCGTCCTTCAAGGCACCGGCGACCGCGGTGATCGTCTCCATCCCGTAGGCCGAGCCGCCGGCGAACACGACCGCGTCGACGAACGGCGTCGGATAGCCCAGCCGCAGCAGGTCGGTGCTCGCCGTCCCCGGCCCGCCGCCGCGCACGTCGACCGCGGCCGAGCAGCGCGTCTTGAAGCGGACCACCGTGACCCCGGTCGGCCCCTCGTCATAGGCGCCGACCCCGATCTCGACGTCCGCCCAGTCGAACTCCAGCACCGGCCCCACAATCCCGGTGTTGGCGATGAGCCCGCTCTGGTCCGCGGCGGGCGGCACGGCACCGGAACTGGACATGACAGCCTCTTTGCGAAACGCTGGACGATCTTAGCATCGGTGATCAGCTTTCAGCAGTCAGCTTTCAGCCATCAGCAGTCAGCGTCGCGGCTTCTGTCACCTCTCCCCTTGAGGGAGAGGTCGGCGCGAAGCGCCGGGTGAGGGGTATGGCTGAGTGCTGACCGCTGATTGCTTCTTTGCTGCCCTTTCAGCCGTCAGCCATCAGCCTCCTGTCCCTCTCCGCGCTGGCGCGGAGAGGCCGCTCCGCTCGCGCGGAGGCACGGGCGGACGAGAGAGGCGTGATCCGGGAAACGGGGCCCCTTGCGCTGCGCCGGCGGGCGCGAAGAAGACTTGGGTGAAACGGCGGGAAGGGTGAGGTGTCGTGCCACAAGACCCACCTCACCTAACCTCTCCGCCCCGGGGGGCGGAGAGGGAGAAATGCGGTCTCACCCTTCGAGACGCCCGCCTTCGCTGAAGCTACGGCGGGCTCCTCAGGGGTGAGGACCTTCTTTAAGAGAAAAGCGCGCCCTCATCCTGAGGAAGGTGTTCTCGCGTAGCGAGAACACCTGTCTCGAAGGATCCGTCATGCCGCCCCCGACTTGATCGGGGGCTGTTCGGGGCATCCACGGCTTACTGGATTCACCACGGAGACACGGAAGACACGGAATCAGATGAGCTTCGTCCGAACTCCGTGTTCTCCGTGCCTCCGTGGTGAATTTCAGGCGTTCGTTTGCTGATACGATGCCCGGTCGGGCATCCACGGCAAGGTCATAGCTGACTGCTGACCGCTGAAAGCTCCGCCGTTTGCCTTGCCCTCAGCCGGGGATTAGCATTGCTTGACCCAGGGAGGACACCCCCCATGCCCATCGACATGCACGCCCATTGGATCCCGAAGGGCCTCGCCGACGTCTTCCGCACCCGCACCGCGCCGCCGCGGATCGTCCGCGGCGACGACGGCCGCGACTACATGGATTCGGGCTTCACCAGGTCCTGGCTGCCCGACGGCTTCGACGCGGTCGCGACGCGGCTGGCCGAGATGGACAAGAACGGCATCTCGCGCGGCGTGCTGTCGCTGACCCCGTTTTACGGCATCGAATGCATGCCGCTCCAGGACGCGGTCCCGCTCTGCCGCACCTTCAACGACGAGGTGTCGGCGATGTGCAAGGCGCACCCCGACCGCTTCTCCGGCCTGGCCGCCCTGCCGGTCGCCACGTTCGACGCCATGCTCGCCGAGTTCGAGCGCGCCATGAGCCTCCCCGGCATGGTCGGCGCGGTGCTGCCCGGCGACGGCTTCCTGACCGCAGAGCGCGCCCTGAAGTTCCGCCCGCTGCTCGAATCGGCCGACCGCAAGCGCGCCATCCTGCTGGTCCATTACGGCAAGCTGGTCGACGACCCGGAGCGCCCGCGCATCGACGCGTCGGACAACGGCCACAGCCGCTTCGGCACCCTCGACATGCAGGCGCGGCTCTCGCAGAACATGGTCACGTTCTGCATGACCGACGCGCTGACGCCGTATCCGAACCTCACCATGATGAGCCACAATCTCGGCGGCAACATCCCGTTCGAGATCTCGAGGCTCGACCACCGCTCCACGCTCGACCGGCCGCAGGACGAGCTGCCGAGCCGGCGCATCCGCGCCAGCCGCATCCTCGTCGACTGCAACTCGCTCGACGCCCACGCGATCGAGCTCGCGGTGCACGCCTACGGCGCCGACAAGATCGTGCTGGGCTCCGACGGCACCGGCTTCGGCATGAAATGGACCATGGACGCCCTCCGCGACGCCCGCCTCAGCGCCGCCGACAAGCACCTGATCGCCGACACCAACGCCACCGCCGCCCTGTCCCGCGTCGGCACCGGCCTGGCCCAAGCGGCGGAGTGACGCTCGCGAAGACGCGAGCGACTATTTCTTCTTCGTCACCCTCGGGCTTGACCCGAGGGTCCATCTATCCGCGGGCAATGCCGTCGTAAAGATCGCTCCACTGCGGATTTTTCTCTTCGATCAGCGCGACTTTCCACGCGCGCGGCCAGCGCTTTAAGTTTTTCTCGCGTTGGATGGCCGAGCGCGGGTCCTCAAACATGTCGAAATGGACCAGCCGGTGCACGCCGTATGTCTTCGTGAACCCGTCCACGACGTCGAGCCGGTGTTCGCCGACGCGACGGATGAGGTCATTCGTCACGCCGATGTAAATCGTGCCGTTCTTCTGGCTGGCGAGCATGTAAACGTAATAAGGCATGGCCGGGATTCGACCGACCATGGACCCTCGGGTCAAGCCCGAGGGTGACGAGAAGAAGAGCGCAGGCTACCCTGTCGGGCACTGATAAAAACTCCCGGGGAAACAACATGCTCACGCCGATGCGCCTCTGCGCTCTGACGCTCGCCGCCGGCGCCGCTCTCGCCACCATCACCCGCGCCGACGAAATCCCCGCCGGCTGGCAGGCCAGCAACATGAAGCCGGTCGGCTTCAACAATCTCGAGGGCCGCGCCACCTTCAAGCTCGCGGTCAAGCAGGTGCAGGGGCGCTGGTATCTCTACACGACGACCGGCGGCATCAACGTGCTCGACGTCACCGACCCCGCCGATCCGAAGCTGATCAAGTGGATCCCCGGGCCCAAGGGCACGTCGATGAGCCAGGTCACCTTGCACGACAACCTGATGCTGACGGCGCTGGCGCGCCCGATCACGCCGGAGGAGGGCTCGGGCAAGGCCGACGACTGGATCACCGTCCAGAAGGAGACGCCGGCCGACAAGCCGTTTGAAGAGGGCGTGCAGCTCTGGGACATCAGCACCCCCGGCGATCCGAAGCTGGTCGGCAAATGGGAAAGCCACGCGGCCGGCACGCATCGCAACGTCTACGCCGGCGGCAACCACGCCTGGCTTTCGGCGACGGTGCCCGGCTTTCGCGGCTTCATCCTGGTGGTGCTCGACGTGAGCAACCCGGCCCAGCCGAAGGAAGCCGGCCGCTGGTGGTACCCGGGCCAGAAGGCCGACGAAAATCCCGGCGAGGTCACGCCGAGCTTCCACGGGCCGGTGCATGTCAGCCCCGACGGCAAGATGATCAGCACCGGCTACACGCCGGCGGTGATCAATCTCGACATCAGCGACCCGGCGCACCCGAAGCTGATCGGTCAGCTGGTCATGATCCCGCCCTTCGTCAACACCGGCACGCAGTCGATCCACACCGTCGTGCCGCTGTGGGACAAGAAGCTGCTCTACGTGAACTCCGAATCCTCGAAATCCAATTGCGAGGAGCCGCTGAACTTCGCCGGCCTCATCGACAACAGCAACCCGGCCAGGCCGTCGCTGCTGTCGCTGTTCCCGGTGCCGGTGCCGCCGCCCGGCGCGCCGTACAAGGATTTCTGCGAGAAGGGCGGGCGGTTCGGGCCGCACAACGTCAACACCGAGATCCACCTGCCCGACGTCGAGAAGCCGGGCGACCTCATCTATCTCACCTATTTCGCGGCCGGCCTGCGCGTCTTCAACATCGCCAACCCGCGGCTGCCGACCGAGGTCGGCTGGTTCATCCCGCCCAACCCGAAAGAGCCGCGCCGCGCCCAGGGTGGCATGGTCACGGTCAACCAGACCCAGGACGTCCTGGTCGACACCCGCGGCGTCATCTACATCTCCGATTCCGCGGGCGGCGTCTGGACCCTCCGCTACACCGGCGAAGGCCAGCCCAAGCCAACGGCGCGCTGACCACAAAAACGTCCTCCTCACCCTGAGGAGCGAGCGCAGCGAGCGTCTCGAAGGGCCTCTCTGCCCCCGGGGGCGGAGAGGCTAGGTGAGGTGGGGGCTCTTTTCTTATCCGTCATGCCGTCCCCGACGTGATCGGGGGATTGTTCGGGGCATCCACGGCTTCTCCCGGCCGTTCCCTCAGGCTACGCTGGGGGACTGAGAAACCGGAGGACATCACGACGCTCATCCGCCTCTGCGCTGCCGCCTTCCTGGCGCTCATCGCCGCACCGACGGCCGCCTTGGCCCAGGATTGGCCGCAGGCCGGCAAGCCGGTGCGCATCGTCAACCCGTTCCCGCCCGGCGGCACCGCCGACGGGCTCAGCCGCGCGATCGCCGCGCGCCTGTCGCCCGAGATCGGCGTGCCGGTGGTGGTCGAGAACAAGCCGGGCGCCACGACCATGGTCGCGGTCAACGAGCTGCGCAAGTCGCCACCCGACGGCCACACCATCCTCTACACCATCACCAGCACCACCAGTCAGCTGCCGAACCTGGTGTCGCCGCCGCCTTTCGACATCGGGCGCGACTTCACACCGCTTGGCCTCCTCGCGTTCAACGCGCTGGTCCTGGTCGCCAATCCGAAGGCGCCGTTCGCCAGCGTCGCGGAGCTCATCGCCTATGCGAAGGCGCATCCCGGCAAGCTCAACTACGGCAGCTTCGGCACGGCGTCCAACCCGCACATTATGGGGGAGCTCCTGAACAAGGCCGCCGGGATCCAGATGACTCACATCGCCTATAAGGGCAGCGCGGAGTCGGCGCGTGCCGTCATCTCCGGCGAGGTCGATCTCGCCTTCGATTCCCCGGTCACCGCCATCAATAACCGACGCGCCGGTCTGGTGAAGGCGCTGGCGATCGCCGGGCCGCGGCGCCTCCCGGTCATCGGCGACGTGCCGACCATGGCCGAAGCCGGAATCGCCGGCTTCGAAACCCCGGGTGTCGAGGAGCTGCTCGGTCCTGCCGGCATGAAGCGGCCGCTCGCCGACAAGATGAACGCGACCTTGATGCGGGTCGTGCGCAGCCCGGAGGTGAGCGCCCTCTACATCAACAACGGCTTTCAACTCGTCGCCAGCACCGTCGACGAGCACGCGCGGCTGATGCAGGAGAACATGAAGGCCTGGGGCGAGGTCATCCGGCGCGCCGGGATCAAGCTGGAACAATGAGCGCGCCGAGGCGGACAACAGATCACCGCTGCGACTGCAGCGGCGCACGCTTATGCGTGCGAAGCCAAGGACCGCGGATGCGGTCCGCCCGGCGTTTGAGGGACTAAAAAAATGAGCCAGCCGGATACTTCCTCCTTCGACGCCGCCCTCGCCGCCGACAACCTCGCCGGCCTGTGGACCGCCAAGGTGCCGTCGAACCAGGGCGAGCCGCCGTTCCTGTGGCGCTGGCCGTCCGTACACGCCGCCCTGCTGCGCGCCAGGGATGAGATCGGCATCGAGCTCGCCGAGCGCCGGGTGGTCAAGCTCGTGAACCCGCATCTCGCGATCAAGTCGTCGTCGCGCAGCGTGCAGATGAACTTTCAGCTGGTGAAGCCGGGCGAGGTGGCGCCGGCGCATCGCCATACCCTGGCCGCCATCCGCTTCGTCATCGACGGCAGCGGCGCGTACACCAACGTCGAGGGCGAGCGCTGCGACATGGCGCCGGGCGATTTCATCCTGACCCCGGCCTGGACCTGGCACGATCACTTCAACGGCGCAGACCGGCCGATCATCTGGCTCGACGGGCTGGACGGTCCGCTCATCCAGGCGTTGAACCTTGCCCTGTTCGAAGGCTATGGCGACAAGTCGCAAGTGGTCCGTAACACCGGCGGCCAATATCGGGTGCCCTGGGCCGCGGCCGCTGAGGTGCTGCAGGCCATTGGCGCCGCGGATGAGCACCCAGCCGACGGGGCGGTCTACCGCTATCCCGACCTGCCGACCCTGGCCTGCGAGCTGGTCCGCCCGCGGATGGGCTCAGGGGCCATGCATCGCCGGGCCTCGGTGTCCATGATCCATGTTGTGCGCGGGCAGGGGCGCACCGTCCTCGACGGCGGCGACGCGATCGAATGGACCAAGGGCGACACCTTCACCGTGCCGGCGTGGCGCTGGCACAGCCACGAAGCTGCCGTGGGCGGCGCCGGCGCCATCTTCTTCCGCATGACGGACCGCCCCCTCCTCGAGGCGCTGAAGCTGTATAGAGAAGAGATCAGATGATCGGTGCGACTTTTCCTCTCCGCGCCTTAGGCCCCTCTCCGCACCCTGGGTCGCAGGGGGCTTCGCCCCCTGGAGGAGTTTGGGTGGGGAGAGGGAGGGGCCCAATGCGAAGCATTGGGAGGGTGAGGTGTCTTCGACACAAGACCCTCCTCACTCCACTCGCTGTCGCTCGCTGCCCTCTCCGCCCTAAAGGGCGGAGAGGGGGAAGTTGCTGCGCTCTCACTCCCCCCAGGGCGCTCTAATGAAAATCCTGATTTCCGGCGCCGGCATCGGCGGCCTCACCACCGCCCTGGCCCTTCGCAAACAAGGTCACGACGTCGTCGTCTTCGAGCAGGTGGCGGAGATCAAGGCGCTGGGCGTCGGCATCAATCTGCTGCCGCACGCGGTTGGCGTGCTGTTCGATCTCGGGCTGCAGGCGCCGCTCGCCGCGACCGCCATCGACGCCAAGGAATATGTCTACATGAACCGCCACGGTCAGGAGATCCTGGCCGATGCGCGCGGCTTGTCGGCGGGCTACGCCTATCCGCAATATTCGATCCACCGCGGCGAACTGCAGATGATCCTGCTCGACGCCGCGACGCGCGCACTGGGCGCCGGGAACATCCGCACCGGCGCCCGGCTCGTCGATTTCGACGACGACGGCCGCCGCGTGCGCGCAAGATTCGCCGACCGCGCCGGCCGGCCTTGCGGCGAGGCCGACGGCGACCTGCTGGTCGCCGCCGAAGGGATTCACTCCGCCGTCCGCGCCCGGTTCTATCCGAACGAGGGCCTGCCGAAATGGAATGGCGCCGTCATGTGGCGCGGCCTGACCCTGGGTCGGCCGTTCCTCACCGGCGGCAGCATCGTCAAGGCAGGCTGGACGGCGCAGAAATTCGTCGTCTACCCGGTCTCGCGGCGCCATGCCGAGCGGGGCGAGGCACTCATAAACTGGATCGCCGACCTCCACACCGACGAGACGGACCTGCGGGCGCGCGAGGACTGGAACCGTCCGGGCCGGCTCGACGATTTCCTGCCGCAATTCGCGGACTGGAAGTTCCCCTGGCTCGACGTGCCGGATGTGATCCGCCGAGCCGAGGCGGCCTACGAGTTCCCGATGGTCGACCGCGACCCGGTAGAGCGCTGGAGCTTCGGCCGCGTGACCGTGCTCGGCGACGCGGCCCATCCGATGTACCCGATTGCCAGCAACGGCGCCTCGCAGGCGATCCTGGATGCGCGGGCGATCGCCGACGCGCTGGCGCGCGGGCCGGATGTGCAGGCGGCGCTCCGTGAGTACGAAGCCGCGCGCCGCCCGCCGACCGCCGAGATCGTCCGCATGAATCGGGAGCAGGGGCCCGACGTGATCCTTGACATGGTGCACGAGCGCGCCCCCGGCGGCTTCCGCACCATCGACGACGTCGTGCCGCGCCAGGAGCTCGCGTCCATCGTCACCCGCTACAAGCGCGCCGCCGGCCATCAGCAGGCGACGAGCGTGCGTTAGCTCATCTATTCCTCTCCGCCCCGGGGGCGGAGAGGTTAGGTGAGGTGGGGGGAGCCACACGCGCCGTCCTCGGGAAGGTGCACGGCGCGATCCATGCGGCCTTTCTGTTCGAGTCACCCCGCACTCGATCCGGGGTCCATCTGTCCGCGTTCCGCGAAGTCGATGCAAAGAGAGCGGGTGAGGGGTGTCTTTTTTGATCGGTCATGCCCGACTTGTTGGGGGCGTCCACGGCTTCGCGGGAATTGACAGCGCTCACACAGCAACCGAGGATCGGCGCTCTGTCGCGGGGGAATCATGCTCATTAAGAATTGGATTTCAGTTGTATGCGCCGCCACCCTGTTCGGCTGCGTCGCCAGCGGCGTGCGCGTGACGGAAGATCAGGTGAAGCAGTTTGAGCGGGGCAAATCGACTTACGACGAAGTTATCGCCAAGCTCGGGCAGCCCAACCACACGATGACGCTCGGCAATGGGATGCGGGTCGTGACCTATTCTTATGTTGAAGCCGCCGCGCGCCCAGCCACGTTTATTCCAATCGTCGGGCCCCTCGTCGGGGGCGCCGATGCCCGTTCGAATGGCGCCAGTTTCACCTTTGATCCCCGCGGCATCCTCATAACCTACACCATCTCATCGTCTCAGACTGGTTCTGGCTTCGGAGCCACGTCCGGAACTCAGGTTCAGCCCGTAGATAATCAGCCGCGCAGGACTCCATAACCTATTCGCGTCGCGATGACAGACCTAGACATCGCGATGCGCTCGGCGGCGTTTGAACACGTTCGCCGGTTAAGCCAGATTTACGATCATCTTACGACCACAGAGCTCAGCCCTGGATTTGAATTTCGTGGTGAACGAGTCCCGCTCATCAATCCGCAACGGGGCATTTTCAAGCCACGCCAAATGAATTTCCTCTTGTCGATCAAGACGGTCTTCCCGCGTCCAGGAGGGAAGGTCTGGTACGACGATCAAACTGACGTGCACCGGCAAATTTTCGAAGGGGACGAGACCGTCGACTATGCATTTATGGGCACCGATCCAAATGCCGCCGATAACCGCTGGTTACGTGAAGCAATGGAGGCCCAGGTTCCGGTTATTTACTTTCTTGGGATCGCGCCGGGTAGATACCAGGCCATACTGCCGACGTTTATCGTCGCTTGGGACGCTGCAAGACTGAAAGCACAGCTCGCTTTCTTGACGACAGACCAGCCAGATCGTGGGTTTGCTGAGGGCGGCCCAGAGCGCCGATACGCGCTCCAAGAGGTCAAACAACGGCTGCATCAAGCCTCGTTTCGCCAGGCTGTTATCACGGCCTACCGAGGACGCTGCGCGATAACTGGCCTTCCGGAACAGCGATTGATTGACGCTGCCCATATCATCAACGATCAGAACGAGCAGTTTGGCCAGCCTGTGGTACCAAATGGGATTCCGCTCTCGAAAATCCATCACGCCGCCTTTGACGCGCATTTGATCGGCATCGACCCCGACTACCGTCTGCACGTTTCTGGGCGGCTTATGATGCAGGACGACGGCCCAATGCTGGAAGCACTGAAGAACCTCCACGGCAGCATGATAAAGTTACCAGCTCGCGCGAAAGATCGGCCTGATCGCGATAGGCTTGCGATGAGATTTGAACAATTCAAGACGGTCGTCTAGCGAGTCAGCCCACGGAGCAAAGACACCCATGCCTCCCCTTAAACTCACCTTCGCCTGCGGTCTGTATGACCGGATGCTCGCCCTCTACACCAAGGACGTCCGGCCGGACGGCGTCGAGCTCGACTTCCACGTCCACGACGATCCGCGCCAGACCTTCGACCGCATGGCGCGCGACCAGCCGTACGACGTCGCCGAGATGTCGAGCTCCGAGTTCATCCAGCGCAAATCCGCCGGCGGGGCCGCGTGCCCGTTCGTGGCGCTGCCGGTGTTCGCCAGCCGCGTCTTCCGCCACTCCTTC
>DASWFO010000277.1:0-19089 GCA_036394195.1 Alphaproteobacteria bacterium | reverse complement strand
TATTGGTGAGCCCGGTGGGGTTCGAACCCACGACCCTCTGATTAAAAGTCAGATGCTCTACCGCTGAGCTACGGGCTCTTCGCTTGGTCTCGCAGGTTCTAAGGCCGCGGGCGGGCGCTGTCTACCTCGGCGGCGGGTCGGGTTGGTCTCAATCCCTGGACGGCGTGCTTTCCCTCACCCCCCACCCTAACCCTCCCCCGCAAGGGGGGAGGGAATCAGAAGGGAGCAAGGGGGCGGGAAAAGGAGGGAAAGGAGGGAAAGGCGGAGGGTAAGAAAGGCGGGAAGGTAAAGCGGGATTTTAGATCGGGGGGCGGGAGCTGGGGTTGGGGAGGGTGGTGCCGATGCCGTCGTCGGCCGGCTTGGCGTTGGGGCCGCCATGGGCGATCGCCGCCTGGATCCGGGCCACCACCCGCGGGCTGACGAAGCTCGAGATGTCGCCGCCGAGCCTGGCGATCTCCTTCACGAACCGCGACGAGACGAATTGCTGCGATTCCGACGCCATCAAGAACACGGTGTCGACGTTCGGGTTGAGGCGGCGGTTCATGCCGGCCATCTGGAACTCGTATTCGAAGTCGGACACGGCGCGCAGGCCGCGCACGATGATGTTCGCCTTCACCGACTGGGCGAAATGCATGAGCAGGGTCTGGAACGGCTGGACGTCGATGCGGCCGGCGACCCCGCCCTTCAGGTGCTGGACCTCCTCGCGCACCATCGCCACCCGCTCGTCGAGCGAGAACAGCGGTCCCTTGCCGGCGTTGACCGCGACGCCGACGACGAGCCGGTCGACGATCGCCGCGGCGCGCCCGATGATGTCGAGGTGGCCGTTCGTGCACGGGTCGAACGTGCCCGGATAAACGCCGATCTTCGGGTCAGGCATCGCCGCCTCCACCGGGCTCGGGCTCGTCGGCCCCCGGCCCTCCTTTCAGGGCGCCGCCGTTGGTCCCCCCATTCGTCCCATTGCCGCCGTCGTGACCGTTGGCGGCGCCGTTCCCGGCGCCGCTGGCGTCCGCCGCATCCTCTTCGCCGAGCCGGGTCACCGACATCACGCGCTCGCCGTCGCCGACCTTGAACACGGTGACGCCCTGGGTCTTGCGCCCGGCGATCCGGATGTCGTTCACCGGCGTGCGGATCAGCTGCCCGCCGTTGGTGACCAGCATCACCTGGTCGTTGTTGCGGACCGGGAACGACGCCACGACGTTGCCGTTGCGCTTGCTGACCTCGATGTTGGCGATGCCTTTGCCGCCGCGGCCGGCGATCCGGTACTCATAGGCCGAGCTGCGCTTGCCGAAGCCGTTGGCGGTCACGGTGAGGATGAACTCTTCGCGCGCGGCCATCTCCTGGAACCGCTCCTCGGACAAGGTGATCGCCGGGACCGCCGTCTCCTCGCCCTCCTCGGGTGCGGCACTCTCGGCGGCCGTCTCCGGCTCGGCGTCGCCGCCCCCTTCGAGTCCACGACGGGCTTTCGCCATCTTGAGATACGCGGCGCGCTCCGCCGGCTCGTAATCGTTGTGGCGGAGCATCGACATCGAGATGACGTCGTCCTTGCCCTCGAGCCGGATGCCGCGCACCCCCGTCGAGGTGCGGCCCGCGAACACGCGGACATCGCCGACCGGGAAGCGGATGCACTTGCCGCCGCGCGCCGACAGCAGCACGTCGAACTCCTCGGTGCAGGTGGCGACGCCGATCAGGCGCTCGCCTTCCTCGAGCTTCATGGCGATCTTGCCGTTGGCCTTGATGTTCAGGAAGTCCGACAGCGAGTTGCGGCGCACGTTGCCCGTGGAGGTCGCGAACATGACATGCATGCCGGCCCACTTGCTCTCGTCCGCCGGCAGCGGCATCAGGGTCGAGATGGTCTCGCCCTCGGCCAGCGGCAGCAGGTTGATCATCGCCTTGCCGCGCGCCTGCGGGGTGCCCAGCGGCAGCCGGAACACCTTCATCTGGTAGACCATGCCGCGCGAGGAGAAGAACAGCATCGGCGTGTGGGTGTTGGCGACGAAGACCTGCGACAGGAAATCCTCGTCGCGCGTCGCCATGCCGGCCCGGCCGCGCCCGCCGCGCCGCTGGGCGCGATAGGTCGAGAGCGGCACGCGCTTGATGTAGCCGCCATGGGTGACCGTGACCACCATGTCCTCGGGCTGGATCAGGTCCTCGATGTCGGTGTCGACGTCACCCTCGGCGAGCTCGGTCCGGCGCTTGTCCTGGAACTCCTCTTTGATCTTCGTCAGCTCGCCGCGCATGATCGCATAGAGCCGCTCGCGCGAGCCGAGGATGTCGAGATAGTCGCCGATCTCCTCGACCAGGGCCCTGAGATCGTCGCCGATCTTGTCGCGCTCGAGCCCGGTCAACCGCTGCAGGCGCAGCTCGAGGATGGCCTTGGCCTGCTCCTCGGACAGCCGGTATTTGCCGTCGACGATGCCGCGGCCGGGCTCGTTGACCAGGTCGATCAGCGGCTGCAGGTCCTTCACCGGCCAGTCCGTCGTCATCAGCTGCTGCCGGGCGATCGCCGGATCGCTCGCCTCGCGGATCAGCTTGATCACCGGGTCGAGGTTGACCACCGCGATCGCGAGGCCGATCAAGATATGCGCCCGCTCGCGCGCCTTGTGCAGCTCAAAGCGCGTGCGCTTGGTGATCACCTCCTCGCGGAACGCGATGAAGGCCCGGATCACCTCGCGCAGGCCGAGCAGCTCGGGCCGGCCGCCGTTCAGCGCCAGCATGTTGATGCCGAAGCTGGTCTGCAGCGGCGTGTGGCGGTAGAGCTGGTTCAGCACGACCTCGGCGTTGACGGTGCGGCTGAGCTCGACGAC
Organism: Alphaproteobacteria bacterium; assembly: GCA_036394195.1. Taxonomy (GTDB): domain Bacteria; phylum Pseudomonadota; class Alphaproteobacteria; order CACIAM-22H2; family CACIAM-22H2; genus DATJPD01. The sequence continues at coordinate 16,285 of DASWFO010000277.1, read as the reverse complement.
GACGCGCACCCCGTCGCGGTCGCTCTCGTCACGCAGGTCGGAGATGCCCTCGACCATTTTCAGCTGCGCCACCTCGGCGATGCGCTCGACCAGCCGCGCCTTGTTCACCTGGTAGGGGATCTCGGTGACGATGATCGCCTGGCGGTCCTTGCGGATCTCCTCGATGGTGCAGCGGCTGCGCAGCACGATCGAGCCGCGCCCGGTCCGATACGCGTCGCGGATGCCGTTCTTGCCGAGCAGGATGCCGCCGGTCGGGAAGTCCGGTCCCGGGACGTGGGTCATCAGCTCTTCGAGCGTCACGTTGGGGTTGTCGATATAGGCGCAGCAGGCGTCGATGACTTCGCCGAGATTGTGCGTCGGGATGTTGGTCGCCATGCCGACCGCGATGCCGGAGCCGCCGTTGACCAGCAGATTGGGGAACTGCGCCGGCAGCACCGTCGGCTCGACGGTGGAATCGTCGTAGTTCGGCTGGAACTCGACCGTCTCCTTGTCGATGTCGGACAGCAAGGTCGCCGCCGATTTGTGCAGCCGCGCCTCGGTGTAGCGCATGGCCGCCGGCGGGTCGCCGTCCATCGAGCCGAAATTGCCCTGGCCGTCGATGAGCTCCAGGCGCATGGAGAACTCCTGCGCCATGCGCACCATCGAATCGTAGATCGCGCTGTCGCCGTGCGGGTGATACTTACCCATGACGTCGCCGACGACGCGGGCCGATTTGCGATAGGCGCGGTTCCAGTCGTAGCCCGCCTCGTTCATCGCGTAGAGGATGCGCCGGTGCACCGGCTTCAGCCCGTCGCGGACGTCGGGCAAGGCGCGCGCCACGATCACGCTCATCGCGTAATCGAGGTACGAGCTTTTCATCTCTTCTTCGATGGTGACCGGGGTCACATCGAAGGGCTTGGGCGGCAACGCGGCGGGCGAAGTCGGCTGGCTCACGTGAGGTACTGTTCTCTTTTGGATTGGGTCGCGGAGCGAATGGACGCGGGCGGGAAAGCAGGGCCGCGACAGGCGGCGCCAGCCGAGTCCGAAGCGCCCAAGAATTTAGCTTTTATCGCAGGTGCGAGCAATCTTTGCGTGCCCGAATCGGAGTCGAAAAACGGCTTTCGAAGCAGCGATTTAGCAGGCGTTTTCGAGCCGCCAAAGCGGCCCGAAAACAGCGCCGCGGTATTGATCAAAACCATGGCCCTCGCGGGCCAAAAAACCCCGCTGCGTCATGCCGGCGAAAGCCGGCATCCAGAGGATTTCACCGCAGAGCGCGCCAAGGAAACGGTGAGAACGTCACACCCGCAACCTCCGGGACCTGTGCGCCTAATCTGCGACGTCTGCGGTTGTGAGATTAAGACTGGACCCCGGCGGCTTTGCGCTGGATCGCCGGCAAGCGCAAACCGCGAAACGCGGTTTGGCGCGGTCAGGCCGCCGACCGGCGCGAAGGATTTGGCGCCGGGGTGACGAGAGTGGGGTATCAGAACGGCACGTCGTCGTCGAGGATGTCGGACTTGCGGCCGCCTCGGGAGCCGCCGGACGGGCCGCCGCCAGAGCCGCCACCTGGGCCGCCACCGCCGGGGCCGCCGAAATCATCCTCGGGCGCGCCACCGCCGCCCCCACCGCCGCCGCGGCCGTCGAGCATGGTGAGCTCGCCGCGGAACTGCCGCAGCACGACCTCGGTCGTGTATTTCTCCTGGCCCGACTGGTCGGTGTATTTGCGGGTCTCCAGCTGGCCCTCGATGTACACCTTGGCACCCTTCTTGAGGTATTTCTCGGCGACGTCGGCCAGGCGCTCGTTGTAGATCGAGACGCGGTGCCACTCGGTCTTCTCCTTGCGCTCGCCGCTCGATTTATCCTTCCAGGTTTCGGAGGTGGCGATCGACAGGTTGCAGACCTTGCCGCCGTTCTGGAACGTGCGGACTTCGGGGTCGCGCCCGAGATTGCCGATGAGAATGACCTTGTTGACGCTGCCCGCCATGTGGCTCCCCTCGATGAGAATACCGGTCTTTACTCCGTCATGCCCCGCGAAGGCGGGGCATCCATGGTCGACCGGCCCGGATGGATGCCCCGGACGAGCCGGGGCATGACGAGTCACCGAAATGTAGCCCGCCGCCCCTGAACCGCCAATGTTTGTTGCACCGGCATGACGCGGGACATGTGGAAAACCCCGATTTTGCGCGCCAAATCGCTGCCCGTTGCAGGGCAGCCTTGCTCAATTACCGCGCACCATCACGGTCGCTTTTAGCGCCGCCGCACCCTATATTTGCGGCAGCAATATTGAACCATCATGCAGGCTAAAATCAGCGTTCGCGGAGCCCGCGAACACAATCTCAAGAATATCGACGTCGATATGCCGCGGGACAGTCTGGTGGTGATCACCGGCCTGTCCGGCTCGGGTAAGTCGTCGCTGGCCTTCGACACCGTGTATGCCGAGGGGCAGCGGCGCTATGTCGAAAGCCTATCCGCGTACGCGCGGCAGTTCCTGGAGCTGATGGAAAAGCCGGACGTCGACTCCATCGACGGGCTGTCGCCGGCGATCTCGATCGAGCAGAAGACGACGTCGCGCAATCCGCGCTCGACCGTCGGCACGGTCACCGAGATCTACGACTACCTGCGCCTGCTCTACGCCCGGGTCGGAATCCCCTACTCGCCGGCCACCGGGCTGCCGATCGAGAGCCAGACCGTCAGCCAGATGGTCGACCGCATCCTGGCGCTCAAGGAAGGGACGCGGCTTTACCTGCTGGCGCCGATCATCCGCGGCCGCAAGGGCGAATACCGCAAGGAGCTGCAGGACCTGCAGAAGCGCGGCTTCCAGCGGGTCAAGATCGACGGCAAGCTGTACGAAATCGACGCCGCGCCGGCGCTCAACAAGAAGCTGAAGCACGACATCGAAGTGGTGGTGGACCGCATCGTGGTCCGCCCCGATCTGGGCAACCGGCTCGCGGATTCCGTCGAGACGGCGCTGGCGCTGGCCGACGGGCTGCTGTTCGCCGAGAACGCCGACAGCGGCGAGCGGCTGACGTTCTCGGCCAAGTTCGCCTGCCCGGTCTCCGGCTTCACCATCGACGAGATCGAGCCCAGGCTGTTCTCGTTCAACAACCCGTTCGGCGCCTGCCCGGCCTGCGACGGCCTCGGCGAGAAGCTCTACATGGACCCGGAGCTGGTGCTGCCGGACCCGCGGCTGTCGTTGCGCGAGGGCGCGCTGGCGCCGTGGGCGGCGACGCCGTCGCAATACTACGACCAGACCTTGGAAGGCCTGGCCAAGCACTACAAGATCTCGCTCGACGCGCCGTTCAAGGACCTCAAGAAGGAGGCGCAGAACGGCATCCTGTTCGGCACCGGCGCCACGCCGGTCAAGATCGCCTATTCCGACGGCCTGCGCTCCTACACCACCGAGAAGCCGTTCGAGGGCGTCATCCCCAATCTCGAGCGGCGCTGGCGCGAGACCGACAGCAGCTGGATCAAGGACGAGCTCAGCCGCTACCAGTCCGCCAAGCCGTGCGAGGCCTGCCACGGCGACCGGCTCAAGCCCGAGGCGCTGGCGGTCAAGATCAAGGGCCGGCACATCAGCGACGTGACGCGGATGTCGATCGACGAGGCCGCGAAATGGTTTCGCGAGCTGCCGTCGTCGCTCAGCGCCAAGCATCGCGAGATCGCGGCGCGCATCCTGAAGGAGATCAACGCCCGGCTGGGCTTCCTGGTCAATGTCGGGCTGGAATACCTGACCCTGTCCCGCGCGTCGGGCACCCTGTCCGGCGGCGAAAGCCAGCGCATCCGCCTCGCCTCGCAGATCGGCTCCGGCCTCACCGGCGTGCTCTACGTGCTGGACGAGCCGTCGATCGGGCTGCACCAGCGCGACAACGCGCGCCTCCTGGAAACCTTGAAGCGCCTGCGCGATCTCGGCAACACGGTGATCGTGGTCGAGCATGACGAGGACGCGATCCGCGAGGCCGACTACCTGATCGATCTCGGCCCCGGTGCGGGCGTGCATGGCGGCAAGGTGGTCGCGGCCGGAACCCCCGCCGAGGTGATGCGCAAGCAGGACAGCCTGACCGCGCAGTACCTCACCGGGACGCGGCAGATCGACGTGCCCAAGACCCGGCGGCCCGGCCACAAGGGCCAGAAGCTCCGGCTGCGCGGGGCCCGCGCCAACAACCTCAAGAACCTCACCGTCGACATCCCGCTCGGCACCTTCGTCTGCGTCACCGGCGTCTCGGGCGGCGGCAAATCGACGCTCGTCATCGAGACGCTCTACAAGGCCCTGGCCCGGCGGCTGCACGGAGCACGCGAGCAGCCGGGTGCCCATGACGGGATCGACGGCATCGAGTTCATCGACAAGATCGTCGACATCGACCAATCCCCGATCGGCCGGACACCCCGGTCCAATCCCGCGACCTATACCGGCGCGTTCACGCCGATCCGCGACTGGTTCGCGGGCCTGCCCGAGGCCAAGGCGCGCGGCTATGCGGCGGGACGGTTCTCGTTCAACGTCAAGGGCGGGCGCTGCGAGGCCTGCCAGGGCGACGGCGTGATCAAGATCGAGATGCACTTCCTGCCCGACGTCTACGTCCAGTGCGACGCCTGCCACGGCAAGCGCTACAACCGCGAGACGCTGGAGGTGAAGTTCAAGGACAAGTCGATCGCCGACGTGCTCGAGATGACGGTCGAGGAAGGCGCGGAGTTCTTCTCCGCCGTGCCGTCGATCCGCGAGAAGCTGGTCACGCTCAAAAGGGTCGGCCTCGGCTACATCCATATCGGCCAGCAGGCGACGACGCTCTCCGGCGGCGAGGCGCAGCGCGTGAAGCTCGCCAAGGAGCTGTCGCGGCGCGCCACCGGCAAGACGCTCTACATCCTGGACGAGCCGACCACCGGCCTGCATTTCGAGGACGTGAAGAAGCTGCTCGAAGTCCTGCACGCGCTGGTCGAGACCGGCAACACGATCGTCGTCATCGAGCACAATCTCGAGGTCATCAAGACCGCCGACTGGATCGTCGACCTCGGCCCGGAAGGCGGCGACAAAGGCGGCCGGATGGTCGCCGCCGGCCCGCCCGAAGCGATCGCGCAGGCCAAGCAGAGCTACACCGGGCAGTATCTGGCGCCCTATCTCGTCCGCAACGGCCAGCGGGTGAAGAAGCGGGCGTGACGCCGATCGGATCGGGCGCATCCCATGGCGTCATGCCGGCGCCCCCTCCTTCGCGCCGTCGGCGGCCCGAAGGCCGGCGACGCAGCGCGCCGGGCATCCAGCGTGCAAGTGGAGCCATGGATTCCCGCTTGCGCGGGAATGACGAAGAAAGAAAGCCGCTCTTAGCGCCGCTGCCGGCTATTCGAGCACGGTGATCATGCGGCGGAGCTCGTCGGTCGAGAACTGATCGAGCTGGCCGCCATGAATGGCCTTGGCCCGGTCCGGACTCGCCCGCAGGACCTGCTCGAGGTGGCGCTCGGTGTAACCCTGCCGCTTGATGATTTTGGCCATCCGCTCGACCAGCGTGGCGCGAATGACCTGCTCTCTTGGATCCGCCATGACAACCCCCGTTAAGACCCTCTCGTGCCTCGTCACGTCAAGCCCGTGACATGCAAACTTCGCTCCACGGGGACGCGGCGACCTTAACACCCGCCGCGGCCATGCCCCCTGGATAACCATCGGCATAACACCGGCGGGAACGATCGGCTCGACCGGCCGTTGATCCGGTTTCCTCGCCTCTGAACACCGGAGGAGTCCGATGAGACGCAGACGCCGTTCGTCCCTGCCGCTGATGATGGTCGAACTCGCGGTCGCCTCCGCCGAAACCATCGCGCGGCGCACCTACCTGATGGCCACCGGCCGCTGCAGCCCGATGGAATATGGGCGAATGATGGCGGAAAAGCTCACCGCCGCCGGGCAGACGGGCCGGCGCGCGCTGTCGCGGCGCGCCGGGCCCGCGTCGCTGCTGGCCCCCTGGCATCGCGCCGCGCGCCGCAACGCCACACGGCTGCGCCGCCGATGAGGGGGAAAACGGTTATATTCCCCGCGGCGGCGCCGCACAGACGCCTGGCGGGGATTCAGTCGCCTTATTCACCGTGTATACGAACGTGCTCGGCTCGATGACCCGCTGCGCGTCGGCCCGCTTCCGGAGATCCAGGACGTCGGCCTTAAGGCGGCTTGCGGTTTGGGTGTCGAACGTGAACCGGATCTGCTGGCTTGGTTCGACCAGACCAACCGCAAGTCCAAAGGCATTATTCGAAAGAGGCGGCCGGATCACCCCCACGAGACGTTCGCCCGACGAATATGCCTCCAGACGATCGAAGTCGCGCTTCAATTGCTTCATGGTCTCGCGTGCGCGATCCATCTCGCCGCGGTCCGCGGTCGATTTGACTTCCAGCGATTTGATGAACACTTCGCGATCGTAGGTTCGGTTCGGACGCACGTACCAGCCCTGCCAAGCGAACTCCGCGCCGTCGGTCGTTTGCTCTTCCAGAGGTGCGTCGCGCAATGCAACATAGGGACGTGCAATTGAAAATTGACGATCCAGCGGCTGGCCGTTGCGGTACAGGCGGATCGTGATCGCAATCGCGTCGCATCCGCCGTTCACGCCGGCGAAATTGAGATTCTGAAGTCCGAAGAGCAGCTGAACGCGGCCCGGTGCGGCGGTGCGGGCTTGATCGGGAATGTTTACGGCGCGCTGAAAATAGAACGACTTGACGCGCGGGGCGGTGAGATCGGGTTTGAGCTTCTGGACCACCGTCTGAGGCGGCAGGCCATCGATCAGGACCGGCGTGCCGTTGACGCTGACGGCGTAAGTATATGCGTCAGCCTCGTATCGGGTGAGATTGTCCGATATGACCGAGAACAGGGTAAATCCGGTTCCGATGAGGTCACCGGACTGCCAGCGTTCGTCGAGATTGTCCACCGACGGCACCCACCAGGCGCGGCTCGGCGCGGTCTGCGCGTGGGCGGTCGAAATCAGTCGAGACGGCGAGAGAAAACCGGACTTGGACTGCGCCGGGCATTGGCTCAGCCATTTGCCGTCGAGGTTGTCGAACTCGCATCCGACGGATTCCTGGCAAAGCAGCCGCGACAAGCGTTGATCCGTGCCGGTTGGCGCGGGATTCTTAGCCGTGAAGCAGACGTGCGTATTGGGTGCCTTCCCAACCACATTCACCCCCTCCTTAACCTGCCGGTACATCCACGCCTCCAAGGTCTCGGCAGTCTTCGGCATCTCGATCCCTTCGCTAAACCAACCATCCGGTTGGCGAAGAATGATGTCATCGAGACTCGTGAATTGCGGGGTCGAGCTCACCTGCAGGTAGAGGCGGTCCAGAAGGAAATAGCTGTCGGTCGCCGGATCGGCCGCGAACGCGTATTTGAACCGCAGCCTGATCAACGGGCGGCTGCTCGACACCAGCACCGAATCCACGATCTCTTTGATATACGGTGCCATGCACGCACGAATGGCGTCGTTTTGATCCTTCTTGAGCTTCTCATCGATGAAATCGACGGCGCCGCGCACCTGTTCGGCGACGGCTTTGGCGCTCACATTGCCTTTGATGCCGGCGGTGAAGATTTTCTTCAGCGATCCAACGTCGGCATTGATGTTGAGACCGGCCGATGCCTGATAATTGCTCAGGCAAACCTGCTGCAGGAGAGAGACGGCCTTCTCTGCGCGCTCGAATTTAGTCTTGTCGTCTTCGGCACGAGCCGTTGTGCTGCAACTGATCCATGGCGCGACCGCAACGGCGAAAACAGCGAAATACAGACGCCAACCGGCTTGCCTGCGCAACATGGTCGCCCCCTATGAGTTTTGGATTCCTCAGATCGCCCTCATGACTACCAGAAGTAAGTCGTAAGGTAGTGCTACAACCTCACGTAGACAATAAAAAAGCCACTTCGCGACCCCGAGCGCCGGCCGGTCGCTCGGCATCGCGCCCCGCTCAGCTTGTATTCCCATCATCCGCAGCAACATATGACAGCGAAAATTGTGATACGGGCTGGAACAGACGATCGTCCGGGCGACATCGCCGCGGGACGCAAGAATGCCCGCACAGATGCGGGCAGATGAAAGCGTATCGAGGCCTTCGCGCTCCAGGATAATCTGGTCCACCGGAACGCCGAGTTCGATGAGCAGCCGCGCCATGACATCCGCCTCGGCCGGCGGATGCCGCCCCAGGCCGCCGGTCACCAGATAACGCGATTCTGGTCTCGATCCGCCTAATGCAAATGCGCCCTCGACGCGCCGGCGCAAGGTGCCGCTAGGCACACCGCCCTCGCCGACTTTCGCGCCAAAAACGACGTAGAAATCCAACCCGCGACCGCTCATCGCTGCTTCGCCCCGCGCTTCCGTCCGCCGGGTCTGTATACCGCTTCGACCACGAGGGGAACCGACGGTCACTCCTCGGAAAGATACTTCCGCTCCAGCGCCGCCCAGCGCTTGGTGTCGACCGCCGCCTCGCGGTCGGCGAAGGTGGCCATGCGACCCTCCATTTGCAGGGCGTCGCCGTCCTGCTCCTTCAAGAGCTTCAGCACGTCCTGGGCGGCGCGGATGGCGGCGCGGTGCGTCTGCGAGGGATAGATCCCGATCCGGTAGCCCATCGCCTCGAGCTTCGAGGCCGGCACCACCGGCGTCTTGCCGCCTTCGAAGATGTTGATCAGCACCGGGCCCTTCACCGCCTTGGGGATGGCGGCGATCTCCTCGACCGTCTGCGGCGCCTCGACGAACGCGACGTCGGCGCCGGCCTCGAGATACGCGTTCGCGCGGTCGATCGCGGCCTGCAAGCCTTCGAGTGCCCGCGCATCGGTGCGCCCGATGATCAGCATGTCCTGGTCGCGCCGCGTGTCGACCGCGGCCTTGATCTTGCCGGTCATCTCGTGGGCGGTGACCACCGCCTTGCCCTCGTAGTGGCCGCATTTCTTCGGCGCCACCTGGTCCTCGAGATGGAAGCCGGCGACACCGGCCTTCTCGAACTCGCGCACGGCGCGGATCACGTTGGTGGCGTTGCCGTAGCCGTTGTCCATGTCGGCGATCACCGGGATCTCGACCGCCTCCACGGTGCGGTTCAGCCACGCCACGATCTCGCTCATGGTCAGGAGCCCGAGATCGGGATAGCCGTTCGAGCGCGCGTAGCCGCCGCCGGTGAGATAGACCGCCTCGAAGCCGGCAAGCTGGACCAGCCGCGCGGTCAGGGTGTCGTACGCGCCGGGCGCCATCACGTAGCGCTTTCCGGCGATCAGCTTGCGCAAGGCCTGTCGTGGGGTCACGTCGGTCTCCTTCATCGGCCGTTCACTGCAGCGCCAGCGCCTGCGGAAGTGCTGCGGCGTCGGCCACATCGTCCAGGGTCATGATCATATCGACGATCCGCGCCGCCTGCCGGTCCGGCAGCGCGTGCACGGCCAGTTTGCGGAACTTGGCGATCACGTCGGCGTCGCTGGCGAACCGGTCCTCGCTGCCGCGTGCCGCTTCCACCGTCTCGTCCAGACGCGTCCCGTCCTTGAGGTATGCCTCGACCCGAACCATGTGCCGGAATTTGCCGCCGCGCGCGGTGATCGCCGGGTCGTGAACCACCACGATGCGGCCGCCGAGGGCCGTGCGGCGCGCATCGGTCACGCAGGCCTCGGTGAACTGGTCGACGAAGGCGTCGCCTTCGAGCAGCAGGGTCGCGGCGCAGAACGGCAGATTGAGCTGCGCCGAGGTCAGCCCCTCCGGCCGATAGGGCCAGCCGACATGGTCGACCGTGGCCTGGCTGCCATGCACGACGATCCGGTCGACGTCGTCCGGGCCGAACGGATGCCGCGCCTGAAGGGCCCGGATCGCATCCAGCGTGGTATGGCTGCTGCCGACGCAAGAGTAGAACTTCAGCGCGATCCGCAGGGTCTCGAAGCGCTCGCCGAGGCCGCGCACCAGCTCCGCGCGGTCGAAGCGGTCGGCGGAGCGCGAGAACGTCGTGCAGAACCCGCCATACTCGCTTTCGAAGACGTCGACGATGCCGGTGAACCCGCCTTCCGCGAGCAGGGCGCCGTAAAGCCCGCTCTGCGCCGCGCGTCCGGCGTGCATGCGCTTCACCATGGCGCCGTACTGCGCCGCCATCAGGCCCGAGGCCTGGGTGCCGGCGATGCCCAGCGCATGCACCGCCTTGTCCGGGGGCAGGCGCAGCGCCGCCGCGGCCCCGGCGGCGGCCGAGAACACGCCCAAGGTCGCGCCCGAATGCCAGCCCTGCCCGATATGCTCGGGTCCCATGCAGATGCCGACGCGCGGCCCGATCTCGTAGCCGGCGACGGCGGCGGTCAGCAGGTCGCGGCCGCTCAACCCCGGCCGCAGCTCGGCGACGGCCAGCAGCGGCGGCAAGGTGACGGCGCCGACATGCAGCACGCCCTGGCGGTGCACGTCGTCGAGCTCGAAGCTCTGCACCAGCGTGCCGTTGACCAGGGCGGCGTGCGGCGCCGACAGCAGCTGGCCGGTCCCCCAGACGCGGCAGCCGCGCGAGCTGTCGAGCCGCTCCAGGGTGGTCAGGAGGATGCGCGACCATTCGAGCCTGGCGCCATAGAGCGCGCAGCCCAGCGCATCGAGGATCAGGAGCTTGATCCGCGCCCGCACCTCCTCAGGGATATGCTCGTAGCGGAGCCCGGCGACGAACTCCGCGATGCGCCGCGTATAGCGGTTGTCGTGGGAGGCCTCAGCCATCAATGACCCGGCAGCGAGGCGAGCTCGGGCACGAAGGCATCGGTCCAGGCCGCGGGCTTCTGCTTGATCGTGCCCACCCGGTACATGAAATCGGCGAACAGCATGAAGCCGTCCGGCGTCGTCGTGAACCGCGTGTCGGGGTCGTTCAGGATGCGCAGGATCTCGTCTTCCGACGACCTCACGGTCGCCAGGTCGTTGTACATCCGCGCGGCGGCGCGCTTGTCCTTCGCGATCAGCTGCGTCGCCTCGGTCGCCGCGGCGATGAAGGCGGCGCTGAGCTTGGGGTTCTTCTCATAAAAAGCGCGCGTCGTGTGCGCCATGATCACCAGGGTCGGCCCGAATACATCGGCCGAGTTGAACACGCGATGGATGTTCTTGTTGTCGAGCTCCATGAACGAGAACGGCGGCGAGGCGACATGCGCGTCGATCTCGGTCTTGCCGGACAGGAGCGCCGTAACGGCTTCGGGATACGGCAAGCCGACCGTGAGCGGGTCGAGCTTGTCGTAGTTCTGCTCGCCGAATTCCTTGGCGACCATCATCTGAAGGACCACCGCCGCATAGGAGGTCTTGATGCCGGGCATGGCGATCTTGTCGGCCTCGGTGAAGTCGCGCAGCGAGTTGATCCTAGGATTGCGGGTGTTGAGGTACATCGAGCCGAGGCTGATCGCGGACAGGCCGACCACTTCGAGCCTGGGATTGCCCTTGGCCTTCGCCCACAGGGTCAGGAAGCCCGGGACGCCCAGCGAGGCGATGTCGAGGGCACCCGCCAGCATCGCGTCGTTGATCACGTTGCCGCCGTCGATCGTCGGCCATTGCACGGTGACGTGGCCAAGTCCGGCCGCGGCGGCGTGCTTCTCCACCAGCTTCTCGTGCTGGATGACGTACATCGGCAGGTAATGCACGCCGAAGCCCTTCGAGATCCGGACCTCGTTCACTTCGGCCCGCGCGGGGCTGACCGAGAAGGGGGCGGCGGACAGGGCCAGTGCCATGGCCACGCCGGTCGCCAGAAGTCTTGTCAGCCGCATCGTCATCTCCTCGCTCTTTTGCGGCGATGTTAGCGAACGCGGGGAGAGCCGGCTAGGTCGTACGTCTCGTCATCGCGAGGAGCGGCAGCGACGAAACGATCCAGCTGGATTGCTTCGCTTCGCTCGCAATGACGGATTAGGTGGCGATGCCCAGGTTCTGCAGCTGCGAGCGGCGGATGGCTTGCGAGCGCTTGGTGATCAGCTGCTCGAAATCGGCGCCGAGCAGATAGTTGCCCTTGTCGTCCTTGAGCTTGGCGTCGAAGCGGTTGAGCTCATCGCGCTCATGGGTGGGGTTGGGCGAGCGCGACAGCGGCTTGGCGGTCGCGGTCTCGCGGCGCAGCCGGTCGAGCAGCACCGCCTTGCTGCCGAGCATGCCCCGGCCGTTCAGCAGGCGATGGATGGTCTGCAGCTGCGGCGTCGGCGACTTCGCCTTCGCCATGTCGAGCCGGCCGATGACCAGGTCGGCCAGCAGGCCCAGCGCCGCTCCGAGGCTCGGCTGCTGGCCCAGCATGTCCTGGACCAGCGAGCCGGCGCCGAACAGGTCGGCGATCAGGTCGTCGAGATGCGCCACCTTGGCGTTGTCGACGTCGTCGGTGACCAGGGCCGCGATCTGCTCGAGCTTCTCGGCGAGGCTCGGCGACCCGTTGAGATAATTCGTCAGCCCGGTCTTGATCATGTAGTCGCGATCGTCCGGCGGATAGACCGCGTCGACCCGCTGGCAGAATTTCGCGTATTCCTTCTCGGCCAGCACCGGGATCCGGCGCCGCTCCGACATCGTCTCCTGCGCCTTCGAGCGCACCTCTTCGACCAGCTTGTAGATCGCGTCCAGCCGGCTCTTGACGTCGCCGTGTCCGGCGGCCGACTGGGTCTGGGCGAGCTGCGACACCGCGGCATCGATGAGGCCGAGGCTGTCGAGCTTCTTCTGGTAGCTGAAATTGTGCAGCAGCTCGGTCGGCGTGATCACCATGTGGTCGAGGAACTCGCGCAGCACGCGGTTCATCACGATGCGCGCTTCGAGCCCCATGAAGTCCTGCATCGTGGCGCAGACCCGGCCCTCGGTGATCTTGCTCGACAGCGTGATCGCCTTCTTCGGCTTGACCGCCCGCTTCTCGGTGAAGATCTCCTTCTTCAGCGAGAGCCCGCCGCCCATCATGCCGCGGAAACGGGTGATCTTGACCTCTTCGACCTTCTCGTCGCTGAACAGCGACTTGGCGAAGGCGATCGCCTCCTTCTCGTGCTCGAAGTGTCCTTCGGTCACCCAATGCTTTTCATAATAAGCCTGGACCTCGAACTCGACCTGTCGGCCTGGAATCGCCGGTCCCCGCTTGCCCCAGCCGCTTTTCGCCGCGGCCGCCTCGTCACTCATCGCCTCACCCTCCTCTGCCCCCTGCCGCCGGTGCCCCGCGATTCGCCGGGGCGTTTCCCGCGGCGGCGGCCGGCTTCGGCGGCGTCGGATTGTTGAGCCCGCCCGGAAGATCGAAGGCCGGATCCGGCTTCAGCCCGGCGAACTGCGCCCATGGCTTCCAGGCGCGGGCGCGCCTTGTCGCCTCGATGACGTCGCTCGGCATCATGTTCGCCTGCAGCGTGCGCCGGAGCTGGGCCGCGGTTGTTTGAATCTCGCCCTGCCCGCGCTGCCCGGCCAGGGTCAGCCACATGAGGGCGTCGACGTTCTGCTCGGACGGCGTGTTCAATCCGTCGCCGACCGCCGAACCCAGGACCAGCTGCGCCGCCGGATGGCCGCGCATCGCCGCGCGCTGGAACCACGCCAGCGCCTCCTGTTCGTTCGTCGGCACGCCGTCGCCGGTCTGCACCCGCACGGCATAAAGATAGAGCGCCTGCACGCTGCCGCTTTCAGCGGCGCGACGCGTCCACGCCGCGGCCTGCGCCGGGTCGCGCGGGACGGTGATTCCGATCTGGTGCATCCCGACCAGCGCCAGCATCGCGTCGATATTGCCGTTGCCGGCGGACCGGGTGATCCAGTTGACGGCCTGCCGCGGGTCGACCGGCACGCCGCGCCCGATGCTGTAGGCGTTGGCCAGCGCGAACTGCGCGTCGGGGTGATTCTTCTCCGCCGCCGCCCGGTACCACTGCGCCGCGTCTTTCGGGTCGAGCTGCACCGGCCCGAGGCCGTTGTCGGCCATCACGCCCACCAGATAGGCAGCCCGCGCGTCGCCGCGGTGGGCGAGCGGCAGCAGCTGGAGATAGGCCGGATAATAGTTGTGGGCGCGGAACTGCGCCTCGGCGTTGATGAACTGCAGGTCCTCCGGGTTGATCACCACGGGCTTGAGGATCTGCGGCGCTGGCGCCGGCACCGCGGCGGGGGCGGCGGCCGGGGCCGCGGGCGGCTGCGGCGCCGGGGCCTGCGCCCACGCATGCGCCAGCGGCGCGAGCGACAGCGCGCTCGCCGCAAGCACGATCCCGAGCAGGCCCGGGCGGCGTCTTCGTGGCGTCATGGAGTCCCGATCATGTTCCCCCGCATGCTACGGCGCGCGTGGTTAACCGAGTCTTTCCGTCAAAGCTAACTCTTTGCCGCCACAGCTTCTATTTCAATGCGGTACTCCGGGCTGGCAAGTGCCTGAATGACCAGCAGGGTCGAGGCGGCCCGCACCCCGCCCAGGACCTTCTCACGCGCCGCGCGGACGACGCCGACATCGGCCGGATTGATGATGAAGGTGGTGACCTTCACCAGGTTTTCGACGCCCATCCCCGCCGCGGCCAGGATGTTCTTGATATTCATCCACGCCTGCTCGGCCTGCGCCGCGGTGCCGTCGAGCACCTTGCCGTCGGGGGTCATCCCGAGCTGGCCGGAGATGTAGAGCCAGCGGGCGTTCGGCGCGACCTCGACGCCGTGATGATAGCTTCCCGGCTTGGGGACGTTCGGCGGGTTGTGCGACTTGTGCATGAAAATCTCCCGGCGCCGGCGGCGAGCGGCGTCTATGGTTGAATCGGAGAGCGCGGGAAGATATCTCATTCGCATGCCAAGAGGGTTAACGCCTGTGCACGTCATCGGCGGTGGGTTGGCCGGCGCCGAGGCGGCGTGGCAGCTTGCCCGCGCCGGCGTGCCGGTGGTGCTCCACGAGATGCGCCCCGAGCGGCGCACCGAAGCGCATGCCACCGACCGGCTGGCCGAGCTCGTGTGCTCCAACTCCTTCCGCTCCGACGACAGCGCCGCCAATGCCGTCGGCCTGCTGCATGCCGAGCTCAGGCGCTGCGGCTCGTTGATCCTCCGCGCCGCCGACGCACATCGCGTCCCCGCGGGCTCGGCGCTGGCGGTCGATCGCGACGGCTTCGCCGCTGCCGTGACCGCCGCACTCGCCGCCGAACCCCTCGCCCAGATCGCGCGCGAGGAGGTCGCCGGGCCGCCGCCGGCCGACTGGGACAACGTGATCGTCGCCACCGGGCCGCTGACGTCGCCCGCGCTGGCCGAGGCGATCCGGCGCCTCACCGGCGAGGACGCGCTCGCGTTCTTCGACGCGATCGCGCCGATCGTCTACCGCGAGAGCATCGATTTCTCCAAAGCCTGGTTCCAGTCCCGCTACGACAAAAGCGGCCCGGGTCTCTCAGGACTGGGCGGCGACGGTGCCGATTACGTCAACTGCCCGCTGGAGAAGGATGCCTATCAGGGCTTCATCACGGCCCTGCTCGCGGGCGACAAGACGGAGTTCAAGGAGTGGGAGAGCTCGACGCCCTATTTTGAAGGCTGCCTGCCGATCGAGGTGATGGCGGCGCGCGGCGTCGACACCCTGCGCTTCGGGCCGATGAAGCCGGTGGGGCTCACCGATCCGCGCACCGGCCGCCGCCCCTATGCCGTCGTCCAGCTGCGCCAGGACAATGCGCTCGGCACGTTGTTCAACATCGTGGGCTTCCAGACCAAGCTCAAGCACACCGAGCAGAAGCGCATCTTCCGCACCATTCCCGGGCTCGAGAACGCGGAGTTCGCCCGGCTCGGCGGCCTCCATCGAAACACGTTCCTGAATTCGCCGCGCCTGCTCGACACGACCCTCAGGCTCAAGGCCGAGCCGCGGCTGCGCTTTGCCGGCCAGATCACCGGCGTCGAGGGCTATGTGGAGAGTGCCGCGATCGGCCTGCTCGCCGGCCGCTTTGCCGCCGCGGAGCGGCTGGGTACGGCCCTGCCCCGGCCGCCCGCCACCACGGCCCTGGGCGCGTTGCTGGCGCACGTCACCGGCGGCGCCGACGCGCGCAGCTTCCAGCCGATGAACTGCAATTTCGGGCTGTTCCCGCCCTTGGCCGAAAACCCCGAGCCGAGGAAGAAGCTCCGCGGCGACGATCGCAAGCGCCAGCTGAGCGCCCGCGCCCTCGCCGACCTCGACGCCTGGCTCGGCACCCGCGACGCTGCCGAGTAGCGCACTTTAATTTTCTCACATCGAGACGATACGTCTCGTCTCGGATAAAATTGGCCAAAAATCGCGCGGCCGCTTAGCTGAAAACTCTGCAAAATTCCGGTTTTCAGGCGCACGGTGCCGCGCGCTTCCTCTCCCGGTACCGCTGACCATTAGCGCCTCTGCATCAGAACCGGCGGTCGCCGCTTTGTCGGGTTGAGATCAGCTTCAGCCAGGGCGCCGAATGGAAGGCGCTCATCAGCAAGTACATCGGGACCATTCCGCT
>DASWFO010000276.1:0-6864 GCA_036394195.1 Alphaproteobacteria bacterium | reverse complement strand
GACCCGATCTGCTCACCCCATCTGGGCCAGCGGTCTATGCACGGCCGCACAAACAGGCCGGACATATGACCGCAAGCAACCGATCATATCATCGCTTCTTTCTTGCAGGCCGGGGGCCGTCCACATATGTGTCTCCGTGGTTCAAATCCGTGGCGCTCACGCCGCCCCCAGATATGCCTCCTGGATGCGCGGATCGGCGGCGACGCCGGCGGCATCGCCCTGGAACACGAGCTGGCCGAGCTCCAGCACCGCCGCCCGGTCGGCGATGGCGAGCGCCTTGCGCGCGTTCTGCTCGACCAGCAGCACCGTGATCCCGCGCTGCCGCGGGACCTCGCCGATCATCCGGAAGATCTCGGCCACCGCGATCGGCATCAGGCCGACCGAGGGCTCGTCCAGCAGGAGGAGCCGCGGCCGCGACAGCAGTGCGCGGCCGATCGCCAGCATCTGGCCCTCGCCGCCCGAGAGGGTGCGCGCACTTTGCCGATAGCGGCTGCGGAGCACCGGGAACATGTCGCACAGGTCATCGATGTCGCGCTCGACCTCGGCGCGGTCGGTGCGGTTGAACGCGCCGATGCGCAGGTTCTCTTCGACTGTGAAATCCGGGAACAGCCGGCGGCCCTCGGGCACCAGAGCGATGCCGCGGCGGATGCGCTCGAAGGTCGGCACCGTCGCCAGGTCGGACTCGGCAAAGCGGATGGTCCCGCTGGCGCTGACGAGGCCGAGGATGCTGCGGAGCAGCGTCGTCTTGCCGGCGCCGTTGGCGCCCAGCACCGCGAACACGCTGCCCGCGGGCACGGTCAGGGAGACACCGCTCAGCGCCCGGACATGGCCGTAGGCGACGTGCAGGTCGCGGATCTCAAGCATGGGCTTCCTGTCCGAGATACGCCTCGATCACCCGTTTGTTCCGGCGGATCTCTTCGGGTGTGCCTTCGGCGATCTTCTCGCCGCGGTCGAGCACGGCCAGCCGGTCGCACAGCTGCATCGTGATCTGCATGTTGTGCTCGATCAGCAGGATGGTCATGCCGTCGCGGCGCAGCTCGCGCACGAGCTCGACCAGCGACGCCGCCTCCTTGTGGCTGAGGCCGGAAAACGATTCATCGAGCAGCAGCAGGTCCGGCTGCAGGCCGAGGGCGCGGGCGATCTCGAGGCGGCGCAACAGGCCCAGCGGCAGGTTGCGCGCGATCTCGGCCTCGTAAGGGGCCAGCGCCGTGCGCGCGAGGAGAGCCCGTGCCGCGTCGCGATGGCGCTTGCGGTGATGCGATCCCAGCGCTGGCAGGACGCCGGTGCAGAAGCGGGCTCCCAGGCCGGCCAGCACGTTTTCGATCACGCTCAAATCGCCGAACGGCCGCACGATCTGGAACGTGCGGCCGATGCCCAGCCGGGCGATGCGGTGCGGCGGCAGGCGGTGGATCGGCTGCCCTTTGAACAGGATCTCGCCGGCGGTGCACGGAAAGACGCCGCTCAGGAGATTGAAGAACGTGGTCTTGCCGGCGCCGTTCGGTCCGATGACACCGAAGATCTCGCCCGCCGCGACGTCCAGGTCGACGCCGCCGACCGCCGTCAGGCCGGCGAAGCGCCGCGTCAGGTTACGGGTTTGCAGCATATTGTCGGCCGTGCCAGAGCAGTGCCCGCAGGCGGGTCGCGGCTGCTTTGGCGTGGCGCCAGACAAAGCTGCCGTCGCCCAACAGGCCGCGCGGCTCGTACAGCATGAGCAGCACCAGGGCCATGCCGTAGATCAGGTTGCGATAGTCCTGAACGAACCGGAACAGCTCGGGCAGGAGGGTCAGGAAGCAGGCGCCGAACACCGCCCCGCGGATGGTGCCGAGGCCGCCCAGCACGACCATCGCGAGAACGTAGATCGACGGCAGGAAGCCGAAATCGTACGGGGTCACGTAGCGGGTGAAATGCGCGTACAGAACTCCGCCGAGCCCGGCGAACGCCGCGCCGATGGTGAAGGCGTAGAGCTTGAAGCGGGCCGGATGGATGCCGATCACGCTGGTCGCGAGCTCGTTCTCGCGCACACTTTCCCAGGCGAGGCCGATCCACGCCCGCTTGAGATAGAGCGTTGCCGCGATGGTCAGTGCCAGCGCTGCCAGGATGATGAGCAGGTATCCTTCCTTGCCGACGGCGTCGCCGCCGAAACTGACGCGCGCGATGCGGCCGATGCCGAGCGGTCCGCCGAAATAGGGCAGGTAGACGAGCAGGGATTCGAAGACGAACACCATGCCGATGGTGAGGACGGCCAGAGAATCCTCGCGCACCCGCAGCGCCGGCAGGCCGGTGATGAAGCCCATGAGGGCCGCGGCGGCCACCGCCAGCGGCAGCGCCTCCCAGAACGAGAAGCCGGCGGCCGTCGTCAGCATGGCCGTCGTATAGGCGCCGGTGCCCATGTAGACGCCGATGCCGAGATTGAACTGGCCGGCATAGCCGGTGATCACGTTCAGCCCCAGTGCCACGATGCTCCAGATGCCCATCAGCGACAGGATGGTTATGGTGTAGGCGTCGAGCATGGGTCAGGCCTTGCCGAGCAGCCCTTGCGGCCGGATCAGGATGAGCAGCACCAGCATCAGCATGGCGATGCCCTCGCGCGACAGCGGCAGGTCCATATAGGTGGTGAGTGCGGTCTCGGCAAAGCCGAGCAGGAAGGCGGCGAGCACCGCCCCCGAGATGCTGCCGAAGCCGCCGATCACGATCAGCGCCAAGCCCTTGTAGCCGATCATGTCGCCCATGGTCGTGTAGACGGCGTTGTACAGGATGGCGACGGCGACGCCGCCGAACGCGGCGATGGCGGAGCCGATCATGAACACGCGCGAGACGCTGCGGTCGACGTCGATCCCCATGGTCTTCGCCGTCTCGACGTCCTGAGCCACCGCGCGGATCGCAAACCCCATTGAGGTCTTGCGGATGACGAACCAGAGGGCCACGAAGATTGCCGCCGTGCCGCCGAGGATGACCAGGTCGATGCCGGACACCGTGATTCCGCCGGCCGTGTACCGGCCGGCGAGCTCCGGCACGTCGAACGCCAGCTGGTGCGGCCCGGCCAGGATGCGGAACAGGTCGGACAGGCAGATGAACAGCCCGATGCTGGCGATCAGGGCCACGATGCGCGGCCGTGCCAGCATCGGGCGGTAGATGAAGCGCTCGATCAAGGCGCCGAGCAGGGCCGCCGCGGTCATTGCAACGATGAGGGCGATCACCAGGTTGCCGGTTTCCCGGAAGGCCAGAAGGCCGAGATAGGCCCCGGCGGTATAGATGCCGGCATGCGCGATATGCAGGATGCGCAGCACGCCATAGATCATCGCCAGGCCGACCGCGATCATGGCATAGACCGACCCCAGGGCCAGCGCGTTCACCAGCTGCTGCCCGAGCACGGTCGCGTTCATCGAAGCGATGCTTCTCTACGCCAGGGTCGAGTCCCGCTCGGCCATCGTACCGCTGCCTACTTGTAGTACTGGTACCAGGGCCGCGGATCGATCAGCGCCGGGTCTTCCACGAACTTCATCAGCTTGATCTGCTGGCTCGCCTTGTCCCAGCGGCCAAGCGCGATCGGCAGCATGGGCTCGCGCAGCTCGGTATAGGAGATTTTGACGCCGGAGAGGTTCGTGAACGACTTCGTCTCGGCGAGCGCCTTGCGGATGCCTTCGCGATCGACGCCGCCGCGCTTCATGGCGTCGATGATCAGCCGCGTCGCGTCGTAGGCGAGCCCCGCCTCGTGGGTGATGATCTTCTCTTTGTAGGCCGCCTCGTAGTCGGCCATGAACTTCTTGGTGATCGCATTGTCGGTGGGGGTGATGAACTCCAGCGTGCCGATGGTGCCGTCGCCGTTCTCGCCGATGCCGGTGAACCAGTCCGCCTCGTTGAGGTCGCAGCCGACATACAGCTGGGCCTTCGGAAACACGCCGATCTCGTAGCCCTGGCGGCCGCCCGCGGTCAGCACGGGGCCGAGCCCGCTCATCAGCACGGCGTCGACGTTCAACGCCTTGATCTCGGTCATGATGGCGCGGAATTCGCGCTCGGTGGGCGGGAACGCCTTCTTGTACACCACTTCGCCGCCGAGCTTCTTCAGCCCCTGCTCGGCGCCGTTGATGATGCCGCGGCCGTATTCCTCGTCCTGCATCAGGAGCGCGAACTTCTTGTAGCCGCGCTCCTGCACGGCGTGATGGGCCATCACCCAGCCCTGCACGTCGGCGACGCTTGCCCAGCGGAACACATAGTCGTTGCCCTTCACCACGCCGACGGCGTTGGAGTAGGCAGCCACCATCGGCACCTTTTCTTCGTTCGCGACCGGTGCGGACGCGATGCTGGTTAGGCTGAGCGACCCGCCGACGATGGCGACGACGTTGTCCTGCTCGATCATCTTGCGGACCACCGCGATGGACTCGGTCCGGTTGCCGCGGTCGTCATAGGCGACCAGCTCGATCTTGCGCCCATTCACGCCGCCGGCGTCGTTGGCGAGCTTGATCGCCAGATCGGCACCCTTCTTGGCGTCGATGCCGAGGGCGGCGAAGCGGTCGGTCAGCGGGCCGAAAAAGCCGAGCTTGATCGGTTGCTGGGCGCCCGCCGGTGCCGCGGCCCACAGCAGACCGGCGGCAACGACCATGGCGTGGCATGCGAATCTGATCTGGCTGGAAGCCCGCATCTCCCGATCTCCCCTGTCGCGTGTAGCCGCCGGGCCGCACCGACTTGTGGCGGGCGCGCGCCAAGCTTTCATGTTTTATGTCACGATGATTTCGCGAAACCCTGCCAGAGTCAACGCCGTCGGCGCGGCAGCCCCACCGCACATCCCCGTAAATCCTTGCCAGACGGGGATTTCCGGCGCTCCGCGGGTGCCCGAGAGTTTCATGTTTCATGTTTGATTTCTACGGCCTGCTCGCCTAATCTTGATGAGGTTCAGCGGCGGCGTGGCATCGACACGGGAGGGCCTTGATGACGATCGTGGTGACGGAC
Organism: Alphaproteobacteria bacterium; assembly: GCA_036394195.1. Classification (GTDB taxonomy): domain Bacteria; phylum Pseudomonadota; class Alphaproteobacteria; order CACIAM-22H2; family CACIAM-22H2; genus DATJPD01. The sequence continues at coordinate 1,917 of DASWFO010000276.1, read as the reverse complement.
AACTGCCAGCGATGCCGGTTCACGGAATGCGTCGCGGTGTGCCCGGTCGCGTGTTTTCACGCCGATGCCGACATGGTCTACATCGACAACGACATCTGCATCGACTGCCGCGCCTGCATCCCGGTGTGCCCGGTGAAGGCGATCTTCGGTGAAGACGATCTCCCCGCCGACAAGCAACACTGGATCGTGGTGAATGCCGAGAAGTCGCGCGCCCTGCCGGTGATCGACCAGAAGCAGGATCCGCTGCCCACCGCCGAGCAGCGGCGCGCCGAGCTCGGCTACTAGCCGGGCGGGCCTTCGTTCGATGCCGCAGAGCGGGACGCTGCAGGTCGCGATTGTCGGCAGCGGACCGAGCGGCTTCTACGCGGCGGAAGCGCTGCTGCGCGCCAAGCCGGGCGCCGCCGTGGACATGTTCGACCGGCTGCCGACGCCGTTCGGCCTGGTGCGCGGTGGGGTCGCCCCGGACCATCCCAAGATCAAGCAGGTGATCCTGGTCTACGACAAGATCGCCCGCTCGCCGGGCTTCTCGTTCATCGGCAACGTGACGGTCGGCCGCGACATAGCCGTCGCCGACCTCCAGGCGGCGTATCACGTGGTGATCTTCGCCAACGGCGCCGACGCCGACCGCCGTCTCGGCATTCAGGGCGAGGATCTCCGCGGCAGCCACACCGCGACCGAGTTCGTCGGCTGGTACAACGGCCATCCCGATTATCGCGACCGCGTGTTCGACCTGTCCGGGGAAACCGCGGCGGTGATCGGCCAAGGGAATGTGGCCGCGGACGTCGCCCGTATCCTGGCAACCCCGGTCGACGACCTTCGGCGGACCGACATTGCCGAGCATGCGCTGGAGGTCCTGGCGGAAAGCCGGGTGCGCGAGATCCATATCATCGGGCGGCGCGGCCCGGCGCAGGCGAAATTCACGTCCGTCGAGCTGAAGGAGCTCGGCAAGATCCGCGGCTGCGCCGTATCGATCGCCGCCGGCGATCTCGAGCTGAACGGCGCCTGCCAGGCGGAGCTCGCCGATCCGCGCGGCGACGAGAACCGGAAGAATGTCGATGTCCTCCGTGGCTTCGCCGGCATTCCGGCCGGCGCGGGTGGCCGCCGGCTGTGCTTCCGGTTTCTGGCGACACCGCTGCGGTTCAGTGGACCCGGACGGGTCGAGACGATCACCTTGGCGCGGAACCGGCTGCAGGGCGAGCCGTTCCGGCAGGTTGCGATCGCCGCCTCCGAGACGGTCGAGCTGCCGTGTCAGCTCGTCTTCCGCAGCATCGGCTACAAGGGTACGCCGTTGCCGGGGATCGTGTTCCACGAAGGGACCGGAACTGTACCCAACCGCAAGGGCCGCGTGCTTGACCGCGAGGCGCCGGTTCCGGGTCTTTATGTCACGGGCTGGATCAAGCGCGGGCCCACCGGAATCATCGGCACGAACCGGGCGGACAGCGTCGAAACGGTGGCCGCAATTGTCGAGGATCTGGCCGGTCTCGATCTGTCGCCGCGGCCGGGCTCCGCCGGCCTGTTGCCGGCGTTGCAGGCGCGCGGCCTGCGGCCCGTGTCCTATGCCGGCTGGCAGGCGATTGACCTGGTCGAGCGGGCCCGCGGCGAGCCGAAGGGCAAGCCGCGGGAGAAATTCACCCGCATTCCGGATATGCTTCAGACGATCGACGGTGGACGTTCGACGGGCCCAAGCGCCCTTGAATGACCGGCGGTTTTTCCTTAAGAGCTACGCCCGTGGGATGAAACATGCGATTCGCCGATCGGCCCCCGCACAACAGCCGGCGGCGACATAGCGGACCAAGGAGTGGAATGTGAAGAAGCTTCGGCGCTCCAATCTCAGCGGAGACGCCTATACCTTCGTGCGTGAGCTGTTCGTCGACGGCAACCGCTACAACCCCGGCGACAAGATCAGCGTCGAGGAGC
>DASWFO010000275.1:0-12196 GCA_036394195.1 Alphaproteobacteria bacterium | reverse complement strand
CAGAACGTCGCGCAGGCCGGCCGGCAGCAGCGCGCGCCGGGCAAGCTCGGTCATCGATTCCCCATCGACACGATTCTAAAGGGAACGGGCGCGCCTGATTAGCCGGTTTGCCGGGCTTCGGCAAAGCTTAATTGGCGCGCGGCGGGGATCGCCCTCGCCTATATTCCTAGGCCCGCCCGCTCCTAAACGGGCGCGGACCTAGCGAGCGGCGGCGCCTGCGGCGGCACCCGCCGGCACCCCGGCCTTGGGTCGGCGGCCGATCGCCAGCGACATCAGAGCCGCGCCGCCACACGCGAGACCGGCGATGACGAAGGCCTCGAGATAGGTGTTGAGCGAGGTGCGCAGGAACCCGGCGCCGAACGCGGCCGTGGCGGCGCCGATCTGATGGCCGGTGAAGATCCAGCCGAACAGGATCGGCGCGTCCTGCTTGCCGAAGATGTCGTTGGTCAGCCGCACGGTCGGCGGCACGGTCGCCAGCCAGTCGAGGCCATAGAACACGGCGAACAGCGACAGCCCGTAGAACGTGTAGCCCGTGAACGGCAGATAGATCAGCGACAGGCCGCGCAGGCCGTAATACCAGAACAGCAGCCAGCGGTTGCTCCAGCGGTCCGACAGCCAGCCCGACAACGTCGTGCCGATGAGGTCGAAGACGCCCATCATCGCGAGCAGCCCGGCGGCGTTCACCTCGGGGATGCCCTGGTCGAAACAGGCCGCGATCAGATGCGTGCCGATCAGGCCGTTGGTCGACAGACCGCAGACGTAGAAGCCGCCGAACAGCAGCCAGAAGTCGCGGTGCTTGGCGCCGCGACCGAGGGCCTGGAAGGCGACCACGATCGGATTGTGGCTGATCCGGGTCGGCGGGGCCTCCGCCGCGACACCGCCATAGAGGGGCAATCTGAGGTCGTACGGCCGCTCCGGCATGAACCAATAAATGAGTGGAATCACCAGCGCCGCCGCCGCACCCACAATGTAGATGACGGCGCGCCAGCCGATCGATTCCGCGACCGATGCCAGCATCGGCAGGAACACGAGCTGCCCGGTGGCCGTGCTCGCCGACAGCAAGCCGATCACCACGCCGCGCCGCTGGACGAACCAGCGGTTGGCGACAGTGGCGCTCAGCACCTGCGCCATGCAGCCGGTGCCGATGCCGACGAGAAGACCCCAGGTGACGACGAATTGCCAGGGCGCCGTCATGAACGTGCTGGCGAAGACCGCGATCACGATCAGGGTCAAGGCGGTCAGCACCGTCGGGCGCACGCCCAGGCTTTGCATCGATGCCCCGGCGAACGGCCCCATGAAGCCGAACAGGAACAGGCTCGCCGACAGCGCCATCGAGATGGTCGCGCGGTCCCAGCCGAAGGTCTGCTCGAGCGGAATGATCAGGACGCTCGGCGTGGCCCGCACGCCGGCTGCCGCCAGCAGCGTGAGAAAGGTCAAGCCGACCACGACCCAGCCATAGTGGAACCGCGGCGCAATCCAACGCGCGACGAGCTGCATTAGAAACCCCTAGGAGGCTGATTAAATTGGAATGTTACTGACCGGTACGTCTCTTGTGATTGACACGCTACGGAGCGGTCGGTAACATGTCAAGCACTTTGGAGATGAGGCCCATGTCCGCCCGGTCCGCCACCGTTCCATCCGACCTCGCCGCACCCGCCGACAAGCCGGCGCGCGAGCGCATTTTCAACGTCGCCATGGATCTGTTCTACCGCCAGGGCATCCGCGCGGTCGGCGTCGAGGCGATCGTCGCCGCCGCCGGTGCCACCAAGATGAGCCTGTACCGGAATTTTCCGTCCAAGGACGCCCTGGTCGAAGCGTATCTCAAGTCCCGCAACGAGACGTATTGGCAGTGGTGGGACGAGGTGGTCGCGCGCCATCCGGGGCAACCGCGGCAGCAGATCATCGCCCTGTTCAAGTCGGTGGCCGGCCGCAGCACGCGTCCGAATTATCGCGGCTGTCCGTTCACCAACGCCGCGACCGAGTTTCCGGAGCGGGGCCATCCGGGCCGCGCCGTTGCCGCCGCCAACAAGGCCCAGCTCCGCGACCGCCTGCGCGGGCTGGCGGCGGAAGCAGGGGCGCGCGAGCCCGAGCGGCTGGGCGACCAGCTGTTCCTGCTGATGGAAGGCGCCTATGCCAGCGGCCAGATCATGGGCCCGTCGGGCCCCGCCCTCCACCTCGCCGAGGCCGCCGACGCACTCATCGCAGCGCAGGTCGGCTGATCAGCTATCGACGAGGGTTTCGACCTTCTTGAGCTGCTTCGCGATTGCCGTTTCAGCCAATCTCAAATCATGCGCCGCCTGCAGGTTTAGCCAGTATTCGGGCGACTGATCAAACGCCCGGCCAAACAACAGAGCGAGTTCGGCCGTGACGGGCCGCGTACCCTTGATCACATGGGAAATACGCATCGGCGAAACGTCGATTGCGCGCGCAAACTCACTTTGCGAAAGCGCGAGTTCCTCGAGAAGTTCGGCAAGGAACTCTCCGGGATGGACCGGTGGCATGCCGTTCTTAGTCACGAGGCGATCCTCCTGAGCGGTCCGATTATACGTCATTGCGAGGAGCGCAGCGACGACGCAATCCAGCGAATCTGGATCGCTTCGCTTCGCTCGCGATGACGATAATGACTGGGGGCGTTAAACCGCGTCAGAACGTCAGCGCGCGTGCGTTGACCACGTGCGGGATGGCGCGCACCTTGGCCAGCACCGCCTCGGTCAGCGGCTGGTCGACCAGCACCAGGCAGATCGCGTCGCCGCCGACGGCGATGCGGCCCATGTGGAAGGTCGCGATGTTGATGCCCGAATCGCCGAGCGTACGCCCGAGATTGCCGACGAACCCGGGCTTGTCCTGGTTGCGGATGTAGAGCACGTCGCGGAAGAACTCGGCCTCGATGCGGATCTCGTCGATCTCGACGATGCGCGGGTTGTCGTTGCCGAACAGCGAGCCGGCGATGGTCCGTGTGCGGCTGCCCTCGGTCACGGTGACCCGGATCAGGGTCTTGTAGTTGCCCGCGTTCTCGGTGCGCGCCTCGAGCACGTTGATGTTGCGCTCCTTGGCCTGAATTGGCGCATTCACCATGTTGACCGTCTCGAGCTGCGGCGCCAAGAGGCCCATCAGCACGCAAGCGGTGAGCGGCTTGGTGTTCAGGAGCGCCACCTGGCCGTCGTACTCGATGCGCACCGAGTTGATGGTCTGGTTGGCGAGCTGACCGATGAAGCTGCCGAGATTTTGCGCCAGCGTCATGTATGGCCTGAGCTTCGGCGCGTCCTCGCCGCTGACTGACGGCATGTTGACGGCATTCACGATGGCGCCGCTCAACAGAAAATCCGAGATCTGCTCGGCGACCTGCAGCGCCACGTTCTCCTGGGCCTCGGTCGTCGACGCGCCGAGATGCGGGGTGCAGATCACGTCGTCGCGCCCGAACAGGGGGCTGGTCTTCGCCGGCTCGGTCACGAACACGTCGAAGCCGGCCCCCGCGACATGGCCGGACTCCAGCGCCGCCCTCAAGTCTTCCTCGACCACCAGGCCGCCGCGAGCGCAGTTGACGATCCGCACGCCCTTCTTGGTCTTCGCCAGCGCCTTGGCATCGATGATGTTGCGCGTCGCGTCGGTCAGCGGCGTGTGCAGCGAGATGAAATCCGCCCGCGCCAGCAGCTGGTCGAGCTCCACCTTCTCCACGCCCAGGCTCTGCGCGCGCTCGAGCGACAGATACGGGTCGTAAGCGACAACCTTCATCTTCAGACCGAGGGCGCGGTCGGCGACGATGGTGCCGATATTGCCGCAGCCGATGATTCCAAGCGTCTTGCCGGTGAGCTCGACACCCATGAATCGCGACTTCTCCCATTTGCCCGCCTGGGTCGACCGGTCGGCCGCCGGAACCTGCCGGGCCAGTGCAAACATCATCGCGACCGCGTGCTCGGCGGTGGTGATCGAGTTGCCGAACGGCGTGTTCATCACCACGATGCCGCGCGCGGTCGCCGCCGGGACGTCGATGTTGTCGACGCCGATGCCCGCCCGCCCCACCACCTTGAGCTGGCGCGCCTCCTTCAGCACGTCGGCGGTCACCTTGGTGGCCGAGCGGACGGCGAGACCGTCGTAGTTGCCGATGATCGCCTTGAGCTCGTCCGGCTTCAGGCCGGTCTTCACGTCGCAATCGACGCCGCGTTCCTTGAAGATGGCGACGGCACGCGGGCTGAGGCTGTCGGCAATGAGGACCTTGGGCATGGCGATTCCTTTCGAGCGAAGAAGCTTTCAGCAATCAGCCGTCAGCAAGTCCGGCTGATTGCTGAGTGCTGAGTGCTGACGGCTCCGTTCAGGCCGCGGCGGCCTTCGGCCGCACTTGGGCGTAGGCCCAGTCGAGCCACGGGAACAGCGCCTCCAGGTCGCGCTGTTCGACGGTGGCGCCGGCCCAGATCCGCAAGCCGGGTGGCGCGTCGCGATAGGCGTCGATGTCGTAAGCGACCTTCTCCGCCTCCAGCATGCCGACCAGTTTTTTCGGCACCGCAGCCTGATCTTCGGCGGCGAGCTTCGTCACCGCCGGATCGACGATCTTGAGGCACACCGATGTGCAGGAGCGGATCGCCTTGTCCTCGGCGAGGAATCCGGCCCAGCCGGCCTTCGCCACCCATGCTTCGATCGCCGCGAGATTGGCTTCCGAGCGGGCGATCAGCGCCTTGAGGCCGCCGATGCGCTCGGCCCATTTGAGGCCGTCGATCGCATCCTCGACGCACAGCATCGACGGCGTGTTGATCGTGTCGCCCTTGAAGATGCCCTCGATCAGCTTTCCGCCCTGGGTCATGCGGAAGATCTTCGGCAGCGGCCACGGCGGCGTGTAGCTTTGCAGGCGCTCGACGGCGCGCGGGCTGAGGATCAGCATCCCGTGCTGCCCCTCACCGCCCAGGACCTTCTGCCAGGAGTAGGTGACGACATCGAGCTTGGTCCATGGAAGATCCATGGCGAAGATGGCCGACGTCGCGTCGCAGATCGTGAGCCCGGCGCGCTTGTCCTTGATCCAGGCGCCGTTCGGGACGCGGGCACCCGACGTCGTGCCGTTCCACGTGAACACCACGTCGTGGTCCGGATCGACCTGCTTGAGGTCGGGAAGCGTGCCGTAGCCGGCTTCAAGGATGCGGACGTCCTTGAGCTTGAGCTGCTTGGCGACATCGGTCACCCAGCCGGCTCCGAAGCTCTCCCAGGTCAGCATGTCGACGCCGCGGGCACCGAGCAGCGACCACAAGGCCATTTCGACGGCACCGGTATCCGAGGCCGGCACGATGCCGATGCGGTAATCCTTCGGCACGCCGAGGATGGCGCGGGTGCGGTCGATCACCTCGGCGAGCTTGGCCTTGCCACTTTTGGAGCGGTGCGACCGGCCGACGCAGGCATCGGAGAGTGCCGCGAGCGTCCAACCAGGACGCTTGGCGCAGGGGCCCGAAGAGAAATGGGGAAAATGCGGCCGTGTGGCCGGCTTGGCAGCTGTGGTCATCTCGCTATTCCTTCCAGAATAGCCGGAGCCCGTTGGGAGGCTCTGGCCCGGCGCCGCTTTTAGAGAGGTCCGCCTCACCGCGCAACAACAATTTTTTGCAGCGCAGCGCTGAGGAAATCTCAACCGTCGGCAAGGAACCGCGGATCAGCGCAAGGCCGGCCGCCGAAGCCGCCGGCGATCCGGATCAGGTCAGCTGCTGGAGACTGCGCGTGGCGGCAGCGAGCTCGCGGTCGAGCGCGTCGAGCAGGGTCTTCACGGGCTCGGCGCCGGACGAGCGGGCCTTGGCCTCGATCTCGGCGCACCGCCCAGAGACCAGCTGCGCGCCGACCGCCGCCGCACTTGACTTGAGGCTGTGCGCGGCGCGCCACAGCGCCTCGCAATCGCCCTCGGCGGTCTTGGTGCGGATCGTGGCGGCCAGGGTGGGCGCCGTCGCCGTGAACTGCGAGATCACGCGCTGCAACAGGGTGGCGCTGTTCTGGCCCTTGATGGCGCGGATTTCCTCGATCCGTGCCAGGTCGATGGGCTGAGGGTCCGGGGTGGCGACGGTCGGCGGCGCTCTCTCCAACGGGGCGCGCTCGCGGTACGGAAGCCAGCGCCGCAGCACCTCGGCCAGCTGAGCCTCGTCGAACGGCTTGACGAGGAAGTCGTCCATGCCCGCAGCGAGGCAGCGCTCGCGCACCGAGGTCAGCGCATGCGCGGTGACCGCCACGATCGAGATGCGCTGCCACTGGCCGCGGTCGTCGTCGCCATGGGGAACCGCCCGCTCGACATCGCGGATGCGCTGGGACGCTTCGAATCCGTCCATGACCGGCATCTCGCAGTCCATGAGGATCAGGTCGAACGACCGGTCGCGGGCGAAGACCTGCACGGCCGCGCTGCCGTTCGGCGCCGTCACGGCGCGGCAACCCATACCCTCGAGCATGCCGACGGCAACCTCCTGGTTGACCGCATTGTCCTCGACCACCAGGATCCGCGCCTCGAACTGCGGGTGTTTGGTGCGCTGAGCGCGCGTCGGGAACAGCGACGCGGCCCCGCGCTTGGTCCCCGACGCAATGGCCGCCAGGCAGTTGAACAGCTCCGACGGGCGCGCCGGTTTCATCAGGGTCGCGAACACGCCGAGCCGCTCCAGGCTGCTGTCCACCGTGAAGCTGTCGATGGCGACCAGGGCGATGACGTTGGCCTTGCCCTCGCGGCCTTCGGCACGGACGTGCCGCGCCAGATCGATGCCGGCCATCCCCAGGCCTTTCACGTCAATGATCGCAACGTCGAACGACTTGCCGGCGGCGAGCGCCTCGTCCCAGCCGGCGCGCGCGGCCGCCGCCGCCGTATAGACGGCGCTCTGAACGCCCCAGCTCTTCAGGTAGAGCGACAGGACGCGGGCACTGACCGCATTCGTGTCGACCAGCATGACCCGGAACCGCGATGCGATCCGCCGCAAGCCGGCGTTCGCGTCCTCGTGGCCGGCCGAGCGCCGCGCGCGCACGGTGAAATGGAACCGCGAGCCCTGGCCGAGCTCGCTGTGAAGTCCGATGGTGCCGCCCATCATATCGACGAGATGCTTGGCAATGGTCAGCCCGAGGCCCGATCCGCCGCGGGCGCGGGACATCACGTTGTCAATTTGATAGAACGAATCGAAGACCTTGGCCTGCTGCTCGGCAGCGATGCCGATGCCGGTATCCTGCACCGAGCAGGCGAGCATCACATGCTCCTCGGTTCTCTCGGCGATCGCCATCTCGACCAGAATCTCCCCGCGGTCGGTATATTTGATGGCGTTGCCGACCAGGTTGATCAGGACCTGGCGGAGCCTCACCGGGTCGCCCCGGACCCTCGACGGAATCTGCTCGTCGACGAAATAGACGAATTCCACGCCTTTGCTGGCGCACGGCTCGCTGAACAGGTCGGTGACCTCGGCCAGCACCTCGCGCGGATCGAAATCGACCTCGAACAGCTCGAATCGGCCGGCCTCGATCTTCGAGAAGTCGAGAATGTCGTTGATCGTCGCCAGCAACGCCTTGCCCGAGCGCGACAGGTTCTCCACCAGCCGGCGCTGGCGTTCGTTCAGCGGGGTCGACGAGATCAGGTTCGTCATCCCCAGAACGCCGTTCATGGGGGTCCGGATTTCGTGGCTCATCGTCGCGACGAACTGCGACTTCGCGCGGTTGGCGGCCTCCGCCTGCTCGCGCGCGCGAACCAGGTCCTGCTCGATGTCTTCGCGCCGCGCCACCTCGGCCCGCAGGCTCAACGCCAGCTCGTTCTGCCGCCCGGCGAATGTCGCGACCAGCGTACTGGAGGCGATCAGGATCGTGAACAGCGTGATCAGAAGCGCCAGCAACGTCGGGGAGAGCGCCATGCTCGACAGCGGCGCGCCCGGAAGCGGGAAGAAGATCGACGCCTGCATCGCGGTGTAGTGCATGCCGGCCACGGCGCAGCCCATAACCGAGGCCGCGGTGATCGTGGCCAGCAGGTCCGGCGTGTTGGCGCGATGGAACCGAACGCGGATGCTCAGCGAAACGAAGGCGAGCACGATCGCAACGACGACCGACACCCCGACGAGCGCCGGATCGTAGCGGAGCAGCGCCTCGGGCCGCATGGCGGCCATTCCCGAATAATGCATGGCGCCGATGCCAGCCCCCATCAGGACGGCACTCACGGTCAGCCGCGGCAGTCCCGGCTCGGTCTCCTTGCTGATGGCGTTGAGCGCAATGCCGCTGGCGATGATGCCGGGGATCATCGACAGGACCGTGCCCGCCGGGTCGTACGCGACGCCGCAGGGCAGCGAAAAGGCGAGCATCCCGATGAAGTGCATCGCCCAGATCCCGCCGCCCATGCTGATGGCACCGGCGCTCGCCCACGCGTAACGCGCGCGGGCCGTCGTCGCGGCAACGATGCGGCCTGAAATCGACAGCGCAACGAAGGCGGCCAGGATCGCGATGGCGAGCGAGGTCGCCACCAGTCCCAAATCGTAAGCGCCCCGATAGGCATTCGCCGGATCGAGGCTGTCGAAGACTGGAAAAAAGCGCCAGTCGAGATTGAGCATGGGCCTCCCCGCCTTGCCGAGCGGATCAGCCAACCGATCCCTCGCCCCTCAGTTATGACATACCGAATTCGTTAAAAAACCGTGAATTCGGGCCGCACTTGTGCGTGTTTTCAAGGTGTTCCGGGCCGGCGGCGCCTGACGACAATGACGAACAGGCCGCTCAGCACCCTCTCGTTGCGCTGATTGAACACCAGCACCTGATGCTTCATGACGCCACGGTCCGGCTTCGATTTCGACGGGGTAATCTCCTTGATCTCGGTGACCGTCCGCAAGGTGTCGCCGGGCCGCACCGGCTTCAGCCAGCGCAGCTCGTCGATACCGATGCCGCCGAGATTGGCCGACTTGAGGAACCCGGTCGCGTACATCACGCGAAACCCGATCGCCAGGGTTTGAAAGCCGCTGGCGATCAGCCCCTCGTAGGGGGTCTTCTTCGCCGCCTCGACGTCGATATGGAACGGCTGCGGATCGTATTTGAGCGCAAACCCGATCATGTCCGCTTCTGTGAGCGTGTACCCGCCGCTCTCGAAGCGGTCGCCGATCTTCAGCTCGTCGAGATAGAGGTCCTGCCGGGGCGCGCCCTGGTCAGATGGCATCGGCGATTGCTTTCCCCATCTCGCCCGTCTTGGTCTTGCCGCCGAGGTCCGGGGTGCGCAGGCTGGTCTCGGCGATCACCGTTTCGATCGCCTTGACCACCGCGGCACCCGCCTCCGGATGGCCGAGATGGTCGAGCATCATGGCCGCCGACCAGATCTGTCCGATCGGGTTGGCAATGGCCTTACCCGCGATGTCGGGCGCCGACCCGTGGACCGGCTCGAACATCGACGGATAGTCCTTCTCGGGGTTGATATTGGCGCCGGGGGCGATGCCGATGCCGGCGGCCACCGCGGGGGCCAGGTCGGACAGGATGTCGCCGAACAGGTTGCTGGCCACGATGACGTCGAACCAGTCCGGATGGCGGACCATGTGCGCGCAGAAGATGTCGATCAGGAACTGGTCGGCCTTGACGCCCGGATACGCCTTCTTCATGACCGCAAACCGCTCGTCCCAGTACGGCATCGAAATGCTGATGCCGTTCGACTTCGTCGCCGACGTGATGTGCTTCTTCGGCCGCTTGTTCGCGAGCTCGAACGCGTAGCGCATGATGCGATCGCAGCCCTTGCGGGTGAACACCGCCTGCTGGAATGCCGCCTCTTCGTCCATGCCCTCGTAGAGCCGGCCACCGATCTGAGAATATTCGCCCTCGACGTTTTCGCGGACGATCATCATGTCGATGTCGGCGGGGCCGCGACCCTTCAGCGGGCTCTCCAACCCTTTGAGAAGCCGGACCGGCCGCAGGTTCACGTATTGCAGAAAGCTCCGCCGAATAGGGACGAGCAGGCCCCACAGCGAGACGTGGTCGGGCACACCCGGAAAGCCGACGGCACCGAGGAAAATCGCATCGTGCTGTCGCAGCTGGTCGAGACCGTCTTCCGGCATCATGCGGCCGGTCTTGGCGAACTTCTCGCACGACCAGTCGAAATTATTGAATTGAAACGAGATGCCGAATTTCTGTCCGGCCTTCTCGAGGACCCGCAGGCCCTCAGGGACTACTTCGTGACCGATGCCGTCGCCTTCGATCACCGCGATTTTATGCGCCTTGGCCGTGGACATGGGAATGGGTCGTTCCGGATTGTGGAGGGCCGCTACAGTACCCAGGGCGCGGCGGCCTGAACAGGGGGGCCGGGAACAATCGGCCCGCAAGCGAAGTCAGGAAGCGCGGACGATCCGGAAGTTCCATGGGTTCGCTCCGCAGATCGAGATCATCGCGATTTCCGGCCAACGTCCTGCTGGCGGCAATCGACCGGGGGCTGCGATAGAGCGCCCGATTGCGGGTGTTCCGCCGGAGCAATCAAACGCAATCAGACCGGCTTGTTGCCCTTGGCGAAGCGGACGCCGTCACCCTTATTAGCCGGTCCGGAGTCGTCACCCCACAGGAACTCGATTCCGGCACTTTCCAGAGTCGTTGTGATGTCGCGCCGGGTCCGCACATGCAGAAGCCGTTCGCCCAATTCGAAATCGGCAACGGTCTTGCGCGCAACTCCAGCCCGTTCGGCGAGCGTCGCCTGGGTCCAGTTCAGCAGCGCGCGCGCGGCGCGGCACTGCGACGAAGTCGCAATCTTGAGATCCTTCATGGCCCGTACACCCTAGCGATGTACCGCCGCTCTTCATTGATCTAGATCAATCGCCGACAGTGAGCACGGCAAAGCCGCCATGCACACGTCGCGGGGCTACCCACCCGGGTGTGTTCCGCCCGCCATCCGCAGGCGGCGCGCGCCGGGTCAGATCTGGATAGTGCCTTCGAGGTACAGCACGGCCCGACCGGCAATGCTCACCCGCTCGCCGCGGTCCTCGCAGAGAAGCTCGCCGCCGCGCGCCGAGATCTGGCGGGCCGCGAGGGCCGTCTTGCCGAGGCGCTTGGCCCAGTAGGGTGTCAGCGTGCAATGCGCCGAGCCCGTGACCGGGTCCTCGGGGATCCCCACACCAGGAGCGAAAAAGCGCGACACGAAATCGCAGTCGCGTCCGGGGGCGGTGGCCATCACGGCGCGGCGGTCGAGCTTGGCCAGGCGGCCCATGTCGGGCCGCAGCCCGGCGACCTCCGCCTGGTCGGACAACACCGCCATGTAATCCATGGCCGCAAGCACGGCCTGCGGGCGGACGCCCAGTGCATCGGCGACGGCGGCCGCTGTCGCGGAATCGCCGACCGGTGCGGCGGGCCGGCTGGGAAAATCCAGGGCCAGGCGATCATCGTCGGTCCGCGTGACCTCGAGGCGGCCGGATCGGGTCGCGAAGCTCACGCGCTCGGACCCCGGCGTGACGCGCGTGAGAATGAAATGGGCGGTCGCCAGCGTGGCGTGCCCGCAAAGGTCGACCTCGACCGCGGGCGTGAACCAGCGCAGCCGCCAGCCATCGCCCTCGCGCACGACATACGCCGTCTCCGAGAGATTGTTTTCCATAGCGATGGCTTGCAGCGTCGCATCGGGCAGCCACGACTCCAGCGGCACCACCGCCGCCGGGTTGCCCTTGAAGACCGCGCTGGCGAACGCGTCGATCTGGTAAATCGGCAAGCGCATGGTCACGGCCCGGCACTCCGGCCGGTGCCGAGCCGTCCTTCCAGGTCGCGCTTCACGCGCGGCCATTCGGCCTCAACGACGCTGAACCAGACGCTATGGCGGATCCGCCCGCTGTCCGTGATCATGTGATTGCGGAAATAGCCTTCCTCGACCGCGCCGAGTCGGGCCAGGGCGGTCCGCGACTGCGTGTTCAGCGCGTCGGTCTTGAACTCGACGCGGATGGCCCCCAGCGTTTCGAACGCATGCGTCATCATCAGCAGCTTCGCTTCGGTGTTGATCGCGGTGCGCTGCCAGATCCGGCCGATCCAGGTCCAGCCGATCTCCAGGCGCCGGTTCAGGCGATCGATGTTCGCAAAGCGGGTCGAGCCGATCGGACGCCCTTTCGCCCGATCCACCGTCGCGAACGGCAGAGCCCGGCCAGCGGCCTGATCTTCGAGCGCCGCCGCGATGAAAGCGCGCAGTTCGGCCGCGTTCGTCGCCGGCTTCTGGAACCATTGCAGCAATGTCGGGTCGAGAACCGCCGCCAGGCTCTCGTGATGCGCCGCCGACAGCGGCTCGAGCCGCACC
>DASWFO010000274.1:0-72817 GCA_036394195.1 Alphaproteobacteria bacterium | reverse complement strand
CGGCCGTTTGGCGCGTCCCTTCGTGACCGCCGCTGCGTACTCGGGCACCTGCAGGGCGGCCTGCGCCGCCGCCAGGCGCGCGATCGGCACGCGATAGGGCGAGCACGAGACGTAGTCGAGCCCGATCATGGCGCAGAACCTCACCGACGCCGGATCGCCGCCGTGCTCGCCGCAGATTCCGAGCTTCAGCTCCGGCCGCGTGGAACGCCCGCGCTCGGTCGCAATCTTCATCAGCTCGCCCACGCCCACCTCGTCGATCGAGACGAATGGATCGCGCGGGATGATCTTCTTCTTTTCGTATTCGTCGAGGAAGTTTCCGGCATCATCGCGCGACAGCCCGTAGGTGGTCTGCGTCAGATCGTTGGTGCCGAAGCTGAAGAACTCGGCGATCTCGGCGATCTCGCCGGCGCGCAAGCAGGCGCGCGGCAGCTCGATCATCGTGCCGAGGCGGTATTCGACGTCGGCCCCGGTCTCCTCGCGCACCGCCTTCGCGACATCCTCGACCAGCTTTTGCATCAGCTTGAGCTCGGCGCGGCCGGTGATCAGCGGGATCATCACCTCGGGAACAACCTGCCGGCCGGTCTCCTTATGCACCGCGATCGCGGCCTCGAAGATCGCCCGCGCCTGCATTTCGTAGATTTCCGGATAGGTCACCGCGAGGCGGCAACCGCGGTGCCCGAGCATCGGGTTGACCTCGCGCAGGCGGGCCGCCCGCGCCCGCACCGCCGCGAGGTCCTTGCCGGTCTCGGTGGCGATCTGCTGCATCTCGGCTTCGGCATGCGGCAGGAATTCATGCAACGGCGGATCTAGCAGCCGGATCGTCACCGGCAGGCCTTCCATGATGCTGAACAGCTCGATGAAGTCCTGCCGCTGCATGGGGAGCAGCTTCGCCAGCGCCTTTTCGCGCCCCGGCACATCCTCCGCCATGATCATCTCGCGCACCGCGGTGATGCGCTGCGGGTCGAAGAACATGTGCTCGGTGCGCGACAGGCCGATGCCCTCGGCACCGAACCGCTTGGCGGTGCGCGCGTCGAGCGGCGTCTCGGCGTTGGCCCAGACACCGATCTGGCGGAACTTGTCGGCCCAGGTCATGAGCAGGGCGAAATCGCCGGAGAGCTCCGGCTGCACGGTCGGCACCTCGCCCGCGAACACCTCGCCGGTGCTGCCGTCGAGCGTCAGCTGCTCGCCGGCCTTCAGCACGCGGTTCCGGACCGACATCGTCTTCGCCTGATAGTCGATGCGGATCTCGCCCGCACCCGACACGCAGGGCCGGCCCATGCCGCGCGCCACGACCGCGGCGTGGCTGGTCATGCCGCCGCGCGTGGTGAGGATGCCTCGGGCGGCATGCATGCCGTGGATGTCCTCCGGGCTCGTCTCGACGCGGACGAGGATCACGGCCTCGCCTTTGGCGGCCAGCACCTCGGCCTCGTCGGCGGAGAACACGACGGTGCCCGAGGCGGCACCCGGCGACGCCGGCAGGCCGCGGGCGAGCCGGTCGCGCGGCGCCTTCGGATCGAGGGTCGGATGAAGGAGCTGGTCGAGCGCCTGCGGCTCGATGCGGCGGACCGCCTCGGACTCGTCGATCAGCCCGTCGCGCACCATCTCGACGGCGATCTTCAGGGCTGCGGCCGCCGTGCGTTTGCCGTTCCGGGTCTGCAGCATGTAGAGCTTGCCGCGCTGCACCGTGAACTCGATGTCCTGCATGTCGCGGTAATGCGCTTCGAGCTTGTCGCGGATCGCCAGCAGCTGCTTGAAGGTCTCCGGCATGGTCTCTTCCATCGCCGGCAGCTTGGACTTGTTGGCCTGCTTGCCCTTGATCGTCAGGTGCTGGGGCGTGCGGATGCCGGCCACGACGTCCTCGCCCTGCGCATTGACCAGGTATTCGCCGTAGAAGACGTTCTCGCCGGTGGACGGGTCGCGGGTGAACGCGACGCCGGTCGCGCAATCGTCGCCCATGTTACCGAACACCATCGCCTGCACGTTGACCGCGGTCCCCCAATCCTCGGGGATCCCGTGCAGCCGGCGATAGGTGATCGCGCGCTGGTTCATCCAGCTGCCGAAGACCGCGCCGACGGCGCCCCACAGCTGCTCGTTGACCTCGGTCGGAAAATCGCGGCCGAGATCGTCCCGCACCTTCTTCTTGTAGGCGGCGACGAGCGCCTTCAGGTTGGCGGCGGTGAGCTCGGTATCGAGGGTCACCCCGCATTCGGTCTTGTGCTGCTCGAGGATGTCCTCGAAATGGTGGTGATCGATGCCGAGCACCACGTCGCCGTACATCTGGATGAAGCGGCGATAGCTGTCATAGGCAAACCGCGGATCGCCGGTTTCGGCCGCGAGGCCTTCCACCGTGCGGTCGTTGAGCCCCAGGTTGAGGACGGTGTCCATCATGCCTGGCATCGAGGCGCGAGCCCCGGAGCGGACCGAGACCAGCAGCGGCGTCTTGGGATCGCCGAATTTGCGGCCGGTGATCTCCTCGATCCTCTTCAACGCCGCCGCGACCTGGTCGTCGAGCTCCGACGGATACTTACGGTCGTTTTCGTAGAAGGTGGTGCACACTTCGGTCGTGATGGTGAATCCCGGCGGTACCGGCAGGCCGAGATTGCTCATCTCCGCGAGATTGGCGCCCTTGCCACCAAGGAGGTTACGCATGTCGGCGCGACCTTCCGCCTTGCCGTTGCCGAAGCTGTAGACCCATTTCGCCATGGCGTACTCCGAACCTTAGAACTGAATCCGATCAGGTCGAACCACTCTCTGTCTCGTCATGCCCGCGCCAGATTCTTCGCGCCCGTCGGCGGCCTTGAAGGCCGCCAACGCAGCGCAGGTGGGCATCCATCGCGCCGCTGAACCATGGATTCCCGCGTTCGCGGGAATGACGATCGGAAAAAACGTCTCCATATATTCGGGCACCGACTCAGCCTTCTATCTTCGAAAAATCGGCGACCGCCGACAAGGTGCGGCGGATCTCGGACAAGAGCCGCAGGCGGTTGGCGCGCAGATCGGCTTCCGGCGCGTTCACCGTGACCTTATCAAAAAACGCATCGATCGGCGGGCGCAGATTGGCCAGCGCCATCATGGCGCCGCCGAAATTCTCCATCGGCAGCAGCGTCTCCATGCTTTGGCGCGCATCCGACAGCTTGTGCGCCAGCGTCTTCTCCTCTGCCAACCTCAGGAGTGCGGCCTGGACCGGCGCATCGTAGCGCGTCTTGTCCTTCTTCTCCTCGATCTCGACGATGTTCGAGGCGCGGCGATACGCGGTCAGCAGGTTGGCGCCGTCGGCGCTGGACAGGAACGCCTTGAGCGCCTCGACCCGCGCCAGGATGCGCAGGATGTCGCTGTCGCCGCCGCGCGAGAAGATGGCCGCGATCAGATCGTGCCGGACCCCCTGCTCGCGCAGATGCACCTTCAGGCGGTCGGCGAAGAACGCCAGCAGGTCGGCCATCAGCGCGTCGACGTCGCCGGGTGCCACACCATGCCGGGCGAAGGCCTTGGCGAAGGCCCGGCGGAGCGGCAGGCGCAGCTTGTTCTCGATGACCAGCCGGATGACGCCCAGCGCCGCGCGGCGCAGCGCAAACGGATCCTTCGACCCGGTCGGCTTCTCGCCGATGGTCCAGAAGCCGGACAAGGTATCGATGCGGTCGGCGAGCGCCACCGCCACCGAGGCGGGTGCCGTCGGGCAGCGGTCGTTGGGACCGAGCGGCGCGTAGTGGTCGCGGATGGCGTCGGCGACCTCGGGCGGCTCGCCGTCATGGAGCGCATAGTAGCGTCCCATCACGCCCTGCAGCTCCGGGAACTCGCCGACCATGCCCGACGATAGGTCGGCCTTGCACAACAAGGCCGCCTCGCGCGCGAAATCCGGATCGCAGCCGGGGATCGCCGGGACGAGCTTGGACAACAGCGCTTCCATGCGGTTGACCTTGTCGGCGACCGTGCCGAGCCTGGCGTGGAACACCCGGGTCGTCAGCGCGGGTACCCGGTTCTCGAGCGCCGTCTTGCGGTCCTGGTCCCAGAAGAACTTCGCGTCGGACAGGCGGGCGCGCAGCACCCGCTCGTTGCCGGCGATGATGTTCTTCTGCCCCTGCTCGTCGGTCTCCATGTTCGAGACCACGACGAACCGCGACGCCAGCGCGCCCTCGGCGGTCAGCAATGCAAAATATTTCTGGTGCGAGCGCATCGAGGTGGTGAGTACCTCGGGCGGCAGCTCCATATAGGCGGCATCGATCGAGCCGACCAGCACCACCGGCCATTCGACGAGGCCGGTGACCTCGTCGAGCAGCCCGGGATCGGGCTTCACCGTCAGCTTCTCGCGTTTGGCCGCCTCCTCCGCCTTGCGCGCGATCACGTCGCGGCGCTCGGCCGGATCGAGGATGACCTTCGCCTCCTGGAGCTTGTGCTTGTAGTCCGCGAAGTTTCTGACCTGGAATTCGGCCGGGGCTAAAAAGCGATGGCCCGAGCTGCGATCGCCCGCCGTCACACCGATATCCAGGCTGAGCGGAATCGCGCGGCCGCCGAACAGCCCCAGCATCCGATGCAACGGCCGCACCCACAGGAAACGATGCGCACCCCAGCGCATCGATTTGGGCCACGGGAATTCGGCGATGGCGGCCTTCAAGATCGAAGCGAGCACGTCCGCCGTCGCCTGCCCTTTGCGCTTGATCGTCGCGAACCAGAACTCGGCCTTGCCGACCGTGCGCTTCTCGCACTGGTCGAGGCTGGTGAGGCCGGCGCCCTTCAAGAACCCCTGAATCGCAATGTCCGGCGAGCCCACCCGCGGTCCCTTCTTCTCTTCGGTGACGTCCGGCTGTTTCTCCGGGAGCCCGTCGACAACCAGCGCCAACCGGCGTGGAGTGACATAGGCATCGGCGCGGGTGAACACGAGTCCGGCGGCGGCGATTTTATCGGTGACCAGCCGCTTCAGATCCTCGGCCGCACGCGCCTGCATGCGCGCCGGGATCTCCTCCGAGAACATTTCGAGCAGGAGCTCGGGCATCAGGCCCTGCCCCCCTGCGTCTGGAGCCAGGCCTCGCAGCAGGCCTTGGCGAGGGCTCGCACGCGCCCGATATAGGCGGCGCGCTCGGTCACCGAAATCACCCCGCGCGCGTCGAGCAGGTTGAAGCGGTGGCTGGCCTTGATGCACTGGTCATAAGCGGGCAGCGGCAGCTTGTGCGCGAGGAGATGCTGGCACTCCTTTTCGGCGTCGGCGAAATGCCGAAGCAGGATATCGGTGTCAGCGAACTCGAAATTGTAGGCCGAATACTCGACCTCGGCCTGCTTGAAAATGTCGCCGTATTTGACGCCGGTGCCGTTGAAGTCGAGATCGTAGACGTTCTCGACACCCTGGATGTACATGGCCAGCCGCTCGAGGCCGTAGGTCAGCTCGACCGAGACCGGATCGCATTCGATGCCGCCGACCTGCTGGAAATAGGTGAACTGAGTCACCTCCATGCCGTCGCACCACACCTCCCAGCCGAGCCCCCAGGCGCCGAGCGTGGGACTCTCCCAATCGTCCTCGACGAAGCGGATGTCGTGCTGCTTCGGGTCGATGCCGAGCTCAACCAGGCTTTGCAGGTACAGCTCCTGGCTGTCGGCCGGCGACGGCTTCAGGATCACCTGATACTGGTAGTAGTGCTGCAGGCGGTTCGGGTTCTCGCCGTAGCGCCCGTCCGCGGGCCGCCGCGAGGGCTGCACATAGGCCGCGCGCCATGTCGCCGGGCCGAGGGCGCGCAAGGTGGTGGCGGGATGAAATGTGCCGGCCCCCATCTCCATGTCGTAGGGCTGCAGGATGACGCAGCCTTGCCGGGCCCAGAAGCCGTGAAGCTTGAGAATAAGGTCCTGAAAGCTGGGCTTGGCGGCACCAGGGCGGTCGTGCATCGCGCAGGCTTGATCGAGTTGGGGATGATGCGCCGCACCATAGTCCTCGACTCCCAGGCGATCAAGCGCCGGCCGGCAACAAATCAGGGGCAAACGAACGGGTTAGCGGCACTTGCTCCCAGGCTCAGGAGCGCGGGAACGGACAGTTGGCGCGGCCGCAGGAGCCCGCCCCCGCCGCCACATAGGTCCCGCAGATCGGGCAGGCGGTCATCTCTTCCGGCGTCGCCTCGCGGCCCCGGGCCGACTTCATGCCGGCGTCGCCGCCGCGGCCGAGCTGGCCCTGGCGGCCGCCGCCGCCGGCGCGGCGCTCCTTCTCCCAGCGCTCGAACCAGCGGAAACCGAACCAGATGATCGCGATGACCGCGACGAGGAGGAGGAGCTTCGGGAAGGTGATCATCGGCCGAGAGGCGAGGTTCGGGATAAGGAATAAGGGGGTAAGGACTCAGAGGCCGAAGCGGTTCCACAGCGATCGCGCTTCGATAGCGGCCAGGAGGTCCTCCGCCCAGCTGACCGGCAACAGCGACGGCGGGTCCCCGGCCCCTACCTCCCTCAACACGGCATCGGCGAGGAGGCGCCGCCGCAGCCAGGACCGTTCGCTGCCCACGACGCGCAGCCGCACGTCGTCGCCGAACCGGCGGCGCATGGCCGAGCGCAGATCGTCGATACCATCGATCAGGCCGAGCTCGAGCGCCCGCCTGCCGGTCCAGAACTCGCCGCTGAACAGCTCCTCGGGCGTGCCGCGCAGCCGGTCGCCGCGCCGCTCGCGCACCCAGCCCTGGAAGCCGGCATGAATCTCGGCCTGGACCGCCTTCAGGCGCTCGACGTCGTCCGGATTTTCCGGCCGGAACGGATCGAGGATCGATTTGTGCTCGCCCGCGGTGTAGATCCGGCGCTTGACGCCGATGCGCTCAATCGCCTCGGCGAAGCCGAAGCTGGCCGCGATGACCCCGATCGAGCCCAGGATCGAGCTCGCATCGGCGAAGATCTCGTCGGCGGCGCAGGCCAGCCAGTAGCCGCCCGAGGCGGCCACGTCTTCGGCGAATGCGACCACCGGCACTTTCTTTTCGGTCGCCAGCTGGCGGATGCGGCGTGCGATCAGCGACGACTGCACTGGCGAGCCGCCCGGCGAATTGATGGCCAGCGCCACGGCCTTCACGCCAGGGATCGAAAATGCGCGCTCGATCGAGCCGGCGAGGCGCGCCAGCGTCATGCCGGTGCGCAACGGCCCCACTCCGCCGATGACACCGCTGAGGCGCAAGACCGCGACAACGGGCATCACCGGGCGGAGCGGGCCGATCGGCAGGCGAGCCAGGAGCGAGCGTAGTCCGTCGATCACCGGGTTCATTCCGTTATCGCAGCCTGGCGCAGGTCTAGAGGACCGTCAGCGGCGTGCCGTCGCGCAGGATCGCGCTTGCCTTCGCCGTGTAGCGTTCGTCGTTGTCGTGGAGGATAAGCCCGTTCGCCATCCGCACGTCCGATTTGTCGCCGCGCCGGCCGATCACGACGATGCGCTTGGGTGCCGTTCCGGCCTTCGGCCAGATCGGCGAGATCGCGAGCCCGCCGCATCCGGCCTGCTCCATCGCCGCCCGCAGCTCCGCGAGGCGATCGCCGCGATGGATGAAGATGACCAGTCCCTGCGGGCGCACGAAGCGCGCCGCGACCCGCGCCCAATCGGCAAGCTCGGCGTCGCCTTCCACAGTGGCGGCCGCCTTTTGCGCGTCGGGCGACGGCGAGGCGCTGTCCGCATCGAGGTAAGGCGGATTGGCGATCACCGCATTGAAGCTGCCGACCACGAGCGACGGCGGCGGCTGCAGCAGGTCGCCGGTGATCACCGATACCCGCGATCCGAACTCGTTCGCCGCGGCATTGTCGCGCGCGAGTTGCGCCAGGGTCGGATCGCGCTCGAGACCGAACACCGTGAGATCCTCGCGCCGGCGCGCGAGGCACAGCAGGGCCGCACCGGCTCCGCAGCCGAGGTCGAGCACCCGGCCCGGCACCGTGTCGGGGACCGATGCCGCGAGCAGCACCGGATCGATCGCGGCGCGATAGCCGGTCGCCGGCTGGCGGAATTTCACCTTGCCGCCGAGCAGAGTGTCGTCGGTCACGTTGGCGGACATAGGCGTGGGATCAGTCATGGTCGCTCAACAGGTTGTGATCGGCGTCCCTTAGGAGACGCCGAGCGGTTATGTAATCGTCGTCGCCGACCATCAGCCGCCGCGGAATGGCGGAAATGGAGCCGTCGAGTATAGACATATGAGTGTCGAGAAGAACCGTCTCTATCCGGGCGCCGGCCAGGAGGGCCTCGACCCAGGACAGGAGCACCGGATCGTTGCTCCGCAGAAGCTCTTTCACCGGTGCTTATTCCCTTCTGAGCGGCCCCTCGGGGCGGCTTGACCCGATGCACCGGAATACTATGCTCGCCCGCAGCGAACAAGGGGCGGCGAGGATGCCGCGTGCCCCGCCTCTTGGCGCTGGGTCTACGGGGCATCGCGGAGCCGAGGAGTAATCGTGGCGGTTGTCGTCAATCTGCAGGAAGGGCGCAAAGGCCGCCCGACGCTGGCCGCCTTGACGGCGCTGCTCGACGAGGACCTCCGCCAGGTCAACGCGCTGATCATCCAGAAGATGCAGAGCCCGGTGGCGATGATCCCGCAGCTGGCCGGGCACATCATCGCTGCGGGCGGCAAGCGCCTGCGGCCGATGCTGACCCTGGCCAGTGCCCGGATGTGCGGCTATTCCGGTGACAGGCACGTGGCGCTCGCCGCGTGTGTCGAATTCATCCATACCGCGACCCTTCTGCACGACGACGTGGTCGACGACAGCCATCTGCGACGGGGCCTCGCCACCGCGAACGCCGTGTGGGGAAACAAGGCCAGCGTGCTGGTCGGCGACTTCCTGTTCAGCCGCGCCTTCCAGCTCATGGTGGACGACGGCTCGCTCGCCGTCCTCGCCATCCTCTCCAACGCCTCAGCGGTGATCGCCGAGGGCGAGGTGCTGCAGCTGATGACGGCCAACGATACCGCGACCACCGAGCACGCCTATCTCGAAGTGATCAAGGCCAAGACCGCCACGCTGTTCGCGGCCGCATGCCGCGTCGGCGCCGTCGTCGCCGGCCGGCCGAAGGTCGAGGAGGACGCGCTCGACGCCTACGGTCTGAATGTCGGCATCGCCTTCCAGATCATCGACGACGTGCTCGACTATGCAGCGCAACAGGCGACGCTCGGCAAGACGGTCGGCGACGACTTCCGCGAAGGCAAGATCACCCTGCCGGTGGTGCTGTCGTTCCTCCGCGGCGACGAGAAGGAACGCCAGTTCTGGCGGCGCACGCTCGAAGATCTCGACCAGCAGGAGAGCGACTTGGCGACCGCGATCGGGCTCATGGAGAAACACGGCAGCCTGCGGGATTCGGTCGAACGGGCGCGCCATTACGGGGCGATCGCCCGCGATGCCCTGGGCGTCTTCCCCGACGGGGTCGAAAAGCGCTCCCTGCTCGAGTTGGTCGACTTCGCGGTCCAGCGCAGCCATTGAGCCGTGGCGCAACCGCCATCACGCCGTGATCGGGCCGTGCCGGTCGAGAGAGTTGCGTTCGGCTTCTCGCGTGAGGCGAGGGCAGCGGCGTCAACCGGGCGCAAAAAACTGATAGAGCGCGGAGTATCGCATTCTTGCGGACTCGCCCGCGTGGCTCGCATCGCACCCGGAGCGCGGCGCGGCCCCGCCCTTTGTCTCGGCCCGCCGGATGAACGTCACCGCCGAAAGGAGACCCTTTCCTTCATGGCTCTTGGCGCGCAGCAGAAGCCAGGGAATTGATGTGTGATCCGGTGCGTCCGCGCGGGCCGCGACCTCGCCGACGACAGTCCCACCGTCGTCGAGCCGCCAGCTTGGTCCCGCGAAGTGAGTGCCGATCTGGCGCCCTTGTTGATTGAAGAGAGCTGCCTCCGGCTGCTTGAAGACCCAGGCGAATGCCTGGTTTTCCGCCGTGCACGTGTAAACCTGAACCCCATCGGCGACCGTCTCGAGCACGAGCTTGGTGCCGGTGGGCGCCGAAATGTTCTCCTGGGCGTTGGCGCCGGTCCACGCGAAAAGCAGCAAGGCCACGGCACACATCGCCCATCGCCGCTCGAGTGGCACTGAGCACCTCATGGGTCTGCCTTTGTCGCCCGATTGTCGCCGCCTAATGGGGCGGCCGCGGCCGCGAATGCGCCAACCAGGCTAAGTGGTTGCACACCGCTTTCCAAGGCCAATAGGTGCCGCGCCGCGCCGATAACAGGACTTTGATGACGGCGGGCGACCCCTCGCGGCGCCGCAGGACCGGCACCTTTTTCAAGGGATTATCCGCGCTTGCCCCACCCGGGGGCGCGGCGCTATAACCACCCGCCCACGGTCGGAGTGTAGCTCAGCCTGGTAGAGCACTAGCTTCGGGAGCTAGGGGTCGAAGGTTCGAATCCTTTCACTCCGACCAATTCCTTTATACCCAGCGGAATCCGACGTCGCAGCCTGCGACGCTGGGTGACCGTCGGCTGTCGGTCCCCGACGGCTGATATTTTTTCAACTGCACGTTGTCGCCGTCTGCAACGCTCACGGAGCGGTTCCGATTACCGCGGGATGGTGTCATCCCACCGCGGACATGTGCATCGTGAGTGTTTTGCCACGATGTCGCCACGGTTGCGCCGGGTATGAATGGCTATGTCTATAGGCGATGACCGACGTTTCATGCGCAGTACCGGCTCACAACGGCTCCGCGCCGCCACAGATCGTCGTCGTCGATGACGACGCGATGCTGAGCTGGACGGTCGCCGCGGAACTGGCCGAAGCCGGATATCAGCCGACCGTCTTCGACAGCGGCCGAGCAGTGCTCCAATATTTCGCGGCGGGCGGCAGCGCGGCGGCGGTGCTGCTTGACTGGCAGATGCGCGGGCTGGGCGGAGCGGACGTGTTACGCGAGTTCCGCACGCGCGGCTACACGGCGCCGGTGATCGTCCTCAGCGCCGATGTTGGATTCAAGGACGCGGCACTGGCTGAAGGCGCGGTCGATTTCGTCCAGAAGGCAAACGGCTTCACGATCGTGCTGGCGCATCTTCAACGCGTCCTCGGTCAGGGCGCGCGCCGTCACGTTCACTGACACCTGATCAAGAACGATCAGAGTTTCGGCTCGGCGTCTGAGGCGAAACCACCGGCGTGCGCTCCGCTTCGCCAGGAGAAGACGGCGCAACCGCTGTCGATCTCGCGATCGCGCGGCGGGCCATAGCCTCATACAAATGCGAGGTCCTGACGAGGTTGACGCGCACCTCAGTCAGGGTCGCGACCTCGGCCAGCCGGCGCAGGCGCGCGGCTTCGCGCCGGTAGAACTCGGCCCGTATTGGATTGGGCGGCATGGACGGGATCCTCCCCGAGGGCCAGATTGACCCCACCGGGACACCGTGGACAGTGACCAAATTGCGTCAAATTACGCGTGCGCCAAGGGTTGCATCGATCGCCCGACAACGAGCGATAACCGGCAGAACCGCCGCATCCGGCGGACTACCGGATCTGCACCCATTTGACATCGAGCTGATTCTCCGGCTGCAGCACGGCCGAGATATTCTTTCGCATGGCCCAGACGATCATCTGATCGTGGATCGGAACATAGGCGACGTCGTCGCGCACCAACATAT
The DNA here is from genome assembly GCA_036394195.1 of Alphaproteobacteria bacterium. Classification (GTDB taxonomy): domain Bacteria; phylum Pseudomonadota; class Alphaproteobacteria; order CACIAM-22H2; family CACIAM-22H2; genus DATJPD01. The sequence goes on along the minus strand of DASWFO010000274.1, from coordinate 61,301 downwards.
GCGCGCGGTGCATCAGCTTGGCCCGATCCGCCCCCGCGGTCGTTCCCTTGATCTGGTCGATGAGCGCGTCGAGTGACGGGTTCGAATAGCGGCCCCAGTTCCAGGCACCGTCCGCCGTCCCGTCCGCCCGCGACCGCACCAGGGCCTGCAGCGTGAACAGCGCATCGAATGTCGGGGCGGCCCAGCCCATCAGGTAGAAGCTGGTGTCGAACGTCGTGATCCGCGAAATATAGATCGGGAACGGCATCACGTTGACCGCCACCTTGATTCCGATCCGCGCCAGCATGGCGCCCACCGCTTCGCAAATCTCCCGCGAATTGACGTAACGCTGCGCCGGGCAATCGAGCGTCACCGAAAACCCGTTTGGATAACCGGCCGCCTTCAGCAGACCGCGTGCCGCCGCGGTGTCGACCGCCGGCCGTTTGTCGTAGTTGGGATCGTAGCCAAAAACCGAGGGGGCCCACAGAAAGCCGGTCGGCAGCGATTGTCCCTCCATGAGCCGGGCGCGGATCGCTTCGGCATCGATGGCTTGGTAGATCGCCTGGCGGACACGCCGGTCCTTGAACGGGTTGCCGGCCGCACTGCCGTGTAGCAGGTGATCGCGGTGCTGATCGAAGCCCAGGAAGATGGTCCGGTTTTCGGGCCCGCTCTCGATCCGGATGTCCTGCCGCTTCCTGAGCATCTCCATCGATTGCGGCGGAACGTCGGCGACGAGATCGACGTCACCGGCCAGGAGAGCGGCTATTCGCGGTCCAGCGTCGCCGATGGTGAGATAGTCGACCTTATCGATGTTTCCCTCGCGAGCCGACCACCACTCCGGGTATGTCTCCAACTCGACACGGCTGCCGCCTTGGTAGCTCACAAGCCTGTAGGGACCGGTCCCGTTCGCATGTTCGGACGCGTAAAACTTCGCGGCGGTGTTGCCGGCCACGGCTGGCTCCTCGGCGCCCGCGCGCGTCGCCCAATCGCGATCCATGATGAGTACCCGCGTCAGGGAATCCGCGAGCAAGGGATCCGGACCGGTGGTCAGCACGTCGACGGTGTGTGAGTCGACGATCTCGACGCGTGCGATCGTGCTGACGTACTGGCCGAACCCCGATGCGCCGGCCTTGGCGCGGTTGATCGAAAAGACGACGTCGTCGGCGTCGAACGGCGCACCATCGTGGAAGCGCACATTCCTGCGGAGCACGAAACGCCAGCGTGAAGGTTCGGCCTGCGTCCATTCCACGGCCAGGGCCGGCACCTTTTCGTTGAGCTTTCCGCGGCCGACCAGTGGTTCATAAATCGAGCGTGTTACAAAAAGCGTCGATCCGGCGTTCAAGGCATGCGGATCCATGGTCACCGGATCGACCGCCAACGCGACCCGCAGCAAGCTCGGCTCTCCGGCGCTCGCGGTGGAAAATGCGACCAACCAGACGACGATGGCCAGCAGGGCTGCCGAAGCTCCCCACGTGGCCCGCTCCACCGCCCTTTCTAAGGCTGTCATTTCGCTGGTCAATTTGCCGAATCCCCGATGCCAATTTGCCGGCTTACAAAAGCTTATGGTTTATATGAATGGTAAACAACTCGTTACTAAGCCAATGGAACTGTTAACAAAACCGCGCCAAATGAAGTTCTTGCGTTGTGGACAAGCGTATCTTAGCCGCTTATGATTAAAACATTACGGGTGTAGGGGCTCATAGAAGATGGCCGTCCAGTATCTGATCGACGGCGCAGGCCGGGTCTGGGACCCATACGATTCGGACCTGCTGGCCGAGCTCGGGGAGGTCGATCCCGATTTCGACCTGATCGATTATTGCGTCCGCAATCTCGGGATGGTCTACATCGTCACCGAGAACGAACTCACGCGCGTAAGGTTTCGTTGGGTAGCGGTGAGCTCCGTGGCGCTACGAGCTGCGGCCGATATTCTTTTGACGCTGCCGCAGAGCGCAATCAGAATCGCCTGCGAGGAAGCCCAGTGGACGGAACGTCAGTTTGCAGATGCTCCAACGGCTCTCGCTTGGCTCGTGAATGAGCAGCAGTCGGCCTTCCAATACAGCGATGTTGCCACCTCCTCTCGCGATCTCAACTATCTAAGCAATCGACGCCTGAGCAGTCTGTCGGAAAACGACGACAAGCTCGCGCTTCTGTTCAAGAAGTGGCGCATTGCCGGGAGAAAATTTTCTCCCGATGTTGCTCTATTTCTCACGCAATTTGGATTGCTGGATCGAGCTGTGCTCGCACGGCAAACCGAAGCTAAGTCGATCGTCTGGGAGCACATTGGCACTCATCTGAACATGTATGGCACGGCCGACTGGCAGCATATGTTGGTGGGACGTCCGGTTACCGACCAGCCCGACCGCAACTACGGGAAGTATACGGCGACGGTGTTCCGCTCGGCCCTCGAAGCGGATGAGCCGCGTTTCGATCATGTTGACGCCGTCATCCGCGAGCGAAGCGGCGTAGCCCACAGAAGCAGGTATGACCGCCTGGTTCTGCCTTGGCGGTCCCAGTTCAACGAAAAAATCGTCACGACTCTGTCTTACAAAACAGAGCCGGACGCTCTAATTGCCGCTGGGTCGCAGTAGCGAAGCCGTGGGCTCCAGCTAGGTCGTAGCGGTTACTGGGGTCGTCGCGATGGGGCGCATTGCCTCGAGCGGAATCCCGCCGACTGTCTCCATCACTGCATCCTCGATTTCGGATGTCGTCCGATAACACAGGTAACAATCGAGGTCCGGCCCTTCCCAGCCTGGGAGGTTCCAAAACCGGATGGCGGGCTCAACGTTTTGAGCTGGCCAGCCGTATAGGGCGGCGCGGCCTTTCTCAACTCCGGACTTAAATACGATCGAGCTGCAGTAGTCCGGATACCAGCGCGCGAGCGCGACGGCCCGCGTCAACGGCGATATCGTGCTAGCCAACTGGGCACCGCGATATCTCGGATGTAGCCACAGCGCGCCCATAATCCCAACGCGACCAGAAATGATCGATGCCGTCGGCGCGGTCGCCTCGCCGCGTGCGGCGGATTTCTGGGGAATCTTATCGTACATGATGCGGAGCGATTCGACTTCCTGCTTAAGGGTCGTCGAGTGCCAGACGTAGAGCCGGATAGCGTGGGCCATAACCGTCTCCCCCGCTTCGTCAACGCCTTTCAGCCAAAACGCGTTCTGCTCATCCAGGCGGCAGTATTTCGTGAGGAACAGCGGCAATAATCCGAACCAGTCATTCCGCCGGTTGCGCTGGTTCGTAAAATTGAACTCTTCAAAGTCGAACGACATCGAGGCGCGGATTCCATGCCGGCGGAGAACCTGATCCGCTCGTAGCACAAAGCGACCTAACGCTTCAATTGGCCCCCACTTGATGTCCAACTGATCCGGTAACCGTGGCACGCGCACCCGCGGATGGGTGGGTTGGATCTGCCTCGCGAATGGCGCGCGAACGTCAATGCTTCCTTCAGGCATCTTTTTCTCCGTGTGTTCAAGACCCGTACTGGCAGCGCAGGTTTGGTTAACAGCGATTAACCTTAAAAGTCAGTTAACTTTAGAGTTTCTAAAAGCGAAAGCAAACAAAACCCGCCGCAATCATCCTAAAAAAGGGACGAATACTGACGGGTGTGGCGAATGCAGCGCGGCGGGCTTCGGCCGTGAGCCGAAGACGCACCAAGGTATTGCGCGGCCGTCGGGGCGCCCACCTTGGGAAGAATTGGAATAAAGCTTTAGTAAAATCGGTTGGACAATCGGCTCGCCGCTTCACGGCTCGCTTGCAACGAGGCGCACGCCGATCAGAATCATGTGCCGCATCCGCAGAGCGAAGATTTGGAGCCGGACCCGCGTTCTACTGTAGATTGTCGCGCCCATGAGATCGTCACAGCAAAGCCATCTGTCGGTGATCGCCAGCGCGATCGGCGCGTCGGCGGCGTTCGCCGGAACGTTCACGCTGATACGCCTGCTGGCGCCCGACCTGCCGGCCCTGGAGATCGTGTTCTTCAGAAATCTAATGGGGTTTTTTCTTGTCCTCCCGTTGATGGGTGCGGCCCGCTTTCGCAATGTCCGTGCGTCCAGCCACCGCCTCTACGTCGCGCGCGCCTGCCTGGGCTTTGTGGCGATGGGGTTGTGGTATATCGGCGTCGCGGCTCTTCCTCTGAACAACTCGACGGCGTTGTCGTTCATCTCGCCGCTGTTCGCCACGCTGGCGGCCATGATCTTCCTCGGCGAACACGTCGAGGGGTCGCGTTGGGGCGGGTTGGTCGTCGGCTTCTTGGGCGTCCTCCTGGTGCTGCGCCCCGGACTTTACGCCGTCAGCTGGCCCGAGCTCAGCATCATCGCCGCGGCGGTGTTCGTCGGGATCAACACGGTCATCGTGAAGCATCTGACGCGGGCCGAGCCGGCGCGGGCGATCACGGCGTATATGAGCCTCTACATGGTCCCGTTCTCGGCACTCGCCGTCATCCCGGTGTGGACAACGCCGCCGCTCCACGCTTGGCCGGCCCTCGTCGGGGTGGCCGTGCTGACCACGGCCGGCAATCTGCTGCTGACGCGGACGCTGGCGGCCTGGAACACGTCGTCGGTCGTCAGCCTGGATTTCGTGCGGTTGCCCATCGCCTCGGTGCTGGCCTGGCTTGTGTTCGGCGAAGTGGCCGATGCCTGGGCCTGGATCGGCGGCACCGTGATCGTGGCCGCAACCGCGTTCAGCGCCCGCGGCCGGACGGGGGCACCCGTCGTGGCGGCGGGCCCGGTTGAGATCACGCCCCACCGCTGACCCAGTCATGAGCGCTTCAGATCCTGAGTCTCGCTTCCGCGACGGCCCGCTCACCGGCTGCCGCGTCCTCGAGCTGGGGAGCACGGTCGCGGCGCCCTTCTGCGGCCGCCTCCTTGCCGATTTCGGCGCCCAGGTGATCAAGATCGAGCTCGCCGAGGGCGATCCCGTCCGCTCGATGGGTAAACGCCTCGACGGGCGCTCGCTCTACGCAGCCAGCATCTTCCGCAACAAGGATCTGGTTTCGGTCGACCTGCGCAAGCCGGAGGGCCAGGACCTGGTGCGCAAGATCGCCGGCCAATGCGACATCGTCGTCGAAAACTTCAAGCCTGGAACGCTCGAGCGCTGGAACCTCGGCTACGAGCGCGTGACTGCCGAGCGGCCGTCGCTGGTCCTGGTCCGGATCAGCGGCTTCGGCCAGGACGGGCCCTATGCGCAACGGCCCGGCTTCGGCGTCATCGCGGAGGCGATGGGGGGCCTGCGCCATATCACCGGCGACCCCGACCGCCCCCCACCGCGCGTCGCCGTGTCGCTCACCGACTATATCGCCGGCTTGAGCGCCGCGTTCGCCGCGGTCATGGCGCTTCTCGTGAGTCGCCAGACGGGCCGCGGCCAAGTGATCGACGCGTCACTTCTGGAAAGCAGCTTTCAATTCATGGAGCCGTTCGTGCCGGCGTACGACAAGCTCGGCTTCGTCGCCAGCCGGGCCGGCTCACGACTGCCGGATAACGTGCCGAATAATCTCTATGCGACCGCGGACTCCTTCATCCACATCGCGACGGTCGGGGAGCCGACTTTCCGGCGTCTCATGGGGGCGATCGGCCGTCCTGCCCTCGCCGACGATGCGCGGTTTTGCACCGCCGCCCTCCGGGCGAAAAATGAGGATGCGCTCGACGAGATCATCGCCGGATGGACGGGCGCACGAAGCCTCGAGACGGTGGAAGCGGCGCTCCAGAATGCCGACGTCCCGGCGACCCGGGTTTATACGATGGCCGACATCTTCCGCGATCGGCACGTCGCCGCACGACGGATGATCGCGGACGTCCCCGATGCGGAACTCACCTCCATCAAGATGGCCAACGTGTTTCCGCGTCTGTCCGAGACACCCGGGCGGATCCGGCACGCCGGCGGCGGCGTGGCCGGACGCGATACAAGGCGAGTTCTGAAAGACCTGCTTCGCCTGTCCGATCCCGACGTCGACCGCCTTGCCGCCGATGGGACCATCTCGCTCGGAGAAGAGCCAGACGACGACTGAGGCGTCGCCGCCCGCTCCTCCACGTCATCAGCCTGTTATCACGCCCGTGCGTATTTCCCGCGCTGGAAGAACCGGTCCTTGGCGTCGTCGTTCGCGGTGTCGCGGGCCGAGGTGATCGTGCCGACCTTCGCCAGCGCCTGCTTCACCGCCGGCCGCGCGCTGATCGTCTCGATGTAGCGCTGCACGTTGGGCCGGCCGGAGATGTCGATGTCCAAGAGCACGTGGTTGCGCAGCCACGGGAACGTGGCGATGTCGGCCACCGAATATTCGGCGCCGCCGACATAGCGCTGCGCGCCCAGCCGCTGCTCGTACAGGTCGTAGAGGCGCTGCACTTCGGTCCCATACCGGCTCACCGAGTAATCGTTGCCGGCGGGCGCGAAACGCCGGAAATGCACGCGCTGGCCGGACATCGGCCCCTGCGTGCTGACCTGGATCATCAGCCATTCCAGCATCTCGAAATAGGCCGCTTTGTCCTTTGGCACGAGCTTGCCGGTCTTGTCGGCGAGATAGAGCAGGATGGCGCCGGATTCGAACACCGTAATCGGCTTGCCGTTCGGGCCCTCGTGGTCGACGATGACCGGGATCTTGCGGTTGGGATTGAGCTTGGTGAACTCCGGCGAGAACTGCTCGCCTTTCCACACGTCGACCGTGATCACCCGGTAGGGCAGCGCCAGCTCCTCGAGCGCGATGAAGATCTTCACCACATTGGGGCTGGTGAGCGCGTAAAAGTCGATCATGAGGTCCTCCGACGGCGTTCAGCCGGAACGTCCGGGCTTCAGGTGAAGGGCGAGCCTACGGGCGCCGCCCTCGCAAGGGAAGCGATTTTCCGATCGACAGCGATCGGAGTTAGGGGAGGCTCTTCCGGGCCTCCTCCCAATAGCTGAGATTGACGTATTTTTGCGGCGGGGGCGTCGGCGCCCTCATGTCGCCCTGCTCCACCAGGCCGTTGAGAAGCTCCTGGATCCCGATCAAATCGATCTCGCCATCCTTGGCGATGGTGAGCGTCGGCCCGAAATACATCTCGTACGCCGTCCGCGCGTAGCGATCCTCCAGCTTGAGTTCGCGCATCAGGATCCGGATCGCCTCCTCCTTATTTGCCGGGTCGTACAGCCAGCGGGTGGCTTTCATCCATGCCCGAATATATCCGACGAGCGTCGCCCGGTTCTTGACCGCCCAGCTCTCCTTCACGGTCTGGGTCTGCCAGGCATAGTGGGTGATCGCACTCGAGGTCACATCGAGCCGGGCGAGGCCGCCCTCGTCGTCGATGACGCGCTGGTCGATCGGCGGTGCGATCAGGCTGGCCGAGACCGAGCCCGCCTTCAGCGCCGCCGCCCGCTCGGGCGTCGCGCCGGCCTGGATGAGAATGTAATCGGCGTCGGCGAGCCCGTGCGCCGCCATCATCTTCCGGGTGAAGTACGCGTCCGCCGCCTTGACGGTGCTGACCGCGATCCGCTTGTCCTTCAGATCGGCGTAGCTGTGGATGTCCTTCGTCACCACCAGGCTGTAGACCGGCACGTTGCCGCTTGACAGCACGATCTTGAGGTCCGTCTCCCCTTTCTCGATAGCCCGGACGAACCAGTCAGGCGTGTAGTTCACCATGTCGATCGAGCCGGACAGGAGGGCAAAGCTCAGCTTGTCGCCCGAGGCAAGCGCGATCAGCTCGACGCTGAGCCGCTCCTCGCGCAGGAAGCCCTTCTCCTCGGCCACGTAGAGCGGCGCCGTTTCCATGTTCGGATAGGCATAGCCGAGCTTCATCGAGGTCTGTCCGAGGGCGCCCGGGACCTGCCCGAGCGCCGCAACGGCGATGAGGCCGGCCGCCAAAATCACGTGTCTCATGCGACTTTCACTCCCGATGATTTGAAGACCTCGTCCTCGAGCAGGCTCCAGATGTGGTCGACATAGGCAGCGAACGGAGCGGTCCGCTTGATTCCGAAGGGGCGCGGCCGCGGCAGGTCGATGGGGACGACTTCCTTGATCCGACCGGGACGCGCCGCGAACACGATGACGCGGTCCGACAAGAACACCGCCTCGTCGATCTGGTGGGTCACGAAGACCACGGTTTTGCGCGCTTCGTTCCAGATCCGCACCAGCTCGAGCTGCATGACCTCGCGCGTCTGGGCGTCGAGCGAGGCAAACGGCTCGTCCATCAGGAGAACGTCGGGGTCGATGGCCAGCGCGCGGGCGAGGTTGACGCGCTGCCGCATGCCGCCGGACAACTGGTGCGGATAGTGGTCCTCGAACCCCTTGAGGCCCACCAGCTCGATCAGCTTCTGCGCCGTGGCGTGGGCTTCCTTCCGCGGCCGCCGCTGGATCTCGAGGCCGAACAGCACGTTCTCGCGCGCCGTGCGCCACGGCCACAGCGAGTCCTTCTGGAACACGAAGCCGCGATCGCGGCCCGGGGCCGTCACCGCCCCCCCGTCGATCAGGACTTCGCCGGCGGACGGCTCGATGAGCCCGTCGAGAATGCGAAGAAAGGTGGTCTTCCCGCAGCCGCTGGCCCCCACGATGCTCACGAACTCCGATGTCCGGACCGTCAGCGAGATGTTCGTAAGGACCGCTAACGGCGGGGCCGCCCCTTGGCCCGCAGTGGCACCGGCGCGGATAAACGCCTTGCTGATGCCCCGGGTCTCCAGCTTCGGATGCACCGTGGTCATGTCAGGCCTTGAGGTCGAAGTGGCGCCACGGGGCGATCCTGCGTTCGAGATATTCGAGGGCCGCGACCGAGACGACGCCGGCCACCGCCAGAACCAGGACGCCGACGAACATCGCCGGGATGTCGAAGGTCTGCCCGGAGATCGAGATCAGATAGCCGAGCCCCGCCCGCGCGCCGAACAGCTCGCCGATGAAGATCCCGACGAGGCCGCGACCCATCGCGATCCTGAGGCCGGCGACGATGAACGGCAGCGCCGAGGGCAGGAGGACCAGCCGGAAGATCTCGCCGCGGGACGCGCTGAACGAGCGCGCCGCCTCGACCAGGCCGTCGTCGGCGGACCGGATGCCCGAAGTCGTGTTGATGAGGATGGGAAAGACGCACAGCAGGAAGACGATGGCCACCTTCGAGGCGGGGCCGATGCCGAATGCCATGATCAGGATCGGCGACAGCGCGATCAGCGGCGTCGCATAGAGCGCGTTGATCAGCGGATCGATATGCTCGCCCACCGCCGGGCTGACCGCGATCAGGCTGCCAATCGCGATTCCCACCGCCGCGGCGATGGCGAAGCCCATGGCCAGCGCCGAAAAGCTCACCAGCATGTGGTGCTCGAGCTCTCCACTCATCCACAGCCGTCCGAATTCGACGATCACCCGCGAGAACGGCGCGAACATCAGCTTGCTTGTCACAACGTATCGGCCGACCACCTCCCAGGCGACGAGGGCCAGCACGACCGAATAGAGGCCGCGGACGGCGCGACGATGGCTTTGGAAAAGCCGCCTCGCCGTCGCGACGGCGCGGCGCGGCCTCATGCCGGGCCCTGCGATGCGCGGGGCGACGCGGTTGGACTGCACCGGGACGTCGGCGGCCATGTCCACCAGCCTCCCGCCGGGCTCGCGGCGCCGCTCAGCCGGCCGCCCGACGCGGCGCCGGCGGCGTCGCGTAGGTGGGCACACCGGTGAACGGCGGTGTCAGCCGGCCGAGGCCGCGCTTGCGCAACAGCGGCATCACCTGATCGCTGAAGCGCTGCAGCCCTTCTATGAAATCCGGGAAGATGAACAGGAACCCGTCGAGGTCGCCGTCGATCGCCAGCGATTCGATGTGGTCGGCGACGCGCTCGGGGCCGCCCACGAACGGCACGCCGGCATAGAACAGCCGCGAGTCCGCCGATTCAAAGCGCTTCTGGTAGCTGTCGACGCGGTTGTCGGCGCGATCGCGGGCGCGCAGGCGATAGATGTTCTCGATCGCCTCACGGTCGGCACCCGCTTCGTAGTGGCGCAGGATCCGCTCGGCATCATCGTCCGAATCGCCCTGGATCAGCAGCACGAGCGTATGAGAGCGGACCTGGCGCCCACGATCCACCGCGACCTGCTTCATCCGGCGGCTCATCTGCTTCTGGTGCTCGAGCGTCAGCCCACCGAACAGGCCATCCGTGCAGTGCTCCGCGACGAACTGGAATCCCCGCTCGGACGAGGTGGCGCAGACGATCGGCATGCCGCCCTCCGCCGGTTGCGGGAAGGAGATGCAGTCCTCAAGCGTGAAGAAGCGGCCTTTGTAGGTGACGCTGGCCTCGGCCCATAGCCGCTTGACGACCGTCACCCACTCTTCGTTGTAGTCGTAGCGGTAGGCCTCGAAATTATCGGGATACATCGCCATCTGCGTGTATTCCCCCTTGTTGCCGGCGCTGACGATGTTGATGCCCATCCGCGACCCGCCGGCGACGTCGTCCATGGTGGCCGCCATCTTGGCGAACACCGCCGGGTGCATCAGCGCCGGCGCGATCGACGTGATCAGGCGCATGGTCGGCGCCGACGCGGCGAGGCCGGACATGAGGATCATCGATTCCAGCGAGTACTTCCAGAACTCGACATCGCCGCCAAAGCCGCGCCATTTCGCCATCGAGAACAGGTAGCTGAAGCCGATGCGCTCGGCGAGCTGCGCGATGTCGCGGTTGTGCGCGAACGACGGCAGAAACTGCGGCGAGGTCTTCGAGATGATCCAGCCGTTGTTGGTGACTGGCATGAACACGCCAAAATCGACATTCCGTCCCATCGGCTGAACTCCCGCTCTGACTTTTGGCTAAGCCGCGCGCAGGCTTTCGGCCCTCTGCCGAAAACTTCGCCGCGCCTATCCCCGGAACATCACAAGAATCGTGCCAGCCGAGAGCGCCGACCACGGCCGGGCCATACGGGTTGCGATGATTGGGCTTTTGCCGCGTCCGTCCCCAAGATGCGCGATGCGCGGGTGATTTCGTTGCCGCCGATGCAGGCGGCAAAAATATACGCGTGATGAAAACTTGGCGCGCTGCCTACAAATGCGACGGGGCGATCGCGCGCCGCTCACTGGTATTCCAAGGTCATGAGGTGCTCGGGCAGCCGGCTCATTCCCAGGACCTCGGGCCCGGCGGTCTCCAGGAGAATATCGAACGTCTTCTGAAGATCGGCCGCGCTCGTCGGCCCGAAGGTGCTGAGCAGGTCCTCGCGCATCTCGTCACGCACGGGCGGAATCGACGCCTCGTCCATCTTCATGAGGCGGCCCTGCTCCATCCAGATCTCGTCGTTGCCGCGCAGGGTCGCGACCGCCTCGCGATACGCCGCCATGTAGGCGCGGACGTTCTTCGGATGGGCCGCCGCGTAGTTGCCCGAGGTCATGAACAGCAGGAACGGCGCATCCGGCGGCAGGCCGAGCAAATTGATGAGCTCGCTCATTTGGTTCAGCACGCGGAACTTTCCGGTCACCGTCATCGCCGGCGTGATGTTGTCGTACATGAACGTCGCATCGAGCTGGCCCTGCTCGATCAGGCCGCGCAACAGCGCAATGCCGCCTTCGTGCACAACCGAATCCTTCTCCAGCTCGAAATTGTATTTCTTGAGCGCAACGGCACGCATCACGATCCAATTGCTCTGGGCGCGGTTAACCATGCCGACCCGCTTGCCCTTGAGGTCGCCGAAGTCGCGAATGCTGGACTCAGTCGGCACGATGATATGGTCGGCCCATTTCAGCATCGGGCCGATGCCGATCGCGTTGACGCCGGCATGGCGGAGCCGCGCCAGCAGCAGGAAGTCGGCCGTGCTGACGTCGCCGCCGCCGGCCTGGATCGCGGTCACGGCGGCCTGCGTCGATCCCACCTGCACGATCTGCATCTCGAACCCGTATTTCTTGTCGAGCCGGAACTTCTGCATGGTGTAACGCGCGAACGCGTTGGTGCCGGCGGGATTGTCCAGCAGCCGCAGCACGCCGCCGTCGCCCTGGTATCTAGCGACCTCGTCGGCGCTGACCGGCCCTATCGTCGTCTGGGCCGCCAGCGGCGGCGCTGCCGCCACCGCCATCAGCACGGCGAGGATGACGAGACGGGTCTTCATTGGTAGGCCAGGGTCATGAAGCCGTCGGGCAGTTGCTTCAGGCCCAGCACGGCCTCGCCGGCGGTCTCCAGCAGGACCTGGAAGTTCTTGCGGATATCCGCCTCGGTGGTCGGCGAAAAGGTACTGACGAGATCGGCGCGCATTTCCTCGCGGAGCGCCGCGAGCGCCTGCGGATCGGTCATCTTCAGCTCCTGGCCGTGCTCCAGCCACACGGAATCGTCGGTCTTGAGGTTGTCCATCGCCTCGCGATAGGCGGCGAGATACGCCTTGACGTTGGCGGGGTGCGCCGCCGCATAATCGGCGTTCGCGGTCACGAGCAGGAACGGCGTGTCCGGCAGGCCGAGTGCCGCAATCAGGCCCTTGATCTCCACCAGCACGCGCGCCTTGCCGGCGGCGACCATGGCCGGCGTGAAATCGTTGTACATGACCGTGGCATCCAGCTTGTCCTGCTCGAGCAGTCCGCGAAGCAGGTTCACGGCCCCTTCCTGGACGTTCGCCTCTTTTTCGAGATCGAACCCGTAGACCTTCTGCGCCGTCGCGCGCATCACGATCCAGTTGAGGTTGCTCCGCGCGGTCGTCCCGACCGTCTTGCCCTTGAGGTCGGCCAGCGTGCGCGCGGTCGATGCCGGGGAGACCACGACGTAATCCGCCCACTTCAACAGCGGCGCCACGCCGACCACGTTCAGGCCGGCGTTCCGCATGCGGCCGATATCGTTCCAGCCGAACAGGCCGAGATCAGCGCCGTTGGCCTGCATGATCGTGGCGCCGATCGGCGTGTTCGCATACGGCACCAGCTCCATGTCCAAGCCGTATTTCTTGTCCAGCGCCAGCTTTTTGATCGCGAAGCGTGGCCAGGCGAGGGTCCCGTAGGGGTTGTCCAACACCCGGATCTTGCTGCCGTCGCCCCGGATCGGCACCGCCTGCGCGGTCTCGTCCGCGCGCGCCATGGCAGCAGTCGCCGCCAGGGCGAAGACGAGAGCCGCCGCCATCCAGGCCCGGCTCATTGGAACGCCATCGTCATGAACTCGTCGGGAAGGCGGCTGGCGCCGAGGACCTCAGGGCCGGCCATCCCGAGGAGCGAGGCGAACACCGTCCGGATGTCCGCCTCGGCGTTGGGATCGAATTTTAGCATGATGTCGGTGCGCGCTTCGCCGCGGAACAGCGCCGCAACGTCCTCGGTCATCTTCATCTCCCTCCCACGCTCCAGCCAGATGGCGTCGTCGGTTCTGAGGATCTGCACAGCGTCGCGATAGGCGGCGACGAAGGCCTTGAGATTGGCCGGATGGGCCGCGGCGTAATCGGCGGAGGCGGCGTACATAAGGTATGGAATGTCGGGGAACCCGAGCTGATGGACGAGCTCGCTGACCTTCACCAGCGGACGGAACTTCCCGGTCGCCTCCATGCTCGGGGCCACCGAGTTGAAAATCTCGGTCGCATCCAGTTGGCCCTGCTCGATGAGGCCCGCCAGTAGTGGCACCGCCGCCTCCTGGACGGATGCCTCTTTCTCGAGGTCCAACCCGTATTTCGTCTGCGCCACGGCGCGCGCCACCACCCAGTTCATGCCCACCCGGCTGTACGTGCCGACCCGCTTGCCCTTGAGGTCGCCGATGGTCTGCAACGGCGAGTCCTTCGGCACCATGATGAAATCCGCCCCCCACCGGAGGAACGGCGCGATGCCCACCACGTTCACACCGCCGCTGCGCATCCGGGTGATGTCGATCCAGTCGATCGTGGCCAGTTCCGCCCCCTTGGCTTGAAGCACCGTCACCCTGATCTGAGTGGTCGGACCATTGACGAGCTGCAGCTCGAAGCCGTGTTTCTTGTCGAGCCCGTATTTCTGCATGACGAAGGGCGGGAACGAGTTGGTGCCGAACGGGCTGTACAGCAGCCGCACCGGGCCGCCGTCGCCCTTGACCGTTGGCTCCTCGCCGGCCGCGGCCGGCCCGGCGAGCACCGGCGCCACCAGCAGCGCCAACGCGCAGGCCTTGATCAAAACGCCACGGAGAGTCATCGGCGGTCTCACTTTTGTTTCGGGTGCGAGCGTCTGCGTCGGCCCTAGGCGGCCAGGTTCTCCCGCAGGGTGCGTCCTTCGTATTCGGTGCGGAACCGTCCTCGCCGCCGCAGCTCCGGCACCAGCAGATCGACGATCTGGATGTGGTCGAACGGCGTCACCGGCGCGCTCGAGAACATGAAGCCGCCGCGACTGCCCCCCACCTCGAACGCCTCCTCGAGATGGTCGGCGATCTGCGTCGGCGTACCGGCCACGGTGATGTCGTAGTTGGTGACGTTCTTGCGGCCGTGATCGAAGAACTCGTCGCGCGTGATCTCGGTGTTTTCGCCGATCTCGCGGGCCAGCTTGTGAACGAAGCCGACCGGCGAGGCGTTGGTGGCCGCGATAATCTCGTTGAGCTCGCCGGGCGAAAAACGCGCCGGCAGCCGCGAGAAATCGTAGCCGCAATTGTCCGACAGATAGGCGCCGACCGCTTCGTGCGGCAGCAGGCTCAACAGGTGCTCGCGCCGCGCCTTCGCATCGGCCTCGCTCTCGGCCACGATCACGGAGATGGCCCACAGGATTCCGACCTTCGACGGGTCGCGGCCCTCGGCGACGAGCGCATCGTCCAGCGCCTTGCGGTGGCGTTGCATCAGGTAGAAGGCGTGCGCCTGGGCGAACACGACGTCGGCGAAATGCGCCGATGCCTTGATGCCGCGCGGCGAGCCGCCGGCCTGGACCAGGATCGGACGGCCCTGCGGCGACGGCACGGTGTTCAGCGGGCCGCGGACCTTGAAATATTTGCCGGCGTGGTTGATCGCCCGGATCTTGTTCGGGTCGGCGACGACCCCGGAGGAGCGGTCCCAGACGAAGGCGTCGGGCTCGACACTCGCCCACAGGGCCTCGCAGACGTCGACGAACTCCTCCATCCGATCGTACCGGCTGTCGTGCTCCATGAGCTCGTCGAAGCCGTAATTCGCCGCGTCGGAGCGGCGGGTCGACGCGACCACGTTGAAGGCGATCCGCCCCTTGGTCACGTGATCAAGGGAGTTCAGCAGCCGCGCGACGTAGAACGGATGCATGAACGTCGACGAATAGGTGAGCCCGAACCCGATGTGGTTGGTCACCCGCCCCATACCGACGATATAGGGGCTCATGTCGTGGCGCGGCCAACCCACGCCCCAGCGTGCCGCGGCGTCCTGGGAGCCGCCATACATGCTTGCGACGCCGGTGCCGTCTCCGAAGAACAGCATGTCGAGGCCGCCGCGCTCGGCGATCCGGGCGATCTCCTCGAACATGCCGGGATCGGGATAGGTGTAATCCACCCACGAGCCCGGGCTGCGCCAGCGCCCTTCCAGATGCGTCTTCGACAGGTCGAACGCGAGATGGATCTTCGGCTTCATGGCTCCCCCGTGTGGTCGTCCCCCGTCCGAATTCGCCCAGGTCAGAATTCGAGCAGGGTGCCGCGCAGCGTCGGCTTCGTGTACCGGCTCCGCACCAGGCCGCGCCGCTGCAGCGCCGGCACCAGCCCGTCCGCGACCTCGAGGATGTATCGGCGATTGATCAGGCCAAACGGATGCCGGAGCAGGAACCCGTCGCCGCCGACCTCCTGCATGATCTCCGCCATCTTGTCGGCGACCTGGTCGGGCGTCCCGATGGCGTCGACGCAGCCGCCCTTGCCGCCGTCCTTGATCAGTTGCCGCAGGGTTTTGCCGCTGCCCCACTGCGCGAATTTTGCAAGCGCCGTCGACTCCCCATTGGTGGTCAGGTGCGGCAGCGGCTTGTCGAGATCGAACTTCGACAGATCGATGTCGGTGATGCCGCTATAGAGACCGAGCGTGCGGTCGATGAACCCCTGGGTGGACGTTCCGCGCTCGTTGATCTCCTTGGCGTCCGCCTCGGTCTCACCCATGACCGGCGAGAACAGGAACAGTACCTTGATGTCGTCGGGGTTGCGGCCGAACTTGGCCGCCCGCGCCCGCACGTCGTCGCGGAAGGCCTTCATCGCGGGGATGCCGGCCGCCGTCACGATGATGGAGTCGGCGTGCTTGGCTGCAAAATCCCGGCCGCGCGGCGAGCCGCCGGCCTGGATATAGGCCGGCCGCCCCTGCGGCGACGGGGCCGTGTTGAGGGGCCCGCGCGACTTGAAGTACTTGCCCTTGAAATTGATCGGCCGCACCTTGGTGTAGTCGGCATAGATGCCGGTCTTGCGGTCCAAGACGATCGCATCCGGATCCCACGACGCGAACAGCTGGTTGACCAGGTCCATATACTCGTCGGCCATCTCGTAGCGCAGGTCGTGCTCGGGCAGCTTGTCGAGGCCGAAGTTTTGCGCTGCGTGGTCCTCGCCGCTGGTCACGATGTTCCAGCCGAAGCGGCCGCGCGAGATGTGGTCGAGGGTCGAACACAGACGCGCCAGAAGGAACGGCGGATAGCCCAGGGTCGACAGGGTGGCGACGATGCCGATATGCGAGGTCGCCGCTCCCATCAGCGCCGCCAGCGGCGCCGGGTCGTGCTTGGGAACCTGGATGCCGCCCTTCAGGCCGCGCTGCGACGAGCCGCCATAGGCCTCAGGCACCATCAGGGTGTCTTCGAGGATGATGTAGTCGAAGCACGCGCGCTCCAGCGTCTTCGCCATCTCGACATAGAAATCGCCGGTCCACGGATTTCCCCCGGCCGACGACAAGGGGGCGGTCCATTCGTCGAGCGCGAAATTGGTGAACCAGGCGAGGTGAATTCTGGGGAAGGTCACTGCCGTTGCTCCGTACTCGATTATTGATAAGCCAGCGTCATGAATCCGTCCGGCAGCCGGCTCATGCCGAGCACGCTCGGCCCGGCGGTCGCCAGCAGCACGTCGAACGTCTTGCGAATGTCGGCTTCCGTGCCCGCGGTGAAGGTGCTCATCATGTCTTCGCGCGCCTCGTCGCGGAACAAGGTCAGCGCCTGGCCTTCGAGCTTGATCTCCCTGCCCCGCTCGACCCACACGTCGTCGTTCTTGCGCAGGATGTCGATCGCATCGCGATAGGCCGCGAGATACGCCTTCACGTTCGCCGGATGCGCCGCGGCAAAGGTCATGTCGGCCGTGTACATCAGGAACGGCGTATCAGGCAGGCCGAGCTCCCCGATCAACTGCCGGATCGTCGCCAGGATGCGGAACTTGCCGGTGGCCACGACCGCCGGCGTCAGCGAGTTGAACATCTGGGTGGCGTCGAGCTGGCCTTGCTCGAGCAGGCCGCGCAGCAGGTTCGGCGCGGCTTCCTGGGTCACGGCCTCCTTTTCGAGGTCGACCCCCTCCTTGTGCGCCACCGTGCGGATGACGATCCAGTCGAGATTGGTCCGGCTGTAGAGGCCGAGCTTCTTGCCTTTAAGCTCGCCCATGGTCTTCAGGGGCGATCCCTCCGGAACGATCACCGTGTTGGCCCAGATCAGGAACGGCGCGATGCCAACCACCTTGATCCCGGCGTTCTTCATCCGCGACACATCGTTCCAGTCGAACAGGCCGATATCGGCACCGCCGGCTTGCATCGCCGTGACCTGCGCCGGCGTTGTCGCCGCCGTCACGATCTGCAGGGTGAAGCCGTATTTCTTGTCGAGCTCGAACTTCTGGATCACGAACGGCGGGAACGAATTGGTCCCGAACGGGCTCACCAGGAGCCGGATCGTCCCGCCGTCGCCCTGGGTGTCGGCGGCCAGGGCGGACGCCGGCGCCGCGGCACCGACCGCCAGCAGGACCAGCGCGGCGATAACGCCGCGGCACCGTTTGCGGCTCACGCGGCGATCCTCAGATTGTCTTTCAGCATCGTGCTCTCGTATTCGGTGCGGAACCGGCCGCGGCGCTGCAGCTCGGGGACCAGGAAGTCGACGACGTTCAGCAGATCGCGCGGCGTCGCCTGGGGATGCGCGATCATGAAGCCGCCGCGGCTGCCGGTGGCTTCGAACTCCGCCTCGAGCAAATCGGCCACCTGCCCCGCGGTACCGGCGATGGTGTGCGAGTAGCCGGTCGCAACCTTCATCCCGTGCTCGAAAAACTCCTCGCGCGTCATCTCGGTGTCTTCGCCAAGATGCAGCGCCAGCTGATGGACGAGCCCCACCGGCGAAGCATTGGTCGCGGCGACCTCCTTGTTCAGCTCGCGGAGCGTGAACCGCGCCGGGATCTTCGAGAAATCGTAGCCGGCATTGTGCGATATGAACGCCCCGGCCGCTTCGCGCGGGATCGCCGTCAGAAGCTGCTCCTTGCGCCGCTTGGCCTCGGCCTCGGTCTCGCCGATGACCAGCACGATGTCCCACAGGATGCCGATCTGGCTGGGATCGCGGCCCTTGGCCCGCAGCTCCGCGTCCAGCATGTCGCGATGCTTGACATTGTGCTTGGTGGGCTTGCAAGCGGCGAAGACATAGTCCGCGAAATGGGCCGACGCCTTGATGCCGCGCGGCGAGCCGCCGGCCTGGATGAGAACCGGCCGCCTCTGCGGCGACGGCACGCAGCTGAGCGGCCCCTTGACCTTGAAGAACGAGCCGGCGTGATTGATCGCCCGCACCTTGCGCGGGTCCTCGACCACGATGCCGCTGTCGCGATTCCAGACGAAGGCGTCCGGCTCGATGCTCGCCCACAGCGCCTTGCAGACGTCGACGAATTCCTCCATCCGGTCGTAACGCGAATTGTGCTCCATCAGCTCGTCGAACCCGTAATTCGCAGCGTCGGCGCGCCGCGTCGAGGTGACGACGTTGAAGGCCATGCGGCCGCCCGTGACGTGGTCGAGCGAGTTCAAGAGACGCGCGACGTAGAACGGGTGCATGAAGGTAGAGGAATAGGTGATGCCGAACCCGACATGCTTCGTGTGCTGACCAAGGACGGCGATATAGGGGCTCATGTCCTGGCGCGGCCAGCCGATACCCCAGCGCACCGCCTCGTCCTGCGAGCCGCGCCACGTGCTCGGAATGCCCGTCCCGTCGCCGAAGAACAGCATGTCGATGCGGCCACGCTCGGCGATGCTGGCGATCTCCTTGAACATGCCGAGATCGGGATAGACCCGCCCGGTCCACGAGCCCGGCATGCGCCAGCGCCCCTCGAGATGGGTCCAGGACAGGTCGAAGGCGAGATGCATCTTGGTCTTCGTCATGCGCACAGCCCCATCGCAGGCCTCGATCGAAACATCACTGGTATTTGAGGGTCATGAAGCCATCGGGCAGCTGGCTGACCCCCAGCACGTCGGGTCCGGCGGTCGCCAGCAGCAGCTCGAACGTCTTGCGGATATCCGCTTCGGTGGTCGGCGAGAAGCGGCCGACCAGGTCCCTTCGCGCCTCGTCGCGGAACGGCACGATGCCCTGCTCGTCCATCTTCATCTCTTGGCCGCGCTCGAGCCACACCGCGTCGTCGACTTTCAGGACCTCGATCGTCTCGCGGAAGGCGGCGAGGAAGGCACGCACATTGGCCGGATGGGCCGCCGCATAGGTCTCGTCGCACATGTAGAGCAGGAACGGCGCGTCGGGCAGGCCGAGCTGCACGACCATGTCGCGGATCTGCGCCAGCGCCCGGAACTTCCCGGTCGCGAACATCGCCGGCGCCAGCGAGTTGTACATCTCCGTGGCGTCGAGCTGGCCCTGTTCCAGGAGGCCGCGCAGAAGCGTCACGGCCCCCGCCTGGACCGTCGCCTCCTTTTCCAGGTCGAACCCGAAATTGCGCTGCGCCACCGCGCGCATGACGACGTAGTTGAGCGAATTGCGGCTGGTGACGCCGAGCTTCTTGCCCTTGAGATCGCCGAGCGTCTTGATCGTCGACGTTTCCGGCACCACCGCGAAGTCCGCCCAGGCCAGGAACGGCGAGATGCCGACCACCTTGACGCCGGCCACCCGCCAGCGAGCGATGTCGCTCCAACCGACATTGCCGATCTCGGCCGCACCGGCCTGGACGGCGGTGAGCATGGCTTGCGGATTGGGTGCGGGAACGACCACCAGCTCGAAGCCGTATTTGGTATCGAGCTTGTATTTCTGCATGGTGAACGGGATGAACGAGTTGGTGCCGGCCGGATTGGCCAGCAGCCGCACTTTGCCGCCGTCGCCTTTATAGGCCGCGTCCACGGCCTCGCCGGCGCCGGCGGAGGCCGCGGTCATCAGCGACACCGCGACAAAGCCAGCGGCCGCCGTCAGATGGCGAAGGAGAGTCCGCCGGTTCGTGCGCGAATTCATCCGGCGGCTCCCAGGTTTTCCATTAAGGTGCGGCCTTCGTATTCGGTGCGGAAGCGGCCGCGGCGCTGCAGCTCGGGGATGAGGAAGTCGACGACATTGAGGAGGTCGCGCGGCGTCGCGATCGGATGCGCGATCATGAAACCGCCTCGGCTGCCGGTGGCCTCGAACTCCTCTTCCAGCTGGTCGGCGACCTGCGCTGCGGTTCCGCAGATCGTATGATCGTAGGCCGTGGCGGCGAGTCGGGCGCGCTCGAAGAACTCGTCGCGGGTCACCTCGACGTCCCCGCCCACTTCCACCGCCATCTTGTGCACGAAGCCCACCGGCGAGGCCTGGGTCGCCGCGATCTCCGCATTCAGCTCATTGAGCTTGAACTTCGCCGGCAGTTTCGAGAAATCGAATCCCGAGTTCGCGGAGATCCACGAGCCGACGGCCTCGAACGGCATCACGTCGAGGATCTGCTCGCGGCGCCGCTTGGCGTCCTCCTCGGTCTCGCCGATCACCAGGATGATGTCCCACAGGATGCCGACCTTGCTGGAATCGCGGCCTTTCGCCGCCAGCTCGCGGTCGAGATCCTGCCGATGCTTGGCCTTCTGCTTGACCGGCTTGCCGGCGCCGAAGACGCAGTCGGCGAAATGGGCCGACGCCTTGATGCCGCGCGGCGAGCCGCCAGCCTGGATGAGCACCGGCCGCGTCTGCGGCGATGGCACGCAGCTGAGCGGCCCCTTGACCTTGAAGAACTCGCCGGCGTGGTTGATCGGCTTCACCTTGCTCGGCTCGCCGACCACAATGCCGCTCTCGCGGTCCCAGACGAAGGCGTCGGGGTCGACGCTGGCCCACAGCGCCTTGCAGACGTCGACGAACTCCTCCATCCGCTCGTAGCGCGAATTGTGCTCCATGAGCTCGTCGAAGCCGTAATTCGCCGCCCCGGCGCGGTTGGTCGAGGCGACCACGTTGAAGGCCATGCGGCCGCTGGTGACGTGGTCGAGCGAGTTCAGGAGGCGCGCCACGTAGAACGGGTGCATGTAGGTCGACGAATAAGTAAGGCCGAAGCCCACGTGCTTGGTGTGCTGCGACATCACCGCGATCGTCGGGCTCATGTCCTGGCGCGGGAAGCCGACGCCCCACCGCACCGTCTCGTCGGTCGAGCTCCGCCACGTGCTGTGGACGCCGGGATTGTCGCCGACGAAGATCATGTCGATGCAGCCGCGCTCGGCGATGCTGGCGACCTCTTTGTAGATGGTGAGGTCGGGAAAGACCGAGCCGCTCCACGAACCGGGCACGCGCCAGCGCCCGTCCATGTGCGTCCATGACAGGTCGAAGGCGAGGTGCATCTTCGTCTTCATGCGCGCGACCTCAGAATTCCAGAAGCGTGTCGCGCAAGGTCGGCTTCGTGTATTCGGTCCGCACCAGCCCGCGCTTCTGCAACGCCGGGACGAGCCCTTCCGTCACCTCCAGGATGTAGCGCCGATTGATGTGGTGGAACGGGTGGCGGATCAGGAAGCCGTCGCCGCCGACCTCTTCCATGACCTGCGCCATGTGGTCGGCCACCTGGTCGGGCGTGCCGACGAAATCGACGGTCCCCTCCTTCACCAGCTGCCGCACCGGCTTGCCGCTGCCGAACTGGGCGAACCGCTTCAGCGAGGTCGACTCACCATTGGTCGTCAGGTTTTCGGGCAGCGGCTTGTCGATGTCGAATTTCGAGAAGTCGATATCGGTGATGCCGCTCATCATGACCAGCCGGCGCTCGATGAAGCGGGGCTGCGCGGCGCCGCGCTCGAACGTCGCCTTGGCGCTCTCCTCGGTCTCGCCCATCACCGGCGCGTAGAGGAACAGGATCTTGATATCGTCGGGATTGCGCCCGAACTTCGCGGCGCGCCGGCGGACGTCGTCGCGGAACTCCTTCTTGGCCTTGTTGCCGTTGGCACCGGCGATGATCGAGTCGGCGTACTTGGCGGCGAAGTCGCGGCCCTTCTCCGAGCCGCCGGCCTGGATATAAGCCGGCCGGCCCTGCGGCGACGGTGCGGTGTTGAGCGGGCCGCGCGACTTGAAATAGCGGCCTTCGAAATTGATCGGCTTCACCTTCCGATAGTCGGCATAGGTCCCGGTCTTGCGGTCCATCACCACCGCGTCGGGATCCCAAGACGCGAAGAGCTTGTTGACGGCCTCCATGAACTCATCGGCGATCTCGTAGCGAAGGTCGTGCTCTGGCAGCTTCGGCAGGCCGAAATTCTGCGCCGCCGCGTCTTCGCCGCTGGTCACGATGTTCCAGCCGAAGCGGCCGCGCGCGATGTGGTCGATGGTGGCGGACAGACGCGCCAGCAGGAACGGCGAGTAGCCGAGCGTCGACATCGTGGCCACGACGCCGATATGCCGGGTCTGGGCGCCGATCACGGCCGCCAGCGGCGCCGGGTCGTGCTTGGGCACCTGGATGCCGGCCTTGAGGCAGGTCTGCATGCTGCCGCCGAACGCCTCGGACACCATCAAGGTGTCTTCGAGGATCATGTAGTCGAACCGGGCGCGCTCCAGCGCCTGCGCGAACTCGACATAGAACTCGCCCGTCCACGGATTTCCGCCAGCCGACGCGAACGGCTCGTTCCATTCGTCGAGGGCAAAATTGGTAAACCAGGCAAGATGGAATTTCTTCTGCGACATCGTTCCCCCGTCGGGTTTCAATCCTTGTCGATACTGCCGACATGGCCGACCAGCCGCTCGACCACGGCCTTGCTGGTCTCGAACACGCGGACGTCCTCGTAAGACCGCGGCCGAGTCAGGGCCTGAAGCCCGATCTCGTCGCAGAACCGACCGCCCGGCCCCTTGGTCATCATCAGGATGCGGTCGCTGAGGAACGTGGCCTCGAAGGCGTTGTGGGTGACGAACAGGACGGTGGAGCGGAACTTGCTCCAGATCGTCAGCAGCTGCTGGCGCAGGCGGCGCGCCGTGAGCTCGTCGAGCGCGCTGAACGGCTCGTCCATCAGCAGCACTTCGGGCTCGATGGAGAAGGCCCGCGCGATGGAGGCGCGCTGCTGCATGCCGCCGGAGAGCTGAAGCGGATAGAAGTCGCCGAACGCCGAGAGCTCGACCAGGGCCAGGCAGCGGTCGATGCGCTCCGGCCACTCCGCGGCCGCGAAACCGGCGGCCTGGAGCGCGAACTCGATGTTCGAGCGCACCGTCCGCCAGGGCATCAGCCGCGGTTCCTGGAACACGTAGGCGACGCGGACACCGTTGGCGATCTGCTCGTCCACCGGCCGGCCGAGGATCGACGCGACACCCTCGTACTGGTCGTCGAGGCCGCCGAGGATGTTCAGCAGCGTCGATTTGCCGCATCCCGACGGTCCCAGGATGCACACGAACTCGCCGGGCTTGACGGTGAACGTGGCGCCGTCGAGCGCCTTCCAGCCGCCCTGGCCGCTCTTGCCCGGGAACGTCTTGCTGACCTTGTTGATCTCGATCGACGCGACGCTGCTCATGAGATCGATCGCTGCGCGGGGGGCGGCCGGGCCGGCGGTGTCGTCACAGCTTACGGCGCGTCGGCCGCCACCGGAACAGGCGGGCTTCGAGCTTGCCGAGCACGACGATCTCGAGGAACAGCATGATGAACAGGAACAGGAGCGCGTGCGCCAGCACTTCGCTCATGTTGAACATCTGGTAATAGAACTCGATCTTGTAGCCGACGCCGTCGCTGCGCCCGAGAAGCTCGACGAACAGCGTCATCTTCCAGATCAGGCCGAGGCCGAACCGCGCCGAGGCCATCAGGGTCGGCGCGATCTGCGGTGCGATGACCGAGAGGATGATCCGCGACTGGCGGGCATGGAAGGCGCGCGACATGTCGATCAGCTTCTGGTCGACGCCCTTGATGCCCTCCCAGATGTTGATGGTGAGGATCGGGATGACCGGCAGGGCCGCGGCGATGATCGCCGCTTTCTCGTTCAGCCCGATGATCATGAAGATGGTCAGGATCAGCACCAGGCTCGGCACCGTGATGCCGCCGACCACCCACACGTCGAAGAAATGCTCGGCGCGTTTCGACAGCCCCATCGCGAAGCCGAGGACGATGGCGATGGACATCGCGGTCGAAAACGCGAGCGCGATGCGCGTCAGAGTGATCGCCACGTCGCGCCAGATCGGACCGGCGGTCACCTCCTGCCACAGCACGCCGACCACGACGTGCGGCGCCGGCATGACGCTCGACGGCAGCATGAATGCGCCGAAATACCACAGCCCCACGAGCGTCAGCACCGACGCGCCCTTGATCAGGCGGTCGCCCGAGTAGGTCTCGATCCAGCGGCTGATCTTGGCCGTGATGCGCTCCGCACTGGGTGCGGCAAGCGGGGCGGCATAGTCGGCTGTCGCGGACGGTGGGGCCATCGTGAGCGGTCCATTTGCGATGACGCGGGATGGGGCGATTTTTCTGCGCTGCATCATGCACACACAAGAATCGTGCCAGCCCAGGCGCCCAGTTTTAGGCAGTGTTGACCCGTTGCGGCGGCTGGCTTTTCCCTCGAGGCGGCGTCGAACTGTCCAGCAAACAGGCAGTCGGCTCCGAACCCCAGATTTATATGCGTGATGAAAATTTGGTGCAGCGCACACAAATTAAGACGCGGCACCGGCGTTCGAGCGCCGGGAACCGCGGCGGCGCGCCAAAATGGCGCTGGCATGAATCTTGGTTCTGCTCTCCCCGAGTTTGCGACGCCGCTGTCATGCCGCGTCGGTCACGAGGGGAGATCGACACATGGGTTCGGGCCTGAAGACCGCCGTGGTGGTGGGAAATCCAAAACCGAAGTCGCGCACCCGCGACGCCGGCATTCTGGTCGCGCAGAAGCTCACGGGGCAGGATCCCGATATCGTGCTCGATCTGGTCGATCTCGGTCCGGGCCTGCTCGAGTTCGGCAACACTGCCATCGCCGAGGCGATCCAGTCGATCCAGCGCACGCCGGTCGTGGTGTTCGCAAGCCCGACGTTCAAAGCCACATATACGGGGCTTCTCAAGCTGTTCCTGGACCAGTTTCCGCCCGACGGATTGGCCAGCGTGACGGCCTTCCCGCTCATGCTGGGCGCCGGCCCCGCGCATGCGATGGCGCCAGATCTGCTCTTGAAGCCGGTGCTGGTGGAGCTGGGTGCGATCTGTCCGGCGGCCGGGCTGTATCTGATCGACAAGAGCTTCGCCGAAGACCCGCGGCTCGATGCGTGGGCGGGGCGCGCGCGCAAGCTTCTACCGGCTCTGGAGACGGTGCCATGAACGCCATGATGCCGGTCGACGACGTCGATCCCCGCCACGCGTTTGCCTGTTTTCCCACCGGTGTCACCGCCATCTGCGCCTTGGTCGACGGCGTGCCGGTCGGCATGGCAGCGAGCTCGTTCACCTCGGTCTCGCTCGAACCGCCGCTGGTGTCGGTGTGCATGCAGAACAGCTCGAGCACATGGCGGAAGCTAGCGCCGGCACAGCGGCTGGGCGTCAGCTTCCTGGCCGCGACCCAGGAGATCGCGTCCCGGCAGCTCGCCGCCAAGGCCGGTGACCGGTTTGCGGGCATTGCCTGGCATTCGACCAGGGAAGGTGCCGTTTTCATCGGCGGCGCCGCCGTCTGGCTCGACTGCTCAATCCATCAGCGGATCGCCGCCGGCGATCACGAGATCGTCTTGCTGCAGATCGAAACGCTCAAAATTCAGCCAGAGGTGAGCCCGCTGGTATTCCACGCGAGCCGCTACCGGCAACTGGCGAGTTTATGAGCAACGCGGGAACTGGCCGGCTCAGCGCCAGTCCCCGCTCTAGCCCAGCCGCTTCATCCGTGATTTGCGATCACGCACACGAGGTTCGAGCCCGGCTTGCCCTGGTGCTCGGCGCCGGCCTTGCCCAGAACCAGCGTGTCCTGGACGATCGACGATACGTTGGCATGTGCCACCGCCTTGGCGACATGGCCGGAATATTGGGCAAGCACGTCGGAGCGCATGGTGTGCCGGCGCCCGAGGCAGTGCGGCAGATAATCCGCGCCGGCGTTGACGAAGACGGCCGCAACCTTCGCCCGATCCTCGGGCACGAGGATCCCGTCTTCCAGCCGCAAGCCCGCCGCCTTGAATGCGGCCCGCGCGCCGAGGACATCGAGCTGGTGTTCCATGACGCTATGCGCCGCGACGTAGCCGCCGGGGGCCCCGGGTACGTTGCCGATCACCACCACGCGGACCGCAACCTGGTCGTTGCCGGCGGTGGCCGAGCCGCGGGTCGTGTAGAGATCGGGCCGCCGCCCGATCACCGAATCCGAGATTTCGCCGGCCGGAATCTCACCGAGCGCCACGGCGGCACCCAAGGCGGCGGCACCCCTGCTCATCGAGGAGGCGACGGCCGGCGTCAGCGAAACGACGGTGCGGCCGCGCGCCGTTGCCTCGTCCATGCGCTGCGGAGTCATTTGCGGGCATTTCATCTCCACGCTGACGACGTCCTGGGCATCCTCGATGCCGGCGGCCTTCATCGCCGCGCGCACGCTGTCCGCCACCAGCCCGACCTGCGTCGTGGTCCCGTATTCCTCCGGCAGCAGCGGCCGCGTGCTGGCGACGCCGACCGCGAGGCGGGCCACGCAGTTTCCGGCCTTGCCGGTGACCGGCTTGTTCACGAACAAGGTGGCGTGCGGGCTCATCAGGCCGGCCGTGCCCGCGATCATCAGCATCGGTATGCGCTCCGAAAGCTCACCCAGCGACAGGTTAAGGCGGCGCGCAAACAGCCGCTGCAGCGCCAGGGTCGAATAGCCGCGGACGTAACTGTCGCCCTCGGTTTGCGCCATGATGGCAACGACATGCGCCGGATCGACGATGCCGGCATCGAACAGCCCTTCGACCGCCCCCACGTCTTCGGGGCTGGCCAGCGGAACGGTATGGACTTGTGCTTCAAACATGGAGCGTGCTCATCAGCCGGCGGGGCGCGCCCTGATATCCGTCCCTTCAGGTGCAAACCCGGTGCCAGGGGCACGCCCGCCGGCGTTCCATGACCGTTTTGCCAAAGCCCCGCCCCGCCGCTATAGCTAGCGCCGGTTCCGAAGGCCGACGCACGGCGTCCGGAATTAACCGCGTTTCGGAACAACCGCCGATGCTCCTGACCGCTTCTGAAATCCGCGCCGTGGTGATCGGCGCGCTGCTGGCGATGGCGCTCGCCGCCGTCGACCAGACGATCATCGCGACCGCCCTACCCGCCATGGCGCGCGACCTTGGCGACGTGTCGCTGCTGTCGTGGATCGTCTCGGCCTATCTCCTGACCTCGACCTGCGCCAGCCCGGTCGCCGGCAAGCTCAGCGATCTCTACGGACGGCGGCGCTCGCTGGTCGCCGCCCTCGGCATCTTCATGCTGGGTTCGGCGCTATGCGCGCTGGCCACCGGCATGATCCCCCTCATCCTGGCGCGGGCTGTCCAGGGTCTCGGCGGCGGCAGCCTGATCGCCCTCGGCCAGACCGTGATCGGCGATGTGGTCAGCCCGCGCCAGCGTGCGCACTACTCCGGTTATTTCTCGCTGGTGTTCGCGACGACGTCGATCGTCGGGCCGAGCCTCGGCGGGTTGCTGACCCAATATTGGGGCTGGCCGTGGATCTTCTGGATCAATCTGCCGGTGGGAGCTGCAGCACTCGTCATCGTCGATCGCGCATTGCGCCGCCTGCCGGTGCATCACCACAAGCGGCCGATCGACTATGCCGGCATCGTGTCGCTGTCGGGTGCCACCGTGGCGCTGCTGCTGGTGCTCTCGCTCGGCGGCAAGAAGCTGGCGTGGACCTCGCCGGAGATCGTGGTCCTCGCCGCCGCGTCGGCGCTTCTCTGCGCCGTGTTCGCGCACGCGCAGCTGCGCGCCGCCGAGCCCGTCCTGCCGCCCCGCTTTCTCGCCGACGGCGTGCTGAAGCCGTTGCTCGCGAGCAGCTTCATCGTCTACGGCACCTACCTCGCCATCGCCGTGGCGGCGCCGGTCTATTTCCAGGTCGCCCTCGGCACGTCGGCCAGCGAGGCCGGCCTCCTCACCATTCCCGTGGTCCTCTCAACCAGCCTCACCTCGAACTTCGCGGCGCGACATGCCAAGCGGTCCGGCCGCTACAAGCTGCCGACCCTGATCGGCCTGCCGGTGGCGGTCGTGGCGATGGCGGTGCTCGCGTTCGTCGCCGACCGCGTCTCACCGGCGGTCGCGGCGGCGTTCCTCACCCTCGCCGGCTGCGGCTTCGGGCCGACCTTTCCGAGCGCCAGCGTCGCGTCGCTGAACGCCGTGGCGCCGCGCGACATCGGGGCGGTGTCCGGAGCACTCACCTTCGTGCGCGCCCTGGGAGCGGCGATCGCCGTCGCTGCGTCATCGGCGCTGGTGCTCGGCCTCGCCGCCGACGCGTTGCCGGGCGGCCTTGAGGGCGGGCTTCAGGATCTGGTCAGCCAGGCGCTGGCCCCGGCGGCGCGAGAGGCCGTCGCGCGCGCGTTCGGCGTGATGTTCGGCGTCAGCGCCGTGGGCTTCCTGATCGGCCTCATCCTGTTCGCGCGGGTCGAGGACCGGCTGCTGCGCGACACGCCCGCCGCGGCATCGTCGGCGGAATAGGAGGCCCCGCGCCTCACATCGTGATCTTCAGGTCGCGGACGAATTCCGTGGTCATCGATTGCATGTAGTCCGTCTCGGCCTTGAGCAGCTTGGCCTCGACCAGGAAGTCGCGCGTCTTCCTCCACCGCTCCTCGGTGATGATGCCGATGCCCATCGTCGCCGCGTCGCCGCTCTCGATCGCCTTCACCTCACGCATCTTCCTGAGCCCGAATTCGATCTGACCGTCGTCCATCTTCGGGTTCAAGTTCTTGATGAACTCGTTGCCGATAGTCGGATCGCGCATATACGCCCGCCAGCCCTCGATGGACGCCTGGGTAAAGCGCGCGACCGTATCGCGGTTCTTCTGGATGAAGTCGGTCGTGGTCACCATCGTGTTGGCGTAAGACGGATAGCCTTCATTTGCGAACAGGAAGAACCTCGTCGGAATGTTCTGCCGCTCGGCGACATACGGCTCGGACGTGATATAGCCCGCGACGGCCGAGGTCGGATCGGTGATGAATGTCTGGAGATTCGGGCCCTTCGGACCAGCCATATCGTCGGTGTAGCTGTATCTCGCTTTCAGCCACGGCCAATAGGTCGAGTAGCCGCTCGGCGCGAAATAGATCTTGTGGCCCTTGAGCTCCGCCAGCGAGTTGACCTCCGGCCGCGCGATCAGGCCGATGAGGTCGAACTGAAAGCAGGTGAAGATCGCCTTGACCGGGATGCCCTTCTCGTAACTGCTCATGATCTGGATGTCGTAGCTCATCACGATATCGGCTTCGCCGCCGGCCATCAGCTGCATGGCGTTCACCGAGACCCCGCCCTGCCGAAGATCCACATCGAGCCCGGCCTTCTCGTAAAGGCCGGCGGCGGCCGCATGGTACAGCCCGCCATGCTCGGGCTCGGCGAACCAGTTCGTCACCACCCGAACCTTGGTCGCCGCCTTGGCTGGCAGGGCGCGCAGAACCGACGCGCCTCCGAGCGCCACCCCGCCCGCCAGAACATTCCGTCTCGAAACTCGCTTCATCTTTTCCCCGCAAAACCTGGGTCACTTGGTCGGGTGCCCGACCTGCCGCAACGAAGCAAGAGCTGCGCCACGCCTGCCGTCCCATCCGGCCCTGGCCGACGAAAATACATCATCTCGTGGTTAAACTTGAGCTTTTCACGGGCGTGCGAAGACGGCAGGATCGCCGGCCAGAGGGGATGGTCGAAGCCGACATGCTGACGACAATACGTGCGAAGCTCAGCCTGCTAGTGCCGCCGGTGATCGTCGGCGTTGCGGTCTTGATCCTTTGGCAGATCGCCTGCGAGGTGCTGCGCATCCCCTCGTACCTGTTTCCGGCACCGACCATGATCGCGGACGCGCTGGTCAGCGATGCCGCGGGCCTGCTTCACGCGCTGTGGATGACGATCAGGGTTGCCCTCACCGCGCTGGTCATCTCGACCGTGCTGGGCGCCCTGACCGCCTTCCTCTTCGTCCAAAGCCCGATCATAGAGCGGAGCTTTTTTCCCTACGCCATCATCCTCCAGGTGACCCCGATCGTCGCGATCGCGCCGCTGATCATCATCCTGGTCAAGAACACCCAGGCCGCCCTGGTGATTTGCGCGACTGTCATCGCGATCTTCCCGATCATCTCGAACACCACGATCGGCTTGCGCAGCATCGATCGCGGCCATCAGAACCTGTTCGCGATCAACGATGCCTCGCGTCTACAGAACCTCCTCTACCTGCGGATCCCGACGGCGCTGCCTTACTTCTTCGCCGGCCTCAAGATCGCAAGCGGACTGTCGCTGATCGGCGCGGTTGTCGCCGAATTCGTCGCCGGAACGGGCGGCCGCTCCGCTGGCCTTGCCTACGAGATCCTGCAGGCCGGCTATCAGCTCGAAATCCCCCGGATGTTCGCTGCGCTGTTTCTCATCACTGTCACCGGCATTCTGCTGTTCGTCAGCGTCGCAGGGATGACCCATGTGATGCTCGCGTCATGGCACGACAGTGCCGTCGAGCGCGACACGTGAACCGTCCATGACGGCTGGACTGCAAGGGGCCCAGGAGACGCGCGCGCCGGCACCCGGCCCGGAGGCTGGGTCTAAGCCGCTGCTGCGGCTGAACGGCGTTTCCAAACGGTTCGACAACGGCCTGGTCGCGATCTCCGATGTCAGCCTGACGGTGCGGGCCGGTTCGTTTCTGACGGTGCTCGGGCCGTCCGGATGCGGCAAATCGACCCTCCTCGCCCTTATTGCCGGGCTTGGCAGCCCGTCGGAGGGGGACATCGACTGGCCGCAATCCCGCTACAACAGCGCCGGCAAGCCCGATCGGTCGATCGGCGTCGTCTTCCAGGAGCCGACGCTGCTGCCATGGCGCACCGTGTTCGAGAACGTGTATCTTCCCCTCAAGCTGGCGAAAGTCACCCGCCGCGACGCGCATGACCAGGTGATGGACCGTTTGTCGCAGGTCGGGCTGTCCGGGTTTGAGTCGGCCTATCCCCGGCAATTATCGGGCGGCATGAAAATGCGGGTGTCCATCGCGCGGGCGCTCATTCGCAAGCCGAGGCTGTTGCTGATGGACGAACCGTTCGCCGCCCTGGACGAAATCACTCGAACGCATCTCAGCCTGGAACTCCTCGACCTGTTCGCGAGGCAAGGCCTGACCGTGATCTTCGTGACGCACAGTCTCTACGAATCGGTCTTTCTGTCGAACCGGATCGTGGTGATGTCGTCCCGGCCTGGCCGGATCATCGCGGACTATCCGATCGACGCGCCCTATCCACGGACGGAAGACTACCGGACGTCGGTGCGTTACAACGAGCATTGCCGGAGCGTTTCGGGGGCGCTGAAGGAGGCGATCCGCGCGGCCTCCGCGTCCGATCCCGGCCCCTCAGCCCGCCCATAACGGCGCGAACTGGGTCGCGACCACTTCGCTATAGGCCGGGCGCCGTTGCAGGAGTCCAGCCTCGTTCGAAAAGCGGACCATGCGATCGACCGCCGCCTCCGAAATCGCGGCGTCGTAATACGGCGCGTCGCGCCGGATCAGATCGACGATCAAGCCGGCTTCGGCGGACGGGAACAGTCTTTCACCGACGCCGCGCGCGAGTTCGACATTCTGCTTGAGCGCGCGTTGGGTGGCCGCGATGGCGCGGACGGCGGCGGCGGCCTTTTCGGGCGAGGCTTCGATGAAGCGGTCCGAGGCGACGATCGAGGCCATCGTATAATCGGGCACTCCGGCGTCGCGCCGCGCATCCAGAACGACGGTGCCCACCCCGCGCTGGACCGCGAGCTCAGCGCCCATGCCGTTAGCCCAGAACCCGTCCACTCGTCCCTCCTCCAGCGCCTGCGCGGCCATCACGCCGAAGCTCATCCCGGGCGCATGCGCGCCCTGGATCGGCGCGATCTGCACGGCGTCGCGGTCTGGATCGATGCCGGTGTCGATGAGGAGCCGTCGCAACGCCATTCCGACCCAGTACGCCGCACCGATCCTGCGGCCCTTGAGGATGGTCAAATCGCCGCGCACGGGGTTCAGGTCGGAACGCATGACCAGGAACCAATACATATGCTGGGCTTGCGCGCAGAGGAGCTTGGCGCCCCGCCATTCGGGAAAGCCGCCAACCACGAGGTGCGACGAGCAGCCCAGGAACTCCAGCGTCCCGTCGCGTAGCGCCGACAGCGCGGTCTCGACCGGGACCACGAGCTCCAGGCTGACGTCGAGGCCCTGCTCCTTGAAGAAGCCCAATTCAACGGCGGCGATGGCCGGGAAGTAGGAGTTCGAAATCAGATCGGGAATCGCAATTTTCATCGTCGTCTCATACTCTGTGGAGGGCTGACGGTCCAGAAAGCCGCGGCGCACCGCCGGTACGAAAGTTGCTTATTCGCCCGCAGTGGGGTTGACCGACCGGATAGGACAATGGCTGACGAAGTTCCGATCATAAGCCTCGACGCGATCACGAACGCCCGGCCTGGTGCCGACGATCGCGTCGCGCGCGACTTGCTGCCCTGCCTCGAGCGGTGGGGCGTCTTTCAGGTGGTCGATCATGGCGTGTCGCCGACGGTTATCGAAGGCGCGTTTGCCGCGGCGAAGCGCTTCTTCGAGCGTCCCCTGGAAGAGAGGCTCGCGATCCGGGTCGATCGCAACAACCGCGGCTACATGCCGATGCATCAGACACATTATCCCGGGAACAAGCCCGACTTGAAGGAGAGCTTCAATCTCGGCACGGACCTGTCGCGAGATGACCCCGACGTGCTGGCCGGCAAGCCGCTTCACGGCGTCAATCGCTGGCCGGAATTGGATCGGTTCCGGCAACCGGTCGAAGCCTATTTCAACGACGTCCTGGCGTTGGGTGATCGGTTTCTGGGCCCACTCGCGGTCTGTCTTGGCATGTCGCCGGAGAGCCTGCGCGAGCTGTACCGGAAGCCCGTGGCCTTCATGCGCCTGTTCCACTATCCACCGAACGGCAATGCGGAAGACCGGGAGTTCGGCGCCGCCGAACACCAGGATTACGGCTTCCTCACCTTTCTCGCCCAGGACGCGATGGGCGGGCTGGAGGTCCGCGCCCCCAACGGAGAGCTCGCCCCCGTGCCGCCGCGCACGGACGCCTTCGTCGTGAACGTGGCCGACATGCTGTCGGCGATCACGGGCGGCCGGTTCCGCTCGCCCTATCACCGGGTGGTGAATCGATCCGGCCGCGCCCGCTACTCCATCCCGTTCTTCTTCGATCCGAACTTCGATGCGCGCTTCGCCTCCATGCCGGACGTAAGCGCGGGCGAGTTCCTGCTGAACAAGTTCAACCAGTTCTACAAATACCGGAAGCAGCTCGCCGGTACGGCCTGATGCGTTCTAGCGCTCAGCGGCAAAGTGCTGGAACTGCCGCTTCATCGCATTGACTCGGGCGAGATATGTGGCGACGTCGTGGTCGCCGCAGCGCTCGCCTTGCGGCGGTTGGAACCCGCGGCGCGCGAAGCGCTTGGCCGGGCCGGCGCCGCAGAGATGCACGACGGCGGCGAGATCCTGCTTCTGCTGCGGGCTCACGGCCGCGGCGGGCCGGCCGGCGAGAATCGCCGACACGTTGCGATCCAGGAACACCGCCGTGAGTTCGATGGCATGGCTTGGCACCACACGGGTATAGAGGCCGTTGAACCAGCAGGAGCGCCAATCATTCCAGGCGCCCTCGCCGACGACGGTGTGGTGGCGGATACAATAGGGCTGCGCCTCGGCAAACGCCGCGTCCGTCATCTGATACATGCCGACGGCACTCGAGGCAGGGCGGTAGATGGCGAACGGATGCCAGGTCAATTGCCAGCGCCAATAGGTGCGCGCCACCGGGTTGCCGGCGCCCTCGACCTGGGCCAGGGCGGCCAGCAGCTCGGGGGTGATGGTGGCGGATGAATACTGGCGGAACAGCGGCCCATATTGCCGCCAGGTCTCGGCGGGCATCTTTTTCAGCACGCCGCTGACGGGAAAGAACATCTCGGTCGGCTTGCGCACCACCTGATACACGAGGTTGGTGGCGGCGAAGACCGCGAGGGCCGCCGCCGCGAGGGCGACGAGGCGCACCGCCGGCGGCGCGGCACTCAGGGTCCGCCACGCCCAGCGGGCGCGTTTGCGCCAGCCGCGGAGCCGACGCAGGAGAGCGTTCCAGTCTCGATGGAGACGCGACCTACGCAGAACTCTGGCGGCGCTCGGTGACGACATGGGGTGACGCGGCGATTATGAGCCGCCGCGCGCGGGCGCGCTATAGGCGGCAAATGGCCCCTTTCTTGCTACATAGCTCTCGGGCAAATCGGTCCGGCCCGCCCGCCTTCTTCACGAAAGCGCTATCATGAAAGTCTACTTTTGGGACGTGCTCCCCTATGGCAAGCACTTCGATCAGTTTACTCGTGACCGCTACCTGCCCTATCCGCTGCCCAAGCAGCATTTCGATCCGGAGATCGCGGCGCGCAGCTATGAGGAGCATCTGACGGCCTGGGAGGAGCTCGACCGGCTCGGCTTCGACGGTGTCGGCCTGAACGAGCATCACACGACGCCGCACGGCCTCATCGCGTCCCCCAATCTCATCGCGGCCGCCGCCATTCAGCGCACCAAGAACCTCAAGTTCATCACCCTCGGCAATCTCCTGCCGATCCACAACCCGCTGCAGATCGCCGAGGACATTGCGATCGCGGACTGCCTGTCGCGCGGGCGCATGCTGCCCGGCTTCGCGCGCGGCAATGCCCGCGAGTATTGGGCCTACAACATCCCGGCATCAGAATCACGCGGCCGCTTCGAGGAGGCGCTCGAGATCATCGTCAAGGCATGGACGCAGGAAGTCTTCACCCACGAGGGCAAGTACTGGACCTTCAAGGACATCGCGATCTGGCCCCGCCCGTTCCAGCAGCCGCACCCGCCGCTCTGGGTCCCGTTCAGCGGCAGCCAGCAGACCATCGAGTGGGCGGCCAAGCTCAATCTCAACGCGGTCGTGGCCGGCGCACCGCCCGTGGTCGAGGACATGGTGAGCTATTTCGCCAAGTGCATGCGCGATCATGGGCGCGTGCTGTCGCCGAATCAGGTCCTGCTGTTCACCGAGTCCTATGTCGCCGACAGCAAGCAGGAGGCGTTGCGCGAATATGGTCCGTACTACCTCTATTTCGTTCAGACGCTGTGGCACCATGGCACGTTGAAGCCCATCGGGACGGGACCGACCGAGAAAGAAGGCGCCGTCAACGTCGACTATCTGCGTCCGGAGAACCGGGCCTTGGCCGGCCTCGATCGCGAGAGGATCCGCCAGACCAACCTGCCGGACGTCGAGAAGAAGGTCTACGGCGACCAGCTCGCCTGGGGCTCGCCCAAGGAGGTCGCCGAACACCTGATCGAGCAGGCCGAGCGCGCCGGCGCCAACGCCGTGCTGCTGAACACCTGCAACGGCGCCTTGCCGCACGAGTTGATCATGGAGCAGATCCGCCGCTTCGGCCGCGACGTCCTGCCGAAGCTGCACGCGCACGAGGTCAAGCGAGTACCCGTGGCCGCGTCAGCGGCCGCCGACTAGTTCGTGACCTCGTTGGGCCAAATCGCCGGAGCGCCTGCGACGCGGGGCACTAACTCCACGTTCGCGGTCGAGGAGACGACGGTCGATGACATCCACTCGGCGTATCGGGAAGGGAGAGCCACCGCACGAGGCGTGACGCAGGCTCACCTCGATCGAATCGCGGCTTACGATCGCAAAGGTCCGGCGCTCGGCGCCGTCATCATCACGAACCCGCAGGCGCTTGCGGATGCCGCAGCACTCGACACTCACTGGCAGAAGACCGGCACGATGGTGGGGCCACTGCACGGGATCCCGGTCCTGGTGAAGGATAACTATGACGCCGCGGGGCTGCAGACCACGGTCGGATCATCGGCGCTCATCGGCTGGGTGCCGGCGAAGGACTCCACCACTGTGGTGAAACTGCGCGCCGCCGGCGCCATCATCCTGGCGAAGACGACCATGTCGGAATGGGCGCGGGGCGGATTGGACAACATCAATTCCGTGTTGCCCGGTTTTGCGCGCAATCCCTACAACACGGCGTATGCGACCGGCGGCTCATCGGGGGGTACGGGAGCGGGCCTCGCCGCCAGCTTCGGCGTGCTGGGCTTGGGCTCAGACACCTGGGGATCGATCCGCAATCCGTCGTCGAACAATGCCCTGGTCGGCTTGCGCCCAAGCTGGGCGCTCGTCTCCCGCGCCGGCATGGCCGGACTCTACGATGCCCGCGACACGGCGGGTCCTATGGCCAGGACGGTCGCCGACCTGGCGGCGCTCCTGGATGTCATCGCGGGCGTAGACCGAGACGATCCCGCGACGACGGAGGCAGCGGGAAAAATCCCGCGAACGTACCAGGCCTGCTTGAATAAAAACGGGGCGAGCGGAAAACGCCTTGGCGTCCTTCGCCAAGCCTTCCCGCCAAACGCGTCGGACCCGAATGTCGTCGGATTGCTGAACCGGGCCGTCGAGGACCTGCGCCGGTCCGGCGCCGACATCGTCGATCCGTTCCTGGTGCCGGAGTTCGATGCGTTTCCCGCGCAAGCGCATCCTCAGAGCGAAGTCCGCGCCGCGATCGAACGCTATCTCGAGACCACGGCTCCCGGATTTCCGAAAAGTCTCGCCGAGATCGTGAAGGCAGAGAAGTTTCATCCGCTTCACGAAGTCGGCATCAAGGCGACGGCCGTTGCGCCGCCACCAGGCGAAGATCCGATCGTCCGCAAGCTCGAGGCGGACGAGACGCGTATGCGCGCCGCTTATCTCGGCGCCATGGATCGGAGCCGGATCGACGCGCTGATTTTGCCGGTTGCGGCCTATCCGCCGAAACTCAACGGCGATCGCAATACGACGCCAACGGGAGCCACGACCTGGATCGCGTCTGGCCTGCACTGGCCGGCGGCGGTCGTGCCCATGGGTTACACGTACGAGGATCTACCGTCGGGATTGCAGATCATCGGGCGGCCATGGACCGAGCCGCTCCTCATCGAAATCGCCTATGCGTACGAGCAAGCAACCCGCCACCGCAAGCCGCCGGCAGCGACGCCCAGGTTTTGAAATCGCCCGCAAAAACCCTTGCATTGATCTTCGAGAAAACGACCCGTGCAAGGGTCTCGCCGAGCGATTTAACGAGTGCTCTCAATCGTTTGTCCAGGACCCTTGCACCCTTGTACGGGTTTCGGGGTCCGAATTGAAAACAGGCCGGCCGGGTGGGTCCCGGACGGCCTGTGCGTCAATGCATGACCGAGCCGCCGTCGACCACGATGGTCTGGCCGGTCATGAAGTCGCTGTCGGCGGCCGAGAGGAACACCAGCGCCCCCAGCAGGTCCTCCGGCACCATTTCGCGCTTTAGCGCACGGCTGGCGATGTTGGCGGCGACCATCGAGTCCGCCCACATCGGGTTCTTGCGCACGCTCTCGCTCATGGTGAGGCCGGGGGCCAGGCAGTTGCAGCGGATGCCGTCATCGCCGCATTCACGGGCAACCGCGCGGGTGAACGCGACGATGGCGCCTTTCGATGTCACGTAGTGCAGGAGCAGCGGCGTGCCCTTGAACACCGTGCCCGACGCGATGTTGATGATCTTGCCATAGCGCTGCCGCCGCATCGCCGGCAGCACCGCCTTCACGCATTCGAACGAGCCGCGCACGTTCACCGTCATCACGCGGTCCCATTCGGCGGAGTCGATCTGCTCCAGCTTCTTGATCGCCAGCTGCCCGAACAGCGCGCCGTTGTTGACCAGCACCTGCACGCCGCCGAAGGCCTCCTCGGTCGCGCGCACCATCCGGTTGACCTGGGCGGCGTCGGTGATGTCGCATTTCATGCCAATCGCCTGGCCGCCCGCCTTCTTGATGGCATCGACCGTGGCATCCGGTGCCGCGATATCGGAGACGCTGACCCGCGCGCCCTCCGCCGCCAGTGCGCGCGCATACGCGGCACCAATCCCCTGCGCCGCACCGGTCACGATCACCGCCCGCCCATCCAGTCGACCCATGTGAACCTCCTCTGCCAACTTGCCTCTATGTGAACTGATCCTTCGTCTCCGGCACGATCAGCGCGCCGATCAGGAACAGCACCGAGATTACCCCGGTGAAGATCGCCAGCACCATCGGCAAATCCTGCGGCGTGCTGGCCGACAGCGTCACGAAGGTCGGCATGATGCCGCCGAGCGCGAAGCCGACGTTCCACGACAGGCCGGTGCCGGTCGAGCGCAAGGCGGTCGGGAACCGCTCGTTCAGGAACACCATGATCGGCGCGTAACCGCCATTGCCGAGGAAGGTCAGGATCAGCGCGTAGGTGGTCAGGAGGCCGATATCCTTGGTACCGGCCATGCCGAGGAAGCACAGCGGCATGCCGATGATCCGCAGCACCGCCATGGCGATAAACGTCTTCTTGCGGCCCCAGATCTGGCTGATATGGCCGACCACCACGCAGACGATGACGACGGCGATGCTCGACCAGATGAGAATGATCGACGCGTCCTGGTTGGGGATGCCGCTGACCACCTTGAGGTAGGCCGGCAGGTAGCCGGAGGTCAGGTAGTAGCCGGCGCCGCCGCCGAAGGTGAGCAGCAGGTTCACGGCGAAGATCGGCAGATACTCGCGCGAGAACAGCTCGCGCACGGGGGCCCGAATGACTTCGCCGCCGCGCGCGGCGCGTTGCGCCTTGAGCGCCGCCCAGATCGGCGACTCCTCGAGGCTCTTGAAGATGAAGACGCCCAGGATGGCGCTGATGATCCCGGAGAAGAACATGAAGCGCCAGCCCCACACGTTGAACGCATCGCCCGGGAAGAGCTCGGAGGCGATGTAGTAGGCGAGCGACGCGATCAGGGCGCCGATGCCGGCACCGCCGCCGCCGATCAGGCCGGACATCAGGCCGCGCCATTTCGCGGGGATC
Source organism: Alphaproteobacteria bacterium (assembly GCA_036394195.1). Classification (GTDB taxonomy): domain Bacteria; phylum Pseudomonadota; class Alphaproteobacteria; order CACIAM-22H2; family CACIAM-22H2; genus DATJPD01. The sequence goes on along the minus strand of DASWFO010000274.1, from coordinate 22,233 downwards.
GATTCGGTGCCGATGGTGTGCGTGGACGCGATCACGCCGCCGACGAATAGACCCTGGATCAGGCGGAGGATGAGGAACAGGACCGGTGCGATCAGGCCGGCCTGGGCGATGGTCGGCAGCGCCCCGAACAGGGCGGTGCTGATGCCGACGCCGATGACGGCGAAGATCATGGTTCCCTTGCGCCCGAAGCGGTCGGCATAGGAGCCGAACAGCGCCGAGCCGAACGGCCGCATCAGCAAGGTCACCGCGAACGAGGCGTAAACCGCGGCCAGTGACAGGGTCGGAATATCCGAGGGGAAGAACAGCTTGCCGACGACCGGCGCCACGTAAAGCAGGATGAACAGATCGAACAGGTCGAGCGACCAGCCGAGCAACGATGCGGTGACGGCGGTCACCATCTGCCGCGTCTCGACTCTGACGGTCGCGACGGCGCTTTCCACGGCTGCAGTGGTCATTGTCCCCTCCCCTTATCCAAGTTCATTCTTATAAGTCATTGATGCACCAGCGGACGGCGCCGCCAGTTTAGCCCTTGGGTACCCTCTTATAGTTACCCAGCCGTCTCATTTGTCAAAGCCCGCGGAATTTCGGCGGCCGCTTTTCGTGGAAGGCCGCCACACCCTCGCGGAAATCCTCGGACGCGCGCAGGCGGCTGTAGCAATGTCCCTCGAGTTCGATGGCGATGGAGAGCGAGGCGTCCTCGGTGTCGTTCAGGAGCTTCTTGGCCGTGCGCTGGGCGAGCGGCGAAAACGCGACCAGTTCCTTGACCAGCGAGTCGGTTGCCGGCTCCAGGCTGCGGTCGGAGACCAGCTCGGTGGCGATCCCCCAGTCCACGGCCTGCTGCGCCGAGATCCGCTTGGAGCGCATCACGATGTCCTTGGTCCGGGTGATGCCGACGATCTTCTGCAGCCGGGCCGAGCCGCCCGACCCCGGTATCTGGCCGAGCTTCTGCTCGGGCAGCGAATATTGGCAGGTCTCCGACGCCAGCCGGAAATCGCAGGCCAGCGAGATCTCGAAGCCGACGCCGAAGCAATAGCCGCGGTTGGCGGCGATCACGGGCTTGCTGCAGCGCGCCGGGGCCGCGATGTTCCAGGCAAGCTTGGATACGTGCTCGGGCGTCGCCTCGACGAACCCCTTGATGTAGCCGCCGGACGAGAAGTGCTCGCCCACGGCACGCAGCACGATCACACGCACACGGTCGTCCTCGTCGAGCGCCTCGAAGACGTGCCGGATCTGGTCGCGCTCCGGCATGGCGATGACGTTGAGCGGCGGCCGGTCGAGGATGATGTCGGCGCGGGCGCGGCCGGCATCGATCTCCACGCGGAAGCCGTCCAGGTTCTGCAGACGTGCGTCGGTGTCGCTCATGTTTTCGCTTCCTGTTTGCTGAGAGGACCGGGCTCGGCGAGCCGGTACTCGCCCTCCACCAGTTTGCGCCGGAGGAGCTTGCCCACCGGCGATTTCGGGATCGCGTCGACGAACATAAACCGCCGCGGCCGCTTGAAGTTCGCGAGGCCCGACTTGCGGCAGAATTCGTCGAGCTCGGCCGCCGTCACCGGACTCGCGCATTTCACGAACGCCGTGACCACCTTGCCGAGCCGCTCGTCGGCGAGGCCGACCACGGCGACCTCGGAGACCGCCGGATGCAGCGACAGGCAGCTCTCGATCTCCACCGGCGAGACGTTCTCGCCACCGGTGATGATCATGTCATCCACCCGGCCGGTGACGAACAGGTCGCCGTCGGCATCGAAGTAGCCGGTGTCGCCGGTGAAGTAGCAGCCGCCGCGCAGCGACTTGGCGTCGGCATCCGGCCGGCGCCAGTAGCCCTCGAACGATTCGTCGCCGGCGAGCAACGCCACAATCTCGCCCTCCTCGCCGACCGCCGCCAAGTCGTCCGCCGTCCGGGCGTTCAGCTTCGCGACCCGGATCAGCTGGTTGATGCCGGCGCGCCCGGCCGAGCCCGGCTTGGCGACGGCGTTCTGGTCGATGGTGAAGGTGTAGACCTCCGAGCTGCCGTAGTGGTTGACGAACAGCTCCGGCTGGAACGCGGCGTCGATGCGCTTCAGCAGCCCGTCGGTCATCGGCGCGCCGGCGAAGCCGAGCTTGCGCACCGAGCTGACGTCGGTCCTGGCGAAGTCCGGATGATGCAGCAGGTCGTGATAGAGCGTCGGCACGAGATAGAGATTGGTCACGCGCTCGCGCTCGATCAGGCCCAAGGCCGCCTTGACGTCGAACCGCGGCAGACACACGAAGACGCCGCCGATCAGCGACATCGCCAGCAGCGATCGGACACCCATCGTGTGGTAGATCGGCATCACGCCGAGGGTGCGTTCACCGTGCGCATAGAGGTTCTGGGCCACGTGCGCCAACGCGGCCGCACGCTCCGCCCGGTGCCGGCGCGGCACACCCTTGGGCTGCGACGTCGTGCCGGACGTGTAGAGCATCAGCGACCACGCATTGGCGCCGACCCGAGGCGTCGCGTCAGGCGACGCCGTCGCCAGCAGCTCGGCGAAGACGATCTCGCCCTTGGCCGGCGCGCCGACGGCGATGCGCGGCACCCCGCCGGCGCGGTCCGACTGCGCGACGGCATCCGCGGCGACCGCCTCATAGACCAGCCCGCGCGCGTCGGCGTTCTCCAGGCAGAAATCGAGCTCGTCGGCCTTCACCCGCCAGTTCAGCGGCGTCAGGATGATTCCGGCGAATTGGCAGGCCCAGTGCAAGGTCGCCGCCTCCCAGCGGTTCTGCAGCACGCTCACCAGGTGATCGCCGGGCTTCAGCCCAAGGCCGTCCAGTCCGGCGACCAGCGACGAGATCTTCTTGAACCACGCCGCATAGGTCAGCCGCAGGTCGCCGTCGACGATGGCCGTCGCGTTCGGATCGCGCGCCACGCTTGCGACGAAGCTGGTGCCGAGATCAAGCATCCGCCCTCTCCCTCCCTGTCTCGTTCTTCAGCGTCTGCTGGGCCGCGAGCGCCGCTTTGACGATCGGAGCATAACCGGTACAGCGGCACAAATGGCCGGCCAGCGTCTCGCGGATCTCGCTCTCTGCGGCGTCGGGGCGGTCCCGCAGCAACGCGTCGAGCGACATCAGGATCCCGGCCGTGCAGAAGCCGCATTGCAGCGCATGGTGGGTGCGAAAGCTCTCCTGCAGCACCGACAGCCGATCCGGCGCCGGCGCCAGGCCCTCGACGGTGCGGATATCGGCACCCTCGACCTGCACCGCCAGGCTGAGACAGGCACGCGCCGCCCGGCCGTCGATCTGCACCGTACAGGCGCCGCAGACGCCGTGCTCGCAGCCGACATGGGTGCCGGTGGCGCCAACGATATGACGCAAAAAATCGCTCAGCAGCATCCGCGGCTCGGCGACGCCGGAGACCGCGGCGCCATTGAGCGTGAAGCTCACCGTGTGGGTGCCGTTGGCGCTCAGGCGCGGCATCGCGCGGCCTCCTCGATCACGGCACGGCCGATCCGCCGCACCAGCTCGCGGCGATAGCGCGCGCTCGCGTGCAGATCGTCGCGCGCGTCCAGGTCCCAGGCGAACTGGTTGAGCGCCTCGGCCAGGTCCGGCGCATCCGGGGCCGGCAGCGCCCGCGCCACCGGCCGGTCGGCAACGCCGCCGACCGCCAGCCGCGTGCCAGCCTCGTCGACCACGACAGCACAGGCGACGATCGCGAAATCGCCATGCCGGCGCGCCACCTCACGAAACGCATAGCCGGCGCCGGGCCGCGCCGCCGGCAGCGACACCGCCTCGATGATCTCGTCATCGGCGCACGCCGTGGCCATCATGCCGGTGAAGAATTCCTCCGCCGCCAGGCGCCGCGCGCGCCGGCGCGAGCGCAGGTGGATGCTGCCACCTGTCGCCACGAGTACCAGCGGCAGCTCGGCGCTCGGATCGGCATGCGCCACGGAGCCGCAGACCGTGCCACGGCTGCGCGTCTGCGCGTGACCGACCCACGGCAGTGCTGCGGCTAGCAGCGGCTGGCGGCGCGACAAATCCGCGCGGCTCTGGAGATCCGCCTGGCGCACCGCGGCGCCGATGCGCAGGGTCGCGCCGTCGTCGTCGACGCGGCGCCACTCCGGGACCGCCATGATGTCGACGAGCACGCTCGGCCGCGCCAGACGCATGTTCAGCATCGGCACCAGCGACTGGCCGCCGGCAAGCACACGGGCATGGCCGCCCTCTTGATGGAGGACCTCCAGCGCCTCGCCGGCGCTGAGGGCATGGACGTAATCGAACGCCGCAGGCTTCATCCTGACCTCGCGAGCCAGCCGCGCAGCCGCGCCCAAAGGCCCGGGCGACGTGCGCCTCCCGCTTTCGCGGCCAGGGCCTGGAAAAACTGCCCAATGATCACGCGCGTGGCGCCATCCAGGAGCCGCCCGCCGATCGAGGCCACCTTTCCACCGATCGCTGCCTGGTAGCGATAATGAATCACCGTGCGATCCGGCGCTTCCTCGGTGAGCGTCACGGTGCCGGTTCCGCGCCCGAACCCGAGTGCGCCCTCGGCCGAGCCGGTGAGCGTCAGCGAGCGCGGCGGCTGCAGGTTCGACAGCTCGACCTTGGCGCGCATGCGGCCCTTCACTGGGCCGACGCCCAAGGTGACGTCGGCGCGGAAATGCGTGTCCGACAGCTTCTCAATCCCGTGCGCGCCCGGCACGACGGCGAGCAGAACGTTCGGGTCCAGGAGCATCGTCCAGATCTTCTCGGCCAGTGCGGCCACAATCGCGTGCCCTTCGCCGAAGAGCTCGCGCTCGCCGGTTTTGGCCGGCGGCCGCGGCATCGCCTTTGGCGCCGGCTCTGCTCCGTGCAGATGCGGGGCGAGCCGCGAGGGCACCAGCGGCAGCGTCACGTGCGCAATGCCGAGCGCGTCGGCAACGGCGTTGGCGATGCAGACCGGCGTCGACATGCAATTGCCCTCGCCTACACCCTTGGCGCCGAGCGGGGTGAACGGCGACGGTGATTCATAATGAAGGATCACCGGCTCCGGCACTTCCATCACGGTCGGGATGAGATAGTCGGCGAGTGTGCCGGCAAGGAAGCTGCCGTCCGCCGCATAGGCGTGCTCTTCAAGCGTCGCGGCGCCCAGTGCCTGCGCGAAACCGCCGGTCACCTGGCCCGCCACCATGCCCGGGTGCAGGATCCGCCCGCAATCGTGCATGGACACATAGCGGTCGATGCGCAGCTCGGCGGTCACGCGGTCGATCTCGACCGCGCAGATGTCGAAGATGAAGCCGTGGCACAGCGAGCTGTTGACCTCGTCGGCGTCCGTCGGCGCGGTCAACTCCGGCGGGGTCCAGAACACCGTCTCGCGGATCGCCTCCTGGGTGTCCGCCGGCAGGGTGCCGGGCGCCCAGTGGCTGGCCGCCGCCAGCCGGGTGAACGGCATCGCGTTGTCGGGGTTGCCGCGCGCGCGGGCCTTGCCCTGCTCGAACAGCACGTCGTCGGCCGGCACGTTCAGCTGCGCCGCCGCGATCCGCGCCAGGCGATCGCGCAGCCGGGTCGCCGCCAGATGCGTCGCTCCGGCAACGGCCGGCGCGAAGCGGCTGGAGTAGTTGCCCGATGCGATCGACCACGCGTCCTTGGCCGTATCCACGTCGGTCACGACGCGGACGTCCTGGGGCTTCAGGCCGAGTGCATCGGCCACCACCTGCGACAGCACAGTCCGGTGGCCCTGCCCTTGCGGCACCGACGCCACGTGCACGGTGACGGCACCGACCGGATCGAGGCTCACGGTGGCCGTGGCCTGCGCGCCGTTCTTGGGTCCGGCGCGGCGACGCTCGGCTGCGGTCAGCACGGTCGTGATGTAGCCCATGTTCGACACGCTGGGCTCGACGACCGCCGCGTAGCCGATGCCGTAGAGCCGCCCCGCGGCGCGCGCCGCGTCGCGCCGGCGGCGCAGCTCGTCATGGCCGCCCTGGGCCAGCGCCGCCGCCAGGGCAGCCGGGTAATCGCCGGAATCGAGCAGCGCGCCCGTCGCCGTGCGATACGGAAACGCGTCGGCCGGCACCAGATTGCGGCGGATCACGTCCAGCGGATCGCGGCCGAGCTCAATGGCGATGCGCTGCACCAGGCGCTCCAGCGGGAAATAGACCTGCGGCCCACCGAAGCCGCGGTTGAGCCCGGTCGGCATCTTGTTGGTAAGAACGACACGGTTGCGGATCGACACGTGCCGGATGTCGTAGGCGCCGGTCATGTTGCCGTGCATGCGGTAGAGCGTCGCCGGCTCGGGTGCGCGCAGATGGGCACCGCAATCCTCGAGCTGATCCCACGCCAACGCCAGGATCCGGCCGTCGCCGGTGAACGCGGCTTCGAGCCGGGTGACGCGGTTGGTGGCGCAGGTCGAGGCCGCGAGATGCTCCAGCCGGTCCTCGATCCACTTCACCGGTTTCCCGGCGACGCGCGAAGCCGCGGCGATCAGCACGATATAGGGGAAGACCGCCTGCTTTATGCCAAAGCTGCCGCCCGATTCCGGCGGCGTGCGCAGGCGCAGGCGATTGCCGGGGACCTTCAGCGCCCGCGCCATCACCGCGTGCAGGCTGAACGGACCCTGGAAGTTGGCCAGCACGTCGTAGGCATCGAGCCCCGGATCGTAGTCGGCGATCACGCCGTAGGTCTCGATCGGCGTGCAGGCGTTGCGCGGGTACTCGACCTCGATCGCGAGCCGCCGCGGCGCCTCGGCGAAGGCGCGCTCGGGATCGCCGTAGCGGAACGAGCGCTCGCTGGCGAGATTGCCGCCGAGGCCGGCGTGCAGCACCGGCGCATCGGCGGCCAAGGCCGCCTGCGGATCGACCACTGCCGGCAATGGCCGGTACTGGACATCGATCAGATCGAGCGCGTCCTCCGCCCGGTAGCGGTCGCGCGCCACCACCACCGCGACCGGCTCGCCCACGTAGCGCACGCGATCGACCGCAATCGGCCAGCACTCGATCGGCGCCTTCACGCCGACCACAAGGCTGGTGGTCAGACGCTGGATATCACGGCCAGTCAGGACCGCGGCGACACCCGGTGCGGCTCGGGTGCGCGCGACCTCGATCGCCACGATCTCGGCATGCGCATGCGGCGAGCGCAGGATCGCGGCCTGCAACGTCCCCGGCGGCACGCCGAGGTCGTCGATGTAGCGGCCGCGCCCGGTCAGGAGCGCCGCGTCCTCGACTCTGGGCAGGGAGCGGCCGACCCAGGTCGCCGCCGCCGGACGTGCGCTCATATCCATGCCGCGACACTCCTCCGGGGCACGGCCCGATCAGCTCGCGAGCCTGCCGCCATGGACATTGAGCCGCGCGATCTTGCGGAACTCCCGGGGCGAGGCGCCGGCATGGTCGCGGAAAAAGCGGGTGAAATGCGCCGGCGCGCTGAAGCCGAGCCGGTCGCTCACGTCGGCCATGCCGATGTGGCCGTCCATGACGTCGGCGACGGCGCTCTCCATGCGCAGCGTGTTCAGGAACACGCGCGGCGGGACCTTCACCGACTGGCCGAACAGGCGGAAAAAATGGGCGCGCGACAGGCCCGCCTCGCGGGCCAGGCGGTCCATGTCGCCGACGCTGCCGGGATCGCGGCGCATCAGGGTCAGCGCCCGCCGGATGCGATAATCGGCCGCCCCGCTCAGCGCGAAATCGATCCCTGATGCGGTACGCCACGCGGTGTAGCGCTCGAGAACCGCGATCATCAGCTCCGAGATCAGGGTCTCCTGCGCGGTCCCTGCGTCCGGCGTCGCCAGCATCAGCGCCGCCAGGTCGTCGGCGCGGGCGCGAATGGCTGATGTGATCCGGTCGCAATTGCGCTGGAAAAATCCCGGCACGCCGGCCGCAGTCCAGTTCGGGCGAAAGCCGGACAGCCAGGCGGGCTCGATGTAGAGGGCGAGAATGGTCGTGCGCGGCCGCGCCGGGTCATGGATATAGGCGTGCGGCTCCCAGGCGTTGATCAGCACCACGCTGTCGTCGGTCAGCGGCGCCAGAGCATCGCGCACCAGGAACTGCGTGTCGGCGCCGTCCGCCTTGATCAACACATGGCAATGCGGATGGGCATGCCGCACCAGCGACGCGTCCATGTCCAGGAGCGCGACGCGTCCGAACTTGCCATGGGCAATCCTGAGCGCGTTCGACATGCCGGCTGTTATCCTTTGGGCGTACGGCGAAAGCCGCTCCGGGCACCCCGGCCCGAGCTTCCGTCGCCCTCCCGCGACCAGAATAGGCTAGCCGATTTTACCGCTCTTACCCTAGCGTCTCATTTTGGGCTCAGGCGACGCGGCCCTCCGGCCGATCCGCACCTGTACCAAAATGTGCGAACTCGGCGAGCGGCGCCTCGGGCCTGAGATCGCGCCGCACATAATGCTCGCTGGCGCCGTTGAACAGAGTGCCCCACACGCCGCGGTCGAGGTCGCTCGTCCCGAACAGCGCATCGCAGATCGGAAAGGTGAGGTTGAAGTTCCGCGTCTGCATGAAGCCGAGATTGTGGTGCGTCACGTGCATCCGCCGCACCGTGTTCACGAGCGGTATGTATTTCAGATAGGGATGCCGCGCGTCGTCGAGATGCGACAGCGTGTGCAGTCCCTCGTACATCAGGTAATACGCCGCCATGGTCAGCACCGCGATATAGCCGGCATTCGCGGACCACAGCGCACCGAGGACCAGCGCCGGCGGCACCGCCGCCACGATGAACAGGATCGGCGCAAACGGCGGAAACAGCAGGGCCCGCCACTCCTTCTGGCCCTTATACGTCAGATCCTGGTTGGTGAAGAATTGGTGATGCGTGCCGCAGTGGCGCTTGTAGATCATCCGCAGATACGGCAGCGGGCGGTGGAGGATGTAGCGATGGCCGGCCCACTCCGCCCAGTTGCCGAACAGGAAGATCGGGATGACGATCAGCCATTCGGCGATCGTCGCGTCGTGGATGCGGGTCCAGCAATAGATCGCGGTGCCCAGCGACACCAGCACGGTGAAGCCCAGATGCATCTCGCCGCGATACCAGCCGGGAGTCTTCTCGACGAACTCGCGGCGGAAATTCGCCAGGCGCCGCCGCTCTTTCTGCTCGCGGGCATCACCAACCGGGATAGTCGACATCGTTCCTCCTTGCCTCAGCGGGACGGGCCCGCCGTTCAAAGATACGAAACCGCGGCGGCCGCGGGAGGGGCTCCTCCCCCGCGGATTTATCATTGCGGAGGAAAATCACGCCGGCAGCGGCCTTTTGTGCAACGCACAATCAAGATGCACGCCGGTCGAACGTATCGAGGGCAGCGCGGAATCCGCGCGGCGAGGTGCCGACGTGCTGATGGAAGAACCGGGTGAAATTGCCCTGCTCGGTGAAGCCGAGCGCGCTCGCCAGTGCTCCGATCGGCCGATCGCCATGGCTGAGCGCCCCGATGGCGTGCTCCACCCGCAGGACATTGGCGAAGGTCGCCGGCGTCACCCCCGTGCACTCCTTGAAGCGCACGTTGAAATGCGGCCGCGACAGGCAGGCGATTTCGGCCACGCGATCGAGCGCCGCCGCCTGATCGACGTTCTCCCGCATGAAGCGCAGGGCGCGGCGGATGCGGAAGTCGCCGGCCGGCGGCATCGGCGCGCCGCGCCCGATGTTCCGCCACTCCGAGAAGCTCTCGATCAGCGACAGCGTGAAGTCGAAGATCGTGGCCTCCAACTCGGTTCGCGTCACCTCGGCGCTGTGCGCGATCATGTCCGCCAGGAGGTCGGCGAGGCGGCGCGAATGCGGGCTCATGGTCACGCACGACGCCGGGAAAAAGCCCGGATGTGCCACCGAATTCAAAACACGGTCGATGGACGCGAGCCACGTCGGCTCGATATAGAGCGCCAGGAACACCGTCTGCGGCAGGTGCGGCTCATGCGTGTAGAAGTGCTCTTCCCAGGTGTTGACCAGGATCGCCGTGTCGTCGCCGATGCGGTAGAGACGGTCGCGCACGCCAAACCCGCGCGCCGGCCCGGACACCTTGAGCACGATGTGGCAATGAGGATGGGCGTGCCGAACCAGGGACGCGTTCAAGTCGAGCAGCGCCACCCGTCCAAAATCGCCTTTGAGAATGCCGAGCGCCGTCGCCATGGCGGTGCGGTATTCCTCCCTTCCTGCCTTTATGCCGCAAGAATACCCGATCCTGGCGGCCGGTGTGGCCGCCAAATCGTTAATAAGAAAACTTCAATAGGATCGGGGCAGCTCGAGAACGTGCTCGGCGATATAGGACAGGATGAGGTTGGTCGAGATCGGCGCCACCTGATACAGCCGCGTCTCGCGGAACTTGCGCTCGATATCGAACTCCTCGGCGAAGCCGAAGCCGCCATGCGTCTGAACGCACATGTCCGCCGCCGCCCAGGACGCGTCGGCCGCCAGCAGCTTCGCCATGTTCGCCTCGGCGCCGCAATCGGCCCCGCTCTCGTATCTGCGCGCGGCCTCACGAACCATCAGTTCGGCGGCCCGCATCTGCGCGTAGGCGCGGGCAATCGGGAACTGCACGCCCTGGTTCTGGCCGATCGGACGGCCGAACAGGACGCGCTGCTTCGCATATTCGGTTGCCTTGGCGATGAACCACTTGGCGTCCCCGATGCACTCGGCCGCGATCAGGATACGCTCGGCGTTCATGCCGGAGAGGATGTAGCGGAACCCCGTCCCTTCCTCGCCGACCAGGTTCGCGGCCGGCACCTTCATATTGTCGAAGAACACCTCGGCCGTGGCGTGGTTCATCATCGTCCGGATCGGCCGGATGATCAGCCCGTGCCCCTTGGCTTCGCGCAGGTCGACCAAGAAGACCGACAGTCCCTCCGTGCGCTTCTGGACTTGGTCGCGCGGCGTGGTGCGCGCCAGCAGAAGCATCAGGTCGGAATATTCGACGCGCGACGTCCAGATCTTCTGCCCGTTCACCACGTAGTGGTCGGTGCCTTCACGCACCGCCGTCGTGCGCAGGCTGAGCGTGTCGGTGCCGGAGGTCGGCTCGGTGACCCCGAACGCCTGCAGCCGGAGCTTGCCTTTCGCGATCTCGGGCAGGTAGCGCTGCTTCTGCTCGGCGCTACCGTGACGCAGCACGGTGCCCATCGTGTACATCTGGGCATGGCACGCCGCCCCGTTGCACCCGGAGGCATGGATCTCTTCCATGATCGCCGCGGCGGCGCTCATCGGCAGGCCGCTGCCGCCGTATTCCTCGGGGATGAGGGCGGCCAGGAACCCGGCCTGGGTCAGCGCCTCGACGAACTCGCTAGGATAGGTCCGGGTCTGATCCAGCTTGCGCCAGTATTCGCCGGGAAATTTCGTGCACAGCTCGTGCACCGCGGCGCGGATATCGGCGTAGGATTCGTCCGGCTTCGGCTCCATGCTACGCCGCCTTTGGGCCGAGCAGGGCTTGCCGGAACCGGTGCTTCAGGAACGGCCCATCCCAGGACGGCAGCACCAGCGGGTCGCGGTCGGCCGACACCTTGATCGCGACCAGCACCGGCCCGGTGGCGGTGGCCAGCAGCGATTTAGCTCCGTCGAGCTCGCCCGCCGCGCGCACGGTCGTCGCCGTCCTGAAGCCGGCCGCCAAGGCGATTTCGGCGAGGTCGACGCCCGCATACGTATGGGTACGCTGCATGCCGGTCTCGCCGTAATGCTCGTTGTCGAGGACGACGATGGCCAGGTTCTTCGGCTGCTGCACGGCGATGGTGGCGAGCGAGCCGAGGCCCATCAGCATCTCGCCGTCGCCGGTCAGAACCAACACGCGCCGGGTGGGTTGCGCCAGTGCCAGGCCGAGGCCGATGGTCGCGGCACTCCCCATGGCGCCCCAGAGATAGAAGTTGAGCGGATGATCGCCGGCGGCGGCACAGTCATAAGTCGGCGAGCCGAGGCCGCTGACGACCAGCAGGTCGCCGCGCCCTTCGAGAAGGCGGGCCACGACGTCGCGGCGGCGGAGCTTGTGATCCGGCATCTGGTCAGTCCTTGAACAGCTTGGTCCCGAGCATGCGCTGGGACAGCAGCACCGCGGCACTCTGGCCGCCATTGAAGGCGATGCGCGCGGCGGCTTCGACGGCCGGTGCCGCGTCGTCGGGCTCCTTCACCTCGTAGACGACGGCACCGGTCAGGCGCAAAGTCTCGGCGGTGATCTGGCCCATTGGCACCTGCCACGGATTCACCTCGCCCCAGTCTCCGCGCATGGTGACGATCATCAGCAGCGGGAACCGGCACACCTTCGCCAGCGACAGCATGTTGATGCAGTTGCCGACGCCGCTGCTCTGCATCAGGAGCACGCCGCGCTCGCCGCCGAGCCAGGCACCGGCCAGGACGCCGACGCCCTCTTCCTCCGTCGTCAGCACGATCGTCTTCATGTCGGTCGCGCCATGGCAGAGCTCGATGAGCCGCGCATGGCCGGCATCGGGAACATAGGTCACCTGGCGGATCTGCGCCTGGCGGAGCTTCTCGAAGATCTGGTGGGGCCAGTCCGGCGCCGCCGCGGCTGTGCTGCTTCCCGCGTCCCCTGACGCTAGTCTTTGCGATGTCATGTCCCGCACCTCCCCAGTCCCGGATGTTTGCCTATTTCCGCGCGCCAGTAAACCGGGGGCTTTCTTGGTGGGTCGATATTGCGCATCGCCATATCGACGTGTAACCAACACTGAACCGAGGAGGAAACGATGAAAGCCGGAAGACTTGTCCTTGCCGCGACGGCGCTGCTCGCCGGACTGGCGCACACGTGGGCGGCCCCCGCGACCGCCCAGCCGGCGAATGTGCAGCCGGCCGACATAGTGTTCGTCAACGGCAAGGTCTTCACGGCGAACGGCCGGTCGGCGACCGTCCAGGCCTTTGCCGTCAAAGGCGACCGGTTCGTCGCCGCCGGCACCAACGAGGCGGTCCGCCGCTACGTCGGACCCTCGACGACGACCGTCGATCTGGGCGGGCGGCTGGTCACCCCGGGGCTAGCCGACGGGCATTTCCACAACGAGGGTGGCGGGCCCGGCATCGACCTGTCGCAAGCCCGCTCGCTCGCCGACCTGTTCCAGGTGATCTCCGCCGCCGCCAAGCAGGCACAGCCCAGCGAGGTGATCGTGTCGAACTCGGATTGGCACGAAGCCCAACTCAAGGAAAAGCGGCTGCCGTTGGCCAAGGAGATCGACGCGGCCGCGCCGAACAATCCCGTGGTCCTGGTCCGTGGCGGGCATGAGATGATCCTGAACACGGTGGCACTCAAGAAATTCAACATCACGCGGGACACCAAATCGCCGGACGGCGGGATCATCAGCAAGGGTCCCGACGGGGAGCCGAACGGCGAGATCTTCGACAACGCCAAGCAGTTCGTCCAGGTGCCGCGGGCGAAGCCGGTGTCGATCGAGGACGTGCTCACGACCCAGCGCACGCTCAATCCGTACGGCATCACGGCGGTGCGCATCCCCGGCTCGTACAAGGGGAACATGTTCGAGGACTACAAGCTGATCAAGCAGGCGCGCGACAGCGGCCAGCTCACCTTGCGCTACTCGATCCTGCTGCCCGGCTTCGGCACCCGCGACCCGGCGAAGATCCGCGAGATGATCGAGAGCTGGGGCGTCAAACAGGACGAGGGCGACGAGTGGATCCGCATCTGGGGCGTGAAGCTCCTGGTCGACGGCGGGTTCGAGGGCGGGCACATGTCGCACCCCTACGAGGAGCCCTACGGCGAGGGCGGCAAATACAGCGGGTTGACCGTCGTGCCGCCGGCCAACTTCACGGCCGTGGTCAAACAGGTGAACGATCTCGGCTGGCGCGCGACCACCCATTCCGTGGGCGACGCCGCCCTCGACGAGGTGCTCGACGCGTACGAGGCGGCCAACGCCGAGCGGCCGATTGCCGGCAAGCGCTGGGCGGTCGAGCACGCGTTCCTGGCCCGCCCCGACCAGATCGGTCGCATGAAGAAGCTGGGGCTCATCCTCGCCGTGCAGGACCACCTTTATCTCGCGGCACCGGCCATGACCAAATACTGGGGCCGGGCGCGCGCCGAGCGGGTCACGCCGGTGAAGACCTATCTCGACAACGGGTTCCTCCTCGTCGGCGGCACCGACTCATCGGTGGTGCCGTTCAACCCGTTCTGGGAGATCTATCACTTCCACACCCGCGATACGATCTCGGACGGCGTCTATGGGCCCGGCGAGGCCGTCAAGTCGCGCGCGACGTTGCTGCGCATGATCACCATAAACTACGCGAAGCTGATCGGCGAAGAGAAGACCAAGGGCTCGATCGAGCCGGGCAAGCTCGCCGATTTCGCGGTGCTCTCGCAGGACATCCTGAAGGTGCCGGCCAAGCAGATCCCGACGACCAAGGCGCTCCTGACCTATGTCGGCGGCAAGGAGGTCTATCGCGACCCGAGCTACCGCTGACGGTCAATCGTCGGTGCCGGCGGGAGCTTCCTGCGCGACCGGTGCGCGGCCCTTGGTGCGCTCGCGCAGCCACTGGAATACGACGTAGAGCATCGGGATCACGAAGATCCCGAACGCCGACGCGAAAAGCATGCCGGCGAAGACCGGCGTGCCCACCGCGCGCCGGCTGAGTGCGCCGGCGCCCTCGGCTATGACCAGCGGCAGGAGGCCGAAGATGAAGGCAAAGCTGGTCATCATCACCGGCCGGAAGCGCAGGCGCGCTCCCTCGACGGCCGCATCGAGAATGCTCTTGCCGTGGCGCCGCTGTTCGACCGCAAACTCGACGATCAGGATGCCGTTCTTCGCCGCCAGGGCCACCAGCACCACCAGCCCGATCTGCCCGTAGACGTCGAAGGCGAGCCCCGACAGGGCCACGCCGCCGATCGCACCCAGGATGGCGACGCTGACCGACAGCAGCACCGGAATCGGGATGTTCCAGCTCTCGTAAAGCGCCACCAGGAACAGATAGGCGAAGAGCACGGCAAGGCCGAGCACGATTCCGGTCTTGCCGCTCGCCGCCCTCTCCTGCAGCGCCGTTCCCGTCCATTCGAAGGTGTAGCCGGCCGGCAGGGTCGTGGCCGAGATCCGCTCCATCGCGTCCAGAGCCTGGCCGGAGCTGTAGCCGGGCTTGGGCGCCCCGTTGATGACCACGCCGCGATATCCGTTGTAGCGGATCACGGCCTGCGGGCCCTGCACCAGACGCGCCTGCGCGAGCGCGCGGATCGGCACCATGGCGCCCGAGCTGCCGCGGACATAGATCCGATAGATGTCCTCGATCGTATCGCGGAAGCGCGAATCGGACTGGATATTGACCTGCCAGGTGCGGCCGAACAGGTTGAAGTCGTTCACGTAGAAGCCGCCCAAGGTCGACTGCAGCGCGTTGAAGATGTCGCTGATCTTGACACCCAGCACCTGGGCCTTGTCGCGATCGATATCGAGATTGATCTGCGGGGTGTCGGCCGCGAAGGTGCTGAACACCGCGGCGAGCTCGGGCTGCTGGTTGGCGGCCACCAGAAGGCCGCGCATCACCTGGGCAAGCTCGGTAGGCGGCTGGCCCTGCAGCGCCTCGAGCACGTACTGGAAGCCGCCCGTATTGCCGAGGCCGAGGATCGGCGGCAGGTTGAACGGGAACACGATGGCGCCCTGGATGGCGCCCAGCTGCGGCCGCAGGCGGGCTAGGATCGCGTCGACATGCTCCGCGGGATCGGTTCGCTCCGCGTACGGCTTGAGCCGAACCACGAAAAACGCCTGGTTCGACGACGCGACGTAATCGATGAAATTGAGGCCAACCACCGAGATCATGCCCTGGACCCCGGGCGTAGCCCGGATGATGTTCTCGACCTGGGCGACAATGGCCTCGGTTCGGTTCAGCGACGCGCCTTCGGGGAGCCGCATGGCGCCGAAGAAAGCGCCCTGGTCCTCGGACGGCAGGAAGCCCTGCGGCGTGACCTTGAACACGCCGAGCGAGGCGACGGCCACGCCGGCCACCACGACGAGGCCGAACACCGCCACCCGTACCAGGCGCCGCACCAGGAACACGTAGCCGTCGCGCACCCCGTCGATGCCGCGCAAGACGTAGTACATGGGGCCGCGCCGGATCGTCCCGCCACGCTTCAGCAGCACCGAACACAAGGCCGGGCTGAGGGTCAGCGCGTTGATCGCCGAGATGATCATGGACGTCGACACGGCGACGGCGAATTGGCGGAAGAGCTGGCCGCTGATGCCGGGGACGAACGCGACCGGCACGAACACCGACAGAAGGACGAGCGTGATGGCGATGATCGGTCCGGTGATCTCCGCCATCGCCTTCTTGGTCGCCTCCGGGATCGACAGCTCGGGTTCCTCCTCGATCACGCGCTCGACGTTTTCGATCACGACGATCGCGTCGTCGACAACAATGCCGATGGCCAGCACGAGGGCAAGCAGCGACACCGTATTGGCGGAATAGCCGATGACCAGCATCACGGCGAAGGCGCCGATGATCGACACCGGAACGGCAACGAGCGGAATCAGGGTGGTGCGCAGCTTGCCGAGGAACAGGAAGACGACGATCGCCACGAGGACGAAGGCGATGACCAGGGTCCGGATGACCTCCTCGATTGTCGACGTCACGAACACCGTGGCGTCCCAGAACACGCTGTAGGTGACGTCCTCCGGGAAGCGCTGCTTCAGCTCATCCAGGACCTGGCGCACGTTGCGCGCCACCTCGACGGCGTTGGCGCCAGGAGATTGGTAGATGCCGATGGCGGCGGCCGGCGCACCGTTGTAACGGGCGACGCGCTCCTCGGTCTTAGCTCCCAGGTCGACGCGCGCCACGTCCTTGACGCGGACCACCGACCCGTCCGGGTTGGCACGTACGACGATGTTCTCGAACTCGTCGGTCCGCGTGAGCCGGCCCTTGGTCTTGATCGTGAGCTGGAACTGCTGGGCCTGCGGCGTCGGCGCGGAGCCGATCCGGCCAACCGCCGCCTGGATGTTCTGGGCCTGCACCGCCGCGACCACGTCGCCCGGCGTCAGGCTCAAGGCGGTCAGGCGGTCCGGATCCAGCCATAGTCGCAGTGAATAATCGAGCGGCCCGAACAGGGTGGCCTGGCCGACGCCGCGGATTCGGGCCAGCGGATCGATGATGTTGATCGTCGCGTAATTGTTGAGGTACAGCGCGTCGTGCGTGTTCTTGGGCGATGCGATGCTGATGACCTGCAGCAGAGCCGCCGATTTCTTGCGGATGGTGAGCCCCTGGCGCTGCACCTCCTGCGGCAACAGCGGCGTCGCCAGCTGCGCGCGGTTCTGCACATTGACGGTGTTGATGTCCGGATCAGTGCCGAGCGCAAACGTCACGGTCAGGGTGTAGCTGCCGTCGGCGCCGCTCGCCGACTGGTAATAGAGCGCGTTGTCGACCCCGTTGACCTGCTGCTCGATCGGCTGCGCCACGGTGGTTTCCACCACCTCCGCGTCGGCGCCGGGATACAGCGTCGTCAGCGACACCTGCGGCGGCACGATCTCCGGAAACTGCGCCAAGGGAATCGCCCCGATGGCGAGGATGCCGGCGAGCGTGATGACGATCGAGATGACGAACGCAAGCCGCGGCCGGTCTATGAAGATATCGGAGATCATTCAACCGCCCGTCGCGGCCGGCAGCACGGTTTCCTGTACGACCTGGCCTGGCCGCACTTTCTGCACGCCGTCGACGATGACGTTCTCGCCTTCCTTCAGGCCCGAGGTGATGACCACGTCGGTCGCCTGGTTCGGGCCCGTCTGGAGGCGGCGCTGCTCGACCTTGTGCTCGCCGTCGACGACAAGCGCGTAGTAGCCGGACTGGTCGACCTGCAACGCCGCCTGCGGGATCACCAGCTTCGGCTCCTCCCGCCGTTCGCGGATGATGGCGGTCACAAACTGGCCGTCGATCAGCAGCCCGTCGGGATTGGGAATGACGGCCCGCATGATCAAGGTGTCGGTCGTCTGGTCGACCTGCGGATCGGTCAGGTTCCATACGCCGCGCTGCGGATACTCCTGCCCGTTGGACAGCCGGATGCGGATCTCGATCTTGGCGAGGCTGCCATCGGGCTCGCGGCGCGCGGCGCGGATAATCTCGAGGTCGCGCACGCTCACCGGGAACAGGACGTAGGTCGGATCCTGGCTGACGATCGTTGCCAGGACGCCGCTCGCCGGGTTGACCAGATTGCCGATCTGATAGGCGGTGCGGCCGATCCGGCCGTCGATCGGTGAGCGGATGTCGGTGTAGTCGAGGTTCACCTCCGCCTGGGTGAGCGCCGCGCGCGTCTGCAGAACCTTGGCCCGATCGCTGTCCAGGTCCGCCTTGTTCTGGTCGACAATGGACTGCGGGCTGAACTGTCGCTTAGACAGCTCGAGGTTACGGTTGTATTGGAGCTGCGCATTCGTGACGACGGCCTCGGCGGAGGCGAGATTGGCCTTCGCCTGGTCGACCTGGGCCTGGAATTGGATCTTCTCGATCTGGTAGAGCAGGTCGCCTTCCTTGACGAACTGCCCCTCGCGGAACAGCAGCTTGCCGAGGAAGCCCTCGACCCGGGCCCGCAGATCGACCTTGTAGATCGCCTTGATGCGGCCGACGAACTCGAACGCATCGTTGACGCCCTTGATGCTGGCCGGACGGACCCCGACGGCCGCCTTCGGCGGCGGCGGTGCCGCCGCTTTCTTGCCGTCGCATGCCGCGACCAGAACGAGAGCACAGACAGCTCCAAGGAGGCGCGGCCACGCGCGACGATCCGACATGCTCCAGCTCCCCATCCCGTTGGCCGGCAACATCTTGAGCGGCCGGCAGGAAAACTCAATATCGTAATCCGCCGCGACGCCGCTTGTAAAATCCGCTCACTTCCCCGTGAGCCGAGCTGATCAAAAATTAGCCAATCGACGCAGGCCTTTCGGCGCCGTCAGGCGGTGCCCCAGACCTCCTGAGCCGTGGTGACCACCAGCTCGAGCTTGCGCTTCTCATCGTCGATCGACAGGCGGTTGCCGCCGATGGTGCTGGCAAAGCCGCATTGCGGGCTGAGCGCCAGCTTGTCCAACGGCACCACCTTCGCCGCCTCCTCGATGCGCCGCTTGAGCAGATCCTTCGTTTCCAGGTCCGGCTTCTTGGTCGTGACCAGGCCGAGAACGGCGGTCTTGCCGCGAGCGAGATAGCGCAGCGGCGCGAAGGTCCCGGCGCGCGGCGAATCATACTCCAAAAAGAAGCCATCGACCTTGAGCTCGCCGAACACGAGCTCGGCAATCGGGTCATAGCCGCCTTCGGCGACCCAGGAGCTCTCGTGGTTGCCGCGACACATATGGACGCACACGGTCATGTCGGCCGGCTTGGCGAGCAGCGTGTCGTTGAGGAGCTTCACGTACAGCCTCGGCAGCTGGTTCGGGTCTTCGCCGATCTTGCGGGCATTCTCGCGCAGCTTCGGATCGCAGAGGAACGGGAAGTTCGTGTCGTCGATCTGCAGATAGCGGCAGCCGGCGTTGTAAAGGGCCCGGATCTCCTCGCGATAGACCTGCACCAGGTCGTCGAAGAACTGCTCGATATCCGGGTAGACGCGCTTGTCGATGGCGGCGCGGCCGCCGCGAAAATGCACGCAGGTGGGCGACGGGATCGGCTGCTTCGCCACCAGCCCCGCCTTGTCCGCCACCGGCTTCAGGCTTTTGAAGTCGTCGACGGACAGGCCGCGGTTGCGCTTCAGTTTTTCATGGACCTCGAATCGCGGTGGCGAAAACTGGATGTCGCCCTGCTCGTTGTGGAATTTGGCCGGCAGCCCGCCATGCACCTCCACGCCCTCGATCTTCTCGAGGAAGTCGAGGAACCAGTGGCGGCGGTGGAACTCGCCGTCAGTACACACTTTGAGCCCCGCCGCCTTCTGCATCGCCACCGCCTGCTCGACCTCCCTGGCCTCGATGTCGCGCAGCTCCGCCGCCGAGATCTCGCCCTTCTCCCGCCGGGCGCGCGCCTCGTGGATCGTTTGCGGCCGCAACAGGCTTCCGACGACATCGGCCTTGAATGGCGGTTTTGATGCAGGCACGGGCTTTCTCCTTCTGACGCAACGACTAGTCGAACTTGACGCCGGCTTCCCTGACGACCTTGCCCCATTTCTCGTAATCGGCGCGCAGCAGCTGAGCGGTCGCCTCGGGGCTGATGATCGCCGGATCGATGGCCGCCTTGAGCAGCGATCGCCGGACCTCCGGCAGGTCGAAGGCGCGCTTGGCCTCCGCGTTCAGCCGGCCCACGATCTCGGGCGGCGTGCGCGCCGGCGCCAGCAGCATGGCCCAGCCGCCCGCGTCATATCCGGGCACGCCGGATTCCGCGGCGGTCGGGATCTCCGGCGCGAACGCCGACCGCGTCGGATCGGCCAGGGCCAGGATGCGCACGCTGCCGGTCTCGGCGAGATGGATCAGGGTCAACAGATCTGAGAAGCCGACCTGCGTCTCGCCAGCCGAGATGGCGCTGCCGGCCGCCACGGCGCCGCGATACGGCACACTGACCATGTTGATGCGGGCCATGATCTTGAGCTCCTCGCCGCCGAGATGCATCAGGCTGCCGTTGCCGGAATGGCTGTAGCTGAGCGCCCCCGGATGCGCCCTCGCGTAGTCGAGGAACCCGCGGAAATCGCGCACCGGCAGCGCCGAATTCGCGGCGATGGCGGTCGCCACCCGCGCCATCACGGTGATCGGCGCCAGATCGGTCAGCGGGTCGTACGGCAGCTTGCTCGCATGCGGGCCGACCACGACCGGTCCCGGCGAGCATACCAGCAGGGTGTAGCCGTCCGGCGACGCTTTGGCGACCATATCGGTAGCCAACTGGCCGGCCGCACCGGCGCGATCATCGATCACCACCGGCTGGCCCACCCGCTCGCTGAGCTGCTGGGCGTAGGTCCGGGCGACGATGTCGAGGAACGAGCCGGCGCTGCTCGACACGATGATTTTGATCGGTTTAGCCGGAAAGCCCTCGGCGCCGGCTGCGGCCGGCAGGGCCGCGAGCGCGGCCGCGACAAGACACCGCAAGAGCCGGCTTTGCCAAGCTGCCATGCCACTCCTCCCCGTTGCTCCATCTTACCCGGCAGCCACTCTATTCGTCACCCCCGCGCAAGCGGGGCCCAGGGCCACCCGCGTGACACCTCCCCCTAGATGCCCGCTCAGGTGCTCGCGCGAAGCGCGACACCGGCGCGGGCATGACGAGTAAGAGTTTTTTTGCGCCGCATCGCCTTGACGTTCAGCGGTTTGGCCTCCAAGGTTCGCCGCATGGCGACCCCGACGGACAACCAGCTGCGGCTCCTGGTCATGAAAGGCGACGGCATCGGTCCGGAAATCACCGATGCGACGCTGCATGTGTTGAACACCGCCGACCGCCTGCTCGGTCTCGGGCTTGCATTCGAGACGACGCAGATCGGGCTCGCCGCACTGCGCGCCGCCGGCACCACGTTGCCCCCCGAGGCCGTGGACAAGGCGCGCGCGGCCGCCGGGGTCATCCTCGGCCCGGTGTCGCATCACGACTATCCGCCGGCCGCCCAGGGCGGCCTCAATCCGTCGGGCGAGTTGCGCAAGCGGCTCGACCTCTATGCCAATATCCGCCCCGCGCGCGCGCGGCCGGGAGCGCCGCCGCGCTGCGGCTCGGCGATTGATCTCGTCATCGTGCGCGAGAACACCGAAGGCTTCTACGCCGACCGCAACATGTTCCAGGGCTCCGGCGAGTTCATGCCGACGCCGGACCTCGCCTTGTCGGTGCGGAAGATCAGCCGCGCCGGCTCAACCCGCATTGCCGAGACGGCGTTTCGCCTGGCGGCGCAGCGCCGGCGCAAAGTAACGGCGGTGCACAAGGCCAATGTGCTGCGCGTGAGCGAAGGCCTGTTCCTGGAGTGCGTGCGCGCCGTCGCGGCGCGCTATCCGACGGTCGCCTATGACGAGAAGATCGTCGACGCGATGGCGGCTCTGCTGGTGCGCGACGCCAGCATGTTCGACGTCGTCGTCACCACCAACATGTTCGGCGACATCCTCTCCGACGAGGCCGCGGAGATCGCCGGCAGCCTTGGCCTCGCGGCCTCGCTCAACGCCGGCACCGATCACGCGGTGGCGCAGGCGCAGCACGGCTCGGCCCCCGACATCGCGGGGCAGGACCGCGCCAACCCGGCCTCGCTGATCGGCTCGGCGGCGATGCTGCTCGCCTGGCTCGGCGAGCGCCGGGACGACGAGCGCCTCACGCAGGCCGCGGCTGCGATCGAGGACGCGCTCGATCGCGCGATCGCCGCGCCGCAATGGCGCACGCCCGACCTCGGCGGCCCGCTCGGCACCAAGGCGTTCGGCGAGCGGGTAGCGGCGGCGTTGCAGGCGGAGTGAATCAATCAAACACCTCGCCGGCCGCAAGAGCCCCCTCCCTACCCTCCCCCGC
>DASWFO010000273.1:0-11197 GCA_036394195.1 Alphaproteobacteria bacterium | reverse complement strand
CACCGCCGGGCTGATGCAGCGGCCGCCGCAGGCGACCGAGCTCGGCTCCGAAGTCACCGAGACCGCCGTGATGCGCCAGGGCGGGACCATCCTGGGCACGACCAACAAGGGCGACCCGTTTGCGTTTCCGATGCCGGATGGGGCCAAGATCGACCGCTCGTCGGAGGTCATCGAAGGGTTCCGGGCGCTGAAGCTCGATGCGCTGATCGGCATCGGCGGCGACGGCAGCTTCGCCATCCTGCGCCGGCTCGCCCAGCAAGGCGGGATTCGCCTCGTCGGTATCCCCAAGACGATCGACAACGATCTCGATATGACCGAAGCCTCGATCGGGTTCACCACCGCGGTCGAGGTCGCGACCTCGGCCCTCGACAACCTGCAGCCCACCGCCGCGAGCCATAGCCGTGTGATGGTGCTCGAGGTGATGGGCCGCGACGCGGGCCACATCGCGCTCTCGGCCGGTATCGCCGGCGGCGCCGACATCGTCCTCATCCCCGAGATCCCGTACCGCCTCGACCGGATCAAGGCCAAGATCGAGGACGTCAAGGCGCGCGGGCGCAACTTCGCGCTCGTCGTCGTCGCGGAGGCGGTGCGCACAGCCAGCGGCGAAGCGGAGAACCGGGCCTATGCGAGCGGGCAGGTGCGCTACGGCGGCATCGGCCATTACTTCGCCGACGAGATCACGCGCCTCACCGGCGCGGAGACCCGCGTCACCCAGCTGGGCCATGTCCAGCGCGGCGGCCCGCCGACCGCGCGCGATCGGCTGCTGGCAACGGCGTTCGGCGTCAAGGCGGTCGACCTGATCGCTGAGGGTAAGTTCGACCGCATGGTGGCGTTGTGGAACCGCGAGATCACCGATGTGCCGCTGGCCGAGGCCATCCGCCAGCCTCATGTCGTCGATCCGAACGGACCCCTGGTCCGCACGGCGCGCGGGCTCGGACTCTGTCTCGGCGATTAGAGCGCATGATGTCGGGGGGGCCGGACATCGCCGCGACGCTCGCATCGGCACTGCGCCTTCATGGTGCGGGGCGGCTGGCCGATGCGGAGCGCCTCTACCGGGACGTGCTCGACGCCGACCCCGCCAATGCCGAAGCCTGGCACCTCCTCGGCGTGATCGCCTACCAGCGGCGCGATGCGGCGACCGCTGTCGACCACATCCGCAAGGCGATCGCGCTCGCGGCCGGCAACGCCGCCTTCTTTTCCAATCTCGGCCTGGCGCTTCAGGCGCAGGGTGAGCTTCCCGAGGCGGTCGCGAGCTTCCGGCGGGCCCTCGAGCTGAAGCCCGATTATGCCGATGCCGCGTACAACCTCGGCAACGCCCTTCACCAGGCCGGACAACTCGATGCGGCGGCGGAGTCCTATCAACGCGCCACGGCGCTGGCGCCGGACTTTGCCGAAGCCCATTATAACCTCGCCACCGTGCTGCGGCGCCTGCATCGCCTGAACGACGCGGCCGAGAGCTATCGCCGGGTCTTGGCGCTGCGGCCGGAGCTTGGGGAGGCGCACAACAACCTCGGCAATATTCTTCAGGAGCAGAACCGGCTGGACGATGCCGTCGCTGCCTACGAGCGCGCGTTGTCGCTGAAGCCCGACTTCGCCAACGCCTGGAACAATCTGGGCAACGCCCTGCAGGAAAAAGGCCGCCTGGCCGAGGCCGAAGCGGCCTTTCGCCGGGTTCTCGCCCTCGATGCCGGGCACTTCAAGGCTCACCTCAACCTGGCGCTGAGCCTTCAGGCGCAGCAGCGCCACGCCGAGGCGCTGTTCGCCTACGATGAGGCGCTGGCGATCGATCCCGGCCACGCCGATGCCAGGCTGCGCCGCTTCAATCTCAAGCTCCATATGTGCGATTGGTCGACGCTGGAGGCCGATGCCGCGGCGATCAAGGCGGCAGCGGCCGCCGCTCCTGAGGCCGCCTTTGCCGACCCATATTTCCTGATCTTCGTGCCCGGCGTTTCGGCGGCCGAGCAGCGCCGCACCGCCGCGACGTATGCACGGCAGCGGTTCCAGGCGTTTCGCGACCGGCCGCGGCCCGACATGCCGCCGGCAAGGCGGCGGGCCGGCCGCAGATTGCGCATCGGATATCTGTCCACCGACTTCCATGCGCATGCGACCGCGTATCTGCTCGCCGAAGTGATCGAGCTGCACGACCGCCGGCAGGTCGAGGCGATCGCCTACTCGCTGGGGCCGGACGACACGGGTGACATGCGCCTCCGCCTGGTCGCGGCGTTCGACGCTTTTCATGACCTGCGGCCGCTCTCCGACGGCGACGCGGCGTCCCGCATTGCCACCGACGAGATCGACATCCTGATCGACCTCAAGGGCTATACGGGCGGCAGCCGCGCCGAGATCCTGGCGCTTCGCCCGGCGCCGATCCAGGCGAGCTATCTCGGCCATCCGGGGACGACCGGGGCCGACTTCATCGATTACCTGATCGCCGACCGGTTCATCTGCCCGCCCGAATCCGCCGCGGATTACACTGAGGCGCTTGCCTGCCTGCCGCATTGCTATCAGCCGAACGATCGCCAGCGACCGATTGCCGACGCGGTGCCGTCGCGGGCCGAGCTTGGCCTGCCCGAGCACGGCTTCGTGTTCTGTGCCTTCAATGCGGGATACAAGATCACGCCCAAGATATTCGACGTCTGGATGGCGCTGCTCCGCGATATCCCCGGCAGCGTGCTGTGGCTGATCGAGGAGAGCGGGGCCGCGGTCGCCAATCTCCGCCGCGAGGCCACCACGCGCGGGGTCGCACCGGAACGCCTGGTGTTCGCGGCGAAGCTGCCGCTGGCCCAGCATCTCGCCCGCTATCGCCGCGCCGATTTGTTTCTCGACACCCTGCCGTGCAGTGCGCACACCACGGCGAGCGACGCGCTGTGGGCCGGCCTGCCGGTGCTGACTTGCGCCGGCGACACGTTCGCCGGCCGCGTCGGCGCCAGCATCGTCCGCGCTGCCGGCTTGGCGGATCTGATCGTGAATGACTTCGCTGACTATGCGTGCCGCGCCCGGCATCTCGGCGCACATCCCGACGAGGTGGCGGCGCTGCGGCGACGCCTCGCAGAGGCGCGTGCGACCTGTCCGCTGTTCGACAGCGAGCACTACACCCGCGATCTCGAAGCGCTGTATCGCCGCATGTGGCAGCGCTACGTGGCCGGCGCGCCGCCGGTGCCGCTCGACCTTTCACCCGAGGAGGACGTCGATCATGTCTAGGGGAGGGAGGCCGGCTTGACGTTATCCACAGGCCCGGGCTATGTGTTTTGGGCAACGAACGAGTTGAACAGGGAATAATAAGAAATCCTGGGCCGCCCCCGTGGCGGCCCTTATTTTTTGCAGCACCTGGACGGGGGCGGGCGCTCTTTCCTTTTCGCCTTCCGTTGGCTAGGACTGGCTCATGCTGGATCCGAAATTCTTCAAGTTCGACACGCTGAGCCTGCATGCGGGCCAGCACCCCGATCCGCTGACCGGCGCCCGCGCCGTTCCGATCTACCAGACGACGTCTTATGTCTTCCGCGACGTCGATACGGCGGCCTCGCTGTTCAATCTCGAGCGGGCCGGCCATATCTACACGCGGATTTCCAATCCGACCGTCGCGGTCCTCGAAGAACGGGTGGCCGCACTCGAAGGCGGGGTGGGGGCCGTGTGCACCGCCAGTGGCCAGGCGGCGCTGCACCTGGCGGTGGCGACCTTGATGGGGCAGGGCGGGCATATCGTCTCGTCCGCCTCGATCTACGGCGGCTCGCACAACCTGTTCACCCATACCCTGCCGCGCTTTGGCATCACGACCAGCTTCGTCAATCCGCGCGACCCGGCGGCGTTCCGCGCCGCGATCCGGCCGGAAACGCGCCTGGTGTTCGGGGAGACCCTGGGCAATCCCGGCCTCGAGGTGATGGACCTCGCGGCGGTCGCCGAGGTCGCGCACGCGGCCGGCGTGCCGCTGATGATCGATTCGACCTTTGCCACGCCCTATCTCTGCCGCCCGTTCGAATGGGGGGTGGACTTGGTCATGCATTCGGCGACGAAGTGGCTCGGCGGCCATGGCGCCGCGATCGGCGGCGTGCTCGTCGACAGTGGTAAATTCGATTGGGACAGGTCGGGAAAATTCCCGACCCTGACCGAGCCGTATGCCGGCTACCACGGGCTCGATTTCGCCGAAGAGTTCGGGCCGCAGGCGTTCATCATGCGCGCCCGCGCCGAGGGCTTACGCGATTTCGGCGCTTGCATGAGCCCGGCCAACGCGTTCTACATCCTGCAGGGCGTCGAGACGCTGCCGGTGCGCATGGCGCGCCATGTCGAGAACGCGCGCCGGGTCGTCGCGTTTCTCGGCGCGTCGGAGGACGTGGCCTGGGTCAACTATCCGGAGCTGCCGAATCACCCGGACCGGGCACTGGCGGAAAAATATCTGCCGCGCGGCAGCGGCTCGGTCGTGAGTTTCGGGATCAAGGGCGGCCGCGCCGCCGGCCGGCGCTTCATCGAGGCGCTGCGCGTGTTCTCGCATCTGGCCAATGTGGGCGATGCGAAGTCCCTGGTCATCCATCCCGCAAGCACGACGCATCAGCAGATGGATGCCGCGGCCCTGGCCGCGGCCGGCGTCGGCGAAGAGATGATCCGCCTGTCGGTCGGGCTCGAAGACGCAGCCGACCTCGTCGACGATCTCGGCCAGGCGTTGCGGGCGGCGCGAAAGACCTGAGCCAACCATGGATCTCGCCGTCGACGGCCGCAAGGTTTTCGCGTCCACCGGTGGGCGGCCGTTCGATCCCGGGCGCCCGGTCGTGGTCTTCATCCATGGTGCCGGCATGGATCACACGGCGTGGATGCTTCAGGCCCGTTATTTCGCCCATCACGGGCGGTCGATTCTGAGCGTCGACCTCCCGGGGCACGGCCGGTCCGCCGGGCCGCCGCTCGGCACCATCCCCCAACTGGCCGATTGGCTATTGAACCTGATCGACGCCGCCGGCGCCGCGAACGCGGCGCTGGTCGGGCACTCCATGGGCGCGCTGATCGCCCTCCAGGCGGCATCGCAGGCGCCGTCCAAGACCTGGGCCCTGGCCCTGCTCGGGGCCGCGGCCAAGATGCCGGTGCATCCCGACCTGCTGGCGGCGGCCGCGGCCAACGACCACGCGGCAGTGGCTTTGATCGCGTCGTGGGGCTACGGCCGGGTTGCGCATCTCGGCGGCTCGCGCGTTCCCGGCGCATGGATGCTGGGCTCGGGCATGCGGCTGCTGGAGCGCGCCCCCGGAGGCGCGCTCGCGGCCAGTTTGGCGGCGTGCGACGCCTATACGGGGGCCATGGCGGCCGCGTCGAAAGTCATCTGCCCGGCCTTGCTGCTGTTGGGCGAGATCGATCGGATGACGCCGCCCGCGGGAGCCCGCGAGGTCGGCGCGCAGATCGCGGGTGCACGCACCGTCGTCCTGCCGCGCACTGGCCACATGATGATGGTCGAGCAGCCGGATCAGACCATCGACGCGCTGGCGGAGATCATCTGACTGGGGCCGAAATCATCTGACCCGGAACGGCGGCGAAAAAAAAGGTGCGGAGGCCATTCCTCCGCACCCATTTTCGCGACTCTTATTCGGAGTCGGCTTTAGGCCGCCGCTTTCGTCTCGAGCGTCCTGGCGGCGCCGGTCTCGATCTTGATCGTCCGCGGACGCTTCGCCTCCGGAACCTCGCGGACGAGGTCCACATGAAGCAGGCCGTTCACCAGCTGCGCGCCCGCCACTTTGATGTGGTCGGCGAGCTGGAAGCGGCGCTCGAACGCCCGGCCGGCGATGCCGCGGTACAGGAACTCGGTCTTCTCCTCGGCGGGTTTCGCCTTGCCGGAGACGAGCAGCACGTTCTCCTGCGCCACGATGTTGAGATCGTCTTCGCCGAAGCCGGCAACCGCCATCGTGATCCGATAGGCGTCTTCGCCGGTGCGCTCGATGTTGTACGGCGGATAGCCCGAGCTTTCGTCGACGAGCGCTTCGTCGAGCATGCGGCCGAGCCGGTCAAAGCCGATGGTGGAGCGGAAAAGCGGGGAAAAATCGAACGTGGACATGGTCCATATCCTCCAATGAGCAACATGGTTAAGGACGGGCCCACCCAAAGGGTCGGGCCCCGGTTCAGCTGTGACGGGTCCCGCATGGGCACCCGTCACAGGCATGAGATAATTTCGTGTCTTTTCGGTTCAAGGGGGCGAAATCGGCAAAAAACACCTTCTATTAACAATGTGTTGGCAAGCTTTTGCGCTTGCGGGATGATGTTTAATTAGGCGACTCCGGACGCGGGTTCGGGACCAGAAGTAGCCCAGTATGGAAACGGCCACGCGGTTTTTCGGAAAGACCTACGACGAGACCATGTCCCTGCTGGTCGCGTCGCGGGATTACTTGGCCAATGCCCAGCCGGCCGATGCCTCCGGCCTCAAACCGATCGATCGGCTGCGCGTCAATTGCGAGGCCATGCGGCTGACCAGTCGGCTGACCCAGATCATGGCGTGGCTCCTGGCCCAGCGCGCCGTCTTCGAGGGCGAGATGTCCCGCGCGACCGCGGCCAGCGACGAATTCCGCCTGGCCGCAGACGCGGTCTGCATGGCCGAAGCCGACGCGTCGCTGGCCATCCTGCCAAAACGCCTGTGCGAGCTGCTGGACGAAAGCCGGCGGCTGTACGTCCGGGTCGCGCGTCTTGACGAGATGAACCGCCGGGCGGGCTAGGCCCACCTCGATGGAACCGCGCCGCAATAAAAAAGGGCGCCGTCCGGCGCCCTTTTTGGGTTCGCGGTATGACGACCGCTTTAGGCGTTCTTCTCCGCCTTTTCAGCCTTGGCGGGCTTCTCACCCTTGTCGGCCTTGTCGGCTTTCGCGGGCTTCTCGGCCTTTGCCTCAGCCTTTGGCTTCTCGGCTTTTGGCTTCGCCTGCGGCTGCGGTGCCTCCGCCTTGGCCTTCGGCATCGCGATGTTCTGGAACCGCTTGTTGAATTTCGCGACCTGGCCGCCTGAATCGACCAGCCGGTGCTGGCCCGTCCATGCCGGATGGGTCTTCGGATCGATGTCGAGATGCAGCGTGTCGCCCGGCTTGCCATAAGTCGAGCGCGTCTTGAACGTGGTCCCGTCCGTCATCGTGACGGTAATCTCGTGGTAATCGGGATGAATAGCCTGCTTCATCGGGGCTGCCCCTACGGCCGGAAGGTTCTTGAGGAAGGCGGGCTTATAGCGCACTCCGGGCGGCCCGAGCAAGGCCGGGCTTTCCCCGCTAAATTCAACGTGCTAGGCCTGAGCATCATGGACGAGAGCACCTTCGAAAGCCTGGCCGAAGAGACATTGGCGAAGCTCGAGGCGCGGATCGAGGACAGCCTCGATGTCGACGTCGAGTTGCGCGGCGGCATTCTGACCATCGAGCTCGACGACGGCCGGCAATACGTCATCAACAAGCATATGCCCAACCGCCAGATCTGGCTGTCCTCGCCAGTCTCCGGTGCCGCTCATTTCGACTATGAGCCGGCCAGCCGCACCTGGCGATCCACGCGCGGCGGCGCCTTGCTCCACGACCTGCTGGCGCGCGAGCTGACGGCCGCGACCGGCGAAGACATCGCCTTCGACTGACGTCCAACCCGATGAGCCAGCCTAATTCGTCGCCGCGCCGGCGGGATTACCGGGCTTTGCGCCGGCTCCTGGCGTTCATCCGTCCGTATCGGGCCCGGGTGGCGCTGGCCCTGATCGCACTGACCGTGGCCGCGAGCACGGTGCTGGGATTCGGCGCCGGCCTGCGCTGGCTCGTCGATCGCGGCTTCGTCGGCGGCGATCCGGCACTCCTCGACCGCGCTCTCGTCGGGATGCTGGTGGTGATCACGCTCCTGGCACTCTCGACGTTCGGCCGCGCGTATCTGGTGGCGTGGCTTGGCGAGCGCGTCACCGCCGACGTGCGCCGCGCGGTGTTTGAGAATCTGCTGCGCCTGTCGCCGGGGTTTTTCGAGACCACCCGCACCGGCGAGGTGCTGTCACGGCTGTCGACCGACACCACGGTCGTGCAGACGCTCGTCGGCTCGTCGACGTCGATGGCGCTGCGCAACGTCCTGCTGTTCATCGGCGGCACGATCATGATGGCGGTGACGTCGCCGAAGCTCACCGGGCTCGTGTTCGTGGTGGTGCCGCTTGTCGTCTCGCCGATCGTGATCTTCGGACGCAAGGTGCGCGGCTTGTCGCGCGCAAGCCAGGACCGTCTCGGCGACGCCGGGGCCGACATGGAAGAGACGCTGAACGCAGTGCGCACCGTTCAGGCGTTCAATCGCGAGGGCGCCGACGCGGCCCGCGTTGCGTCGCGGGTCGAGGATGCGTTCACTGCGGCGGTGCAGCGGTCGAGGGTGCGCGCGATGCTTGTGGGCGTCGTCATTTTCCTGGTCTTTGCGGCCATCGGGGCGATCCTGTGGATCGGCGGTCACGATGCGATCGCGGGACGGATCTCGGCGGGCGACCTGTCGGCGTTCGTGTTCTACGCGGTCGTGGTCGCGGCCTCGGTGGGTGCCATCAGCGAGTTCGCGGCCGACCTGCAGCGCGCCGCCGGCGCGACGGAGCGGCTGGTCGAGCTGCTCGACGCCAAGCCGGACATCGCGCCGCCGGCCAATCCCGTCCACCTGCCGACGCCGGCCCAGGGTGCCGTGTCCTTCGAGAATGTGACGTTTCGATACCCGTCGCGCCCGGACCGCCCGGCCCTCAGCGGCTTCGACCTGACGGTGACACAAGGTGAAACGGTGGCGCTGGTCGGCCCGTCCGGTGCCGGCAAGACGACGGTGTTCAATCTGCTGTTGCGCTACTACGACCCGGAGGCGGGCCGCGTCCGCCTAGATGGAGTCGACCTTCAACGCGCGGATCCGGCGGAGATCAGGGCGCGGATTGGGCTTGTTGCGCAGGACGCCACGATCTTCGCCGCGGACGTCATCGACAATATCCGCTATGGCCGTCCCGGGGCGTCGGAAGCGGAAATCCGCCGCGCGGCGGACGCCGCGGCGGCGACGGAGTTTATCGAGCGTTTGCCTCAGGGTTTCGGCACATATCTCGGCGAGCGGGGTGTGCGACTTTCGGGCGGGCAGCGGCAGCGCATCGCGATTGCCCGGGCGTTGCTGCGCGACCCGGCCCTGCTTCTCCTCGATGAGGCTACGAGTGCGCTTGATGCGGAGAGCGAGCGCCTCGTCCAACAAGCCCTCGATCGCGTTATGAATGGCCGCACGGTGCTGATCATCGCGCACCGCCTCGCCACCGTACTTAAAGCCGACCGGATCGCCGTGATCGACCACGGGCGGTTGGTGGCCGTCGGCGACCACGGAACTCTTCTCCGCGAGGGCGGGCTCTACGCTCGCTTGGCCGCTCTGCAATTTGTCGACCCGTCCTCGTAACTGATCAGCCATTGCACGCTCACTTTCATCGGCACCCCCTCAAGACCCGCGCCCTCAAAACCCGCGCCCTCAAGATCCGCGCCTCAAGACCCACCGTCGTCGTTCGTTTCGTTTCGCTCTAACGGATCATCGTCCAGCTTCCGGCTGACTGCCGGCAGGCCTGCTCGTGCACTGCCTGCGTCTGGCCGCCGATCACCGTGCTGGCACTGTACTCGCGACAATAAGTGCCGCGGTCCGTCTGGAAAGTCTGGCTGGCGATTAAGGTATAAGTAAGGCCGCTGTTGCCGTTTCGCCAGAGGATCCGGCGCTGATCCGGCGCGAACTCGAGCGCGGCGCTGACGCAGTTCTGGTCGATGGAGTCCATCTTGGCACCGACCGCACTGCCGACCAGGATGTTGGCCGCGTCCACCAGCCTACCCTTCAAGTCAGCCGCCATCGCGCTGCGGTCGCAGACGCCGCGATCGATACCGTAGGGAACGAGGTGAAGGTTGTAGGAAGGGGCGGTATTCGAGCGCCCGGGGCGGTCCGCCAATGACCGTGCCGACCACGCCGGCAGGTCCGAGATCATCCGGCTTATCGGCTCAACCAGCGCCAGGATCAGTCCCAAGGCGAGGCCGAGCCACAAAACCTCTTTTGAAAATCGTGCTCCGAACACCGCCGTCTCCACCCGGCTTTAAGGACCCGACCGGGCCCCGAAGGGCCCGGCCGGGCGACGGATGCAGCGACGTTGGCTGTCGGGGGCGCCGCTACTTCCGCCAATCATGAAATCCGTCCGATGTCTGTTACCCGCCCCGTGGCCGCCGGCCCCGAGGACGGTTGCCTGATCCGCTCTTGCGGCAACGCGCGAGTTCAACAGAGCTCGCGCGTTGCTCAATAAATCTCGTCGCCTTTGTTACTCAAATCAACACACGAGATAATTTATTACACGCGTCTATTCCTTGTCTTGTTTCTGTCACAACATTATCACGGCGTATTACTGTATGGCTTTGCTGAGCGTTCTGAAACAGCAGGGAACTCAATGGCTTCGATCCGCCGCGGGACCGAGAAGGGGTTGGGCATCGCTCCCGCCGCTGTTAATATTCACGCGGATGACCACAGGCCCGCTTCCGAACCGCCTGCGCAGAGCCCTCGCGCGACTCGGCGCGGTAGCCCTCCTTGGCTTACCGCTCGTGGCGGTGGGCGGGTGCGACAGTCTCGATTTCCTCAGGCAGTCGGAACCGCAGCCGCCCGTGGCGCCGACTCCCGCACCGCAACAACCGTCGGAGCCGGCGCGGACCAGTCGCCTGGCGCCGGCACCGCCACCACGTCCGGCACCGGCGCAATCGCCTCCCGAGATCAAGGTGGTTGGCCTCAGCCAGCCGGAAACCGAAAGCCTGCTTGGCCCGCCCACCACGTCCTCAGACCGGCCGCCGGCCAAGGTCTGGGAGTACCGGACCAACGACTGCGCCCTGGAGGTCTATTTCTATCTAGACGTGGGCCGGAATGCTTTTTATGCCTTGCACTACGATAGTCCTACGCTTAACTCGTCGGGGGTCCCCGCTACGGCGAGTGTTCCCGATGCTGCCGACCGCTGTCTCCGTCGCGTGTACAATGCCCACCGCCAGCCCTGACGTGCCCGAGATGATCGTGATCGTCGACGACGATCCGTTGATGCGCCGCACCATGGCCGCCAACCTGGAGGATGCCGGCTATCGGACGACGAGCTTCGACGGTGGCCAAACCGTGCTGCAGTATTTCAGCGGCGGCGGGCTCGCCGCGGCGGTGCTGCTCGACTGGCAGATGCCCGATGTCGACGGGCCCGAGGTGCTGCGGCAGTTGCGCGCCAATGGGCACCAGGTCCCGGTGA
>DASWFO010000272.1:0-28068 GCA_036394195.1 Alphaproteobacteria bacterium | reverse complement strand
TGGCGCGCAGGCCGTAACGCCGAGCAGCAGCAGGGCGGCCAGCCAGGCCGGAAGGATGCGCCGCCGCATCACGCCGGTTCGGCCTGCGCGGTCGATCGCGTCAGCTCGAGGAAGATGTCCTCGAGATCGCTCTCTTCGGTCGAGACGTCGAGAATGACCAGGCCCGCGAGGCGCGCCGCCTCGAGCAGCTCGCCCGCCCGCATGCGGCTGGGGCGGTAATGGAACATGATCTCGCGCAGGCCGGTCTGCGTTACCTCGAAGCCGGCGAGGGATGGCGGGATGGCGGTCAGGTCGCGGTCGACGATGATCCGGAGCTCCTTGCGATCGAGCCGCCGCAGCAAGGCCGCGGTCGTGTCGCAGGCGATCAGCTTTCCATGGTTGATGATCGCGATCCGGTCGCAGAGCTGCTCGGCTTCCTGCAGATAGTGGGTGGTCAACAGCACCGTCGTGCCGGCGGCGTTCAGCTTGCGCACATAGGCCCACAGGCTCTGGCGCAGCTCGACGTCCACGCCGGCGGTCGGCTCGTCCAGCACCAGGACCGGCGGCGCATGGACCAGCGCCTTGGCCACCAGCAGGCGCCGGCGCATGCCCCCGGACAGCGTACGCGCATACGCGCTCGCTTTGTCGGCAAGGCCGACCGCCGCCAGGATTTCGTCGGTGCGCCGCTCGGCGGGCGGGACGCCGTACAGGCCGGCCTGCACCTCCAGCGCCTCGCGCGGCGAAAAGAACGGGTCGATGTGGAGCTCCTGCGGCACCACGCCGATGGCGCCCCGGCTGCCGCGCTGGTCGCGGTCGACGTCGAGGCCCCAGATCCGCACCTCGCCCGCGGTCTTGTTGACCAGCCCGGCCAGGATATTGATCAAGGTGGACTTGCCGGCGCCGTTCGGCCCGAGGAGCCCGAACAGCTCGCCCCGCCGGATCGAGAGCGTGACGCCGTCGAGCGCCGGCTTGGCTGTCGCGGCGTAAACCTTGGTGAGTCCCGCGATCTCGACCGCCCATTCGGGCAGGGCGAAAACGGGTGCCCGGACGGTGTGCTGCGGAACGGCGACCATTGTTCTACAGATATAGGGGGTTACGAAATTAGAGCAAATGCGGCTGGTTGCAACTCGGGGCGCAATCGGTATCATCGCGCCAAAGCGCGGGTCAACGCCGAAGGCGCATGGCTGCCTCACAAGGATTTCAATGGCTACGGAACTTCCCACCGGCACGGTCCCGCCTCCGCCCGAGGTGATCGAGGTGGAGACGACCACGGTCGGCTGCGATGGCGGCGGCGGCGCCCTCGGCCATCCGCTGATCTATATCCCGGTCGGCCGCGACGGCACCGGCGAATGCGGCTATTGCGACCGCAAATTCGTGCTCAAGGCCGGCATCCGCCCGAGCGGGCACTAAGGCAAGCACTGGCGCGATCACATCTTTCTCGTCATGCCCGCGAAAGCGGGCATCCATCGCTCCGCTGAACCATGGATTCCCGCCTGCGCTGCGTTGGCGGCCTTCACGGCCGCCGATGGGCGCGAATTATCTGGCGCGGGAATGACGAAGAACAAGAAGGGACGTTCACCCGCGGCGCGGTATTTCCTTTCAATTCCGAATCGCATCGCGATCCGGAATCGCGCTAAAACCTAGCTCATGCCTCCCGCGAAGACTGCCGCCAAGCCTCGGGCCGAAAAGCCGGCCGAGGCGAAATCCGCCGCGAAGCCGGCGGAGAAGCCGCCCGTCGAGACGGTCACGCCGAGCACGGGCAAGAAACTGTGCCTCGTCGACGGGTCCGGCTACATCTTCCGCGCCTATCATGCGCTGCCGCCGCTGACCCGCCCCGACGGCACCCCGGTCGGCGCCGTGCTCGGCTTCACCAACATGCTGCTGAAGCTGATGGCGAGCCACGATTGCGACTACCTCGCGGTCATCTTCGACGCCGGCCGCAAGACCTTCCGCAACGAGATCTACACCAACTACAAGGCGAACCGCGACGAGCCGCCGCCCGAGCTCCTGCCGCAGTTCGGCCTGGTGCGCGAGGCCGCGCGCGCCTTCAACGTGCCGGGCCTGGAAGTGCCGGGCTTCGAAGCCGACGACCTGATCGCCGCCTATGCGCGCGCCGCCGTCGAAAGCGGCTGGAGCTGCACCATCGTGTCGTCCGACAAGGACCTGATGCAGCTCATCCGCCCGGGCGTCGACATGCTCGACCCGATCAAGAACCGGCCGATCGGCGACGCCGAGGTGTTTCAGCGCTTCGGGGTCGGGCCGGAGAAGGTGGTCGAAGTCCAGGCGCTGATCGGCGATTCGACCGACAACGTGCCCGGCGTGCCCGGCATCGGCCCGACCGCCGCGTCCGCGTGCATCAACATGTTCGGCACTCTCGCCAACGTCCTCGACGCGGCCGAAGACACCGAGAAGTTCGTCGCCGTGTTCCAGAATGGCGCCGAGACCGCCGAGAAGGAGCTGTTCAAGCTCACTGGCCGCCCGTGCAAATACGGGCCGACCAGCCGCGAGCTGGGCGCCCTGCTGTTCGAGGAGCTGAAGCTGGCCGGCGGCCAGAAGGACGCCAAGGGCAACTGGGATATCGGCAACGACGGCCTGCAGGCGCTCGCCGGCAAGCACAAGATCGTGAAGCTAGTCCTCGACTGCCGCGAGAAATCGCGCGCGGCCTCGGCGGCGCGCGGCTGGGCCGAGAAGATCACCGCCAACCGCGACCTCGCCGAGACCAGCCTCAAGCTTGTCCAGCTGAAGGACGACGTGACGCTGCCGGCCAAGATCGACGACCTCAAGGTCAAGAAGCCGGATCCGAAAGTCTTGCTGTCGTTCCTGGTCGAGCAGGGGTTCCGCGCCGTCATCACCCGCATGAAGACGGAGGGCCTGATCGACGCGGAGTTCGACGTCGAGTCCGTGCCGAAGATGACCAATGGCGCCGAGACGGCGGAGCGCGAAGCGCCGGCCGGCGACATGCCGCCGAAGCCGATGGCGCCGCGCGAGTGCAAATATCCCATCATCCGCGACCTGAAGGCGCTGAACGCCTGGATCGGGCGGGCGATGAAGGGCGGCAGCGTCGCGGTCTCGTTAAAAAGCGCTTCGGCCGAACGACAGTCGGAGCTGGTGGGGATCTCGCTCGCGGTGGCGCCCGCCGAGGCGTGCTACATCCCGCTGGCAACCGGCCAGCGCAGTGCCGGCGAGGGGCTCGATCTCGGCGGCGGCGCGGGTGCGGCGGCGGATCGGCTGTCGCGCGACGAGGCGATGAAGGCGCTGGCGCCGCTGCTCACGGCACCGTCGGTGCTGAAGATCGGTCACGACATCAAAGAGGCGCGGAAGGTCTTCGCCCGCCACGGCATCGTCGTCGAGCCGTTCGACGACGTGATGCTCATCTCCTATGTGCTGGGCGGCGGCAAGCATGGGCATACCCTGGGCGAGCTCAGCGAAACCTATCTCGGCCACAAGATGCTGACCTTGGATGAGGTCACCGGCACCGGCAAGGCGCGCATCAGCTTCGCCGACGTGCCCCTGGACCGGGCGTGCGAGTTCGCCGGCGAGGACGCCGACGTGACGTTGCGCCTCCACCAGGTCCTGAGGCCGCTGCTGGCGACCCAGCACGTCGCCTCGGTCTACGAATATATCGAGCGGCCGCTCGTTCCGATCCTCCAGGCGATGGAGGAAATCGGCATCGCGGTCGACCTTGCCGAGCTCAGGCGGCTGTCCAACGAGTTCGCGCTGCGCTGCGGCGAGCTCGAGAAGAAGATCACCAAGGAGGCGGGCCGGCCGTTCAACATCGGCTCGCCGCAGCAGCTGGGGCAGATCCTGTTCGACGAGATGGGGCTGCAGCTCCCCGAGGGCATGGTGCCGAAGAAGACCAAGACCGGCGCCTATGCGACGGGCGCCGACGTGCTCGAAGACCTGGCCGCCATCGGCCACAAGCTGCCGCAGCTGGTCCTGGACTGGCGCCAGATCTCGAAGCTGAAATCGACCTATACCGACGCGCTGGTCGAGCAGGTGAGCAAGGACACCGGGCGGGTCCATACCAGCTTTGCCATGGCGGTCGCATCGACCGGGCGGCTGTCGTCCAGCGATCCGAACCTCCAGAACATCCCGATCCGCACCGAGGAA
Organism: Alphaproteobacteria bacterium; assembly: GCA_036394195.1. Lineage (GTDB taxonomy): Bacteria > Pseudomonadota > Alphaproteobacteria > CACIAM-22H2 > CACIAM-22H2 > DATJPD01. The sequence goes on along the minus strand of DASWFO010000272.1, from coordinate 23,979 downwards.
GGCCGCAAGATCCGCAAGGCGTTCGTTGCCGCACCCGGCACCGTGCTGCTGTCCTTCGACTATTCCCAGATCGAGCTGCGCCTCTTGGCGCACGTCGCGGACATCACTGTGTTGCGCGAGGCCTTCCGCGACGGCATCGACATCCACGCGCTGACCGCGAGCCAGGTGTTCAATGTCCCGGTCAAGGGCATGGACCCTATGGTCCGGCGCAAGGCGAAGGCGATCAATTTCGGCATCATCTACGGCATCTCGGCGTTCGGCCTCGCCAATCAGCTCGGCATTCCGCAAGGCGAGGCCCGGACCTACATCGAGGCTTATTTCAAGCGCTACCCCGGCATCCGCGACTACATGGAGCGGACGAAGGAGTTCGCGCGCAAGAACGGCTACGTGACCACGGTGTTCGGCCGCAAGGTCCATCTGCCGGAGATCGCGTCGAAGAACGGTGCGATGCGCAGCTTCCAGGAGCGGGCGGCGATCAACGCGCCGATCCAAGGCGGTGCGGCCGACATCATCAAGCGCGCCATGGTGCGCATCCCGGCCGCCCTCGCCAAGGCCACGCTCGGGGCGAAGCTCCTGCTCCAGGTGCACGACGAGCTGTTGTTCGAAGCCGCCCCCGGCGAGGTCGATGCCACCATCGCCGCGGTCAAAGCGGTGATGGAGAGCGCCGACCGGCCGATCGTCGAACTGACCGTGCCGTTGGTCGTTGAAGTCGGTAAGGGCCCGTCGTGGGCCGACGCGCACTGAGATAGCGGGCCGGCCGCGGCCGCGCTTCCACCCGCTCAGTCGCCGACCGTGCTCCCGCGCCGCCAGTGGGATTTACGCATTTGGTTTCCGTGGGTTTTCAGATTGACCTGTACCGGTCGGTATTGTCTGAACTTGCCAAATGCCCGGTTTTGCAGCGCAAAATACCACAAGGCGCTATAACAAAATCTTAATATGATTTAGTGGCTTAGATCGAATATACGGTGCGGTAGCACCCCGATTTCGCGGGTGCGCCTCAGCCCGCTTAGGGCTGTACCCATACGTACATAATCCTTCCAGGAGTGACCTTTATGGTGAAGTCTTCTCTCGCCGCGGCTGTCGCCGTCTCTGCCGTGCTGCTGGGCACGTCGGCGTTCGCGCAGTCGCCTTATCCTCAGGCCAACCAGCCGGTCTACACGCCGCAGTCGGCTGCGCACGCGCAGGCCCAGGCGGCCAAGGCGCCCGGCCAGTGCGCAAAGGAAGTGTCCAAGATGCAAGACCAGATCGGTCTGCGGGTCCAGCAGTTCGCCACCGGCGCCGAGACTCGCGGGTCGGTGATGTCCGAACTCGACACCGCGTCGAACGCGGCGAAGGCCGGCGACGAAGAGACCTGCTGGCACTGGTACGACCGCGCCCAGCAGACCGTCCGCTAACCCGCCTGTCCGACTGACGCCGCAGGGCGGCTCGTCCGGAGCCGCCCTGCGGGCCCTTCGCGCGCGAACCGATCGCCGCGTCCGCGATCGTTTGCACCTTATTACCGCTTGCTTTGATCGCCGCGTCCGGGCTACGTCCGAATGTGTGTCGGGAGTGGCCACGCTCGTCCGGCGTTGTCCCGATAAAGATAATTCACACTGAGGAAACGCCGTGAAGACGCCCCTCTATAAGGTTCTTTACGTCCAGGTGCTGTTCGCGATCGCGGTCGGCATCATGCTCGGCCATCTGTGGCCCACGCTCGGCATCGAGATGAAGCCGCTCGGCGACGGCTTCATCAAGCTCATCCGCATGATCATCGGCCCGGTGATCTTCTGCACCGTCGTCACCGGCATTGCCGGCATGAACGACATGAAGCGTGTCGGGCGGGTCGGCCTCAAGGCGATCGTCTATTTCGAGGTCGTTTCGACCTTTGCGCTGATGATCGGGCTGGTCACCGCAAACCTGTTCCGTCCCGGCGAGGGCTTCAACGCCGATCCCGCCACGCTGGACGCACGGGCGATCGCGAACTTCACACGCCAGGCGCAATCGCAAAGCACCGTCGATTTCCTCCTGAACATCATCCCGAGCAGCCCGGTCGACGCGTTCGCCAAGGGCGACATCCTGCAGATCCTGTTCTTTTCCCTGCTCTTCGGCTTTGCCCTCGCGGGTCTCGGCGAGCGCGGGCACCGCCTCACCCAGTTCATCGACGACCTGAACAAGGCGATTTACCGTCTCGTCCATGTCATCGTCCGCGTCGCGCCGATCGGCGCGTTCGGCGCCATGGCCTTCACCATCGGCCAGTACGGCATCGGCTCGCTTCAGAACCTGGCCTATCTGATGGGGGTCTTCTATCTGACCGCCATCCTGTTCGTGGTGCTCGTCCTGGGCACGATCGCGCATTTCGCTGGCTTCAGCATCTTCCGGCTGATCGCCTACATCAAAGAGGAGCTGCTGATCGTGCTCGGCACCAGCTCGTCCGAAGCGGCCTTGCCGCCGCTGATGGAAAAGCTGGAAAAAGCCGGGTGCGACAAGTCGGTGGTCGGCCTCGTCGTGCCCGCCGGATACTCGTTCAACCTCGACGGCACCAACATCTACATGACCATGGCGGCCCTGTTCGTCGCCCAGGCCACCAACACGCCGCTGACGCTGGGACAGGAACTCACCATCCTGATCGTCGCGATGCTGACCTCAAAAGGCGCCAGCGGCGTCACCGGCTCGGGCTTCATCACGCTCGCCGCGACCCTCGCCGTGGTGCCGACGATTCCGGTGGCCGGCATGGCGCTGATCCTGGGCATCGACCGCTTCATGAGCGAGTGCCGGGCGCTCACCAACATCATCGGCAACGCGGTGGCCACCATCGTCGTCGCCAAATGGGAAGGCGAGGTCGACACCGCCCATCTGCGCCAGGTGCTGGCGCGTCCCGCGGTCCCGCACGAAGCCTAGGCCCGCGCACGGCACGGGCGCTTGGCGGAATTGCGTCCGCCAAGGAACCCGCTCATGGCTGCGCCGTTACCAGTTTGCGCCGTTCGCCATCCGCCGTGTTGATGCGGAGCGGCGGCGCACACCGGAATTCCAGCTAACCCAAAATGATCAGGAGCGGAGCCATGGCCAGGACCAATACGAAAGCCAAATCCAGCCGACAGGCGCGTCCGGCGCGGTCGCGGACCGCTGGCAAGCGGGCCACGCAGGCGAGACGTGCACGGCCGCGGGGCCGGGGGCGTTCCCAGTCCAGGTCAGCCGCCGCCTCGACCTTCACGACGATGGCGAGACGGCTCGGCGACGTCGCCAAGAAGATGACCGAGATGATGACCCAGAAGAGCGAGGCCGAGGACGCGGTCGCCCTGCTCGAGCAGGATCATCGCGATGTGGAAGGATTTCTCGACCAGTTCGAGCAGGCCGGCGAAAATTCGACGAAGCAGGAGCTTGCCCGCCAGATCTGCCTGGCGCTGACCGTCCACGCCGAAATCGAGGAGAGGCTCTTCTATCCGACGGCGCGCAAGAAGGCCGACGAAGAGCTCAAGGAGCTGCTCGATGAGGCCGAGGTCGAGCACGCCTCCGCCAAGGCGCTGATTGCCGAGATCGAGCCGATGACGCCGCGCGACCGCCTCTTCGCGGCCAAGGTCAAGGTGCTCGGCGAATACGTGAAGCACCACGTGAAGGAAGAAGAGAACGAGCTGTTCTCGAAGGTCCGCGACACCGACATCGACCTGGAAGCGTTGGGCAAGAAGCTCAAAGAGCTCAAGATGTCGCTGCTGAAGCAGATGTCGGGACGCGGCTGACCTGCCCGCCAAGCGGCCCTCACGACGCTTGCCACGCTCTCCTCCTCAGGGTGAAATGGGCGCAACTTGAGGAGGAGATGCGATGTCCGTTCATTCGCTGCTCGGGTATACGTTGCGGGTTCCGGATGTCCCTGCCGGCAAACGCTTTTATGAAGATTTCGGCCTCGTCGCACGGGAGTACGGCGACCGCCTGGGCTTCCGGGTCGCCGACGGTGACGCCGAGCCGGTGAGCCTCGTCGAGGGACGTGGGCGGCGCCTCCACCACGTCACGTTCGGCGTGGCACCGGCCGAGGCGAAGCCCTTGCAGCAGCGGCTCGAGGCCAAGGGCCACAAGCTCATCGACGCGCCGAAGGCCGAAGGCAATGCCGTCTTCGCCGTCCGCGACCCCGACGACAACATGGTCGTGGTGAAGACCTGCCAGAAGACGGACTTCCTCGCCCGCCGCCGCGCAGGGATCGCCAAGGCGACCGCCGGGTTCTCCCGCGAGGCGGCGATCCGCGGCTGTCCGCCGCGCGACCGCGCCGTCCATCCGTGGCGGCTGGGTCACGTGCTCCTGTTCAGCCCCGATGTCGGCCGCCAGATCGCCTTCTACACCGACGCCATGGGCATGAAGCTGTCGGACCGCTCGGGCGACATCATCGCCTTCATCCGCGTCCCCGGCGGCTCGGACCACCACGTGATCGCGTTCGCGAAGTCGGACCGGCCGGGCTTTCATCACGCCAGCTACGAAGTCGGCAGCATGGACGAGGTCGGCTACGGTGCGGTGCGCATGCTGGGCAAGGGCTGGAAGAACGGCTGGGGCTTCGGCCGCCACGTCCTGGGGTCCAACTTCTTCCACTACGTCCGCGACCCGTGGAATTCCCTCGCCGAATATTTCTTCGACATCGACTACATCGCCGATGACGCGGCGTGGGAGGCGCGGGACTGGCCGGCCGAGGACTCGCTGTTCCTGTGGGGCCCTGATGTGCCGCCGGATTTCGTGCAGAATTTCGACGCCGCGGCGTGAACCGCGGACATCGCGTCAGTAGCACGTCACGTCGTATTTGAAGCTGCCGCCGGCATCCTGCCGGCCGGAGACGAAGATCGGCTTGTCGATCCGGGTCTGGCACGAGAACAGCGGTGGGCCGAGACCGCTGACGATGCGGAAATTCACCCGTCCGTCGGGGAACAGCTGGCCCGCGATGCAGTGGCGCTGCACCTGATTGCTGTCGATCCGTGCCACGCTGCGCGTGCGGTCGGGCAGGATCACATGGGTGAGGATGGTGAACGGCGCGGCACTCCGCACCTCGTAGCAGGACGCCTTGCCGTTGCTGCCCGGCCCAAGCTGCTGGGCCGCCGCGGGCGCGCTCGTCGCCGCCGCGGCAAAAAGGACCGATGCCAGGATTGCACGCATGACAGCCTCGCCGTGGCGAGTCTACCACGGTTAGGATGCATCTCGGCTCTGCCGGGCTTTTTTGACCAGCCGGACCAGCTCGCCGCGGGCGGCCTCCGCATCATGGACCGGATGCTCGAAGTCCAGGCGGGCCACGACCCCGTCGCGGCGCAGATCCGCCCCTTCGGGATCGACGCCGGTCATGGTCCACTCGCCACCGCCCGGCCGGCCGAGCAGCTTGGTGGCGTAGAGTTGCACCGCGTCCTTATGCTCGCCATTCATATGCGCGATGATATCCGCCTCGGCCTCGCGCAACGCGGCGGCGGGCCCCGCATCGAACAACAGATCGCCGGCCTCGATCCAATGGATGCGGCCGAAGCCGGCGATGAGATGGGCGCGGCTCACCTCGACCCGCCAGAAGCCGAAATCCCTGAAGCCGGCATACATCGCGGCGCCCGGGTGCCGGCCGATGAAACGGGCGGCGAGCGCCTTGTCCTCGCTTCGCCGTGCGGTGCCCTGGACGGTCACGCGCGGGCCGGTGAGGGGTTCGGCGAGCCCGCCCGTGCCGTCGAAGAGCAGCGATACCGCCGGGTTGACGAGCAGGTTCTTGGTGTGGTCGGCGAGACCCGAAATGAGCAGGATCGGGCTGGCGTCGTGATCGACCGCGACGATCACCAGGGAGGTGTAGGGCATGCCCGAACCCGGGGCGTCGGGCCGCATGATGGTGCCCAGCGAGGCCCGGTCGAGCGAGCGCAGCAGGTGCCGCGCCGTGATGCCCGGCGCGGGCGGGGCGGCGGCCGTGGGGGCGGGCTCGCTCATCGCCAATACCTGGCGCGCCGGGGGGTCACGCGCAAGCCCGAGGGTCCGGCGATGCGTTGACACGACAAGGGTTCATCTCCATCTCCGTCTTGGCGGCTGTGCTGCAACCCGACGCCCCAGTCTTCTATAATCAACTCCTCTATAATGCGGCGTCTGGGGACTGCGTCAATCAATCGCCACCCGCCCGCCTAATTGCGGCCATAGTTGCGGCGAATAAACGCCTGACTCATGCCCCGCCGCTGTCAGGCCCCCGCCGCTGTCAGGGAGGTCATTTCCGTGCCTCAGACTTCGCCTCAAATCATCGCTCTCGTCGACGACGACCGCAACATCCTCGCCTCGGTGACCATGGCACTGGAGGCCGAGGGGTTCACCGTGCGCACCTATACCGACGGCGCCGAGGCGCTGCGCGGACTGACCGCCCAGCCGCCCGATCTCGCCATCCTCGACATCAAGATGCCGCGAATGGACGGCATGGACCTGCTGGCCCGGCTGCGCAAACAGAGCCAGATGCCGGTGATCTTCCTGACCTCCAAGGACGACGAGGTCGACGAGGTGCTCGGCCTGCGCATGGGGGCGGACGACTACATCACCAAGCCGTTCTCCCAACGCCTCCTGATCGAGCGCATCCGTGCCCTGCTGCGCCGGAAGGAGCTGAGCCAGACCGCGACCGCACCGGGCGGCGCCGGCACCGCCGAGGCGACGATCGCCCGCGGCGATCTGGTGCTCGATCCGGCCCGCCACGTCTGCACGTGGAAGGGGAACGAGGTGAACCTCACCGTGACCGAGTTCCTGCTGCTGAAGGCGCTGGCGCTGCGTCCCGGGATGGTGAAGAGCCGCGACAACCTGATGGATGCAGCCTATGGCGAGCACGTCTATGTCGACGACCGGACGATCGACAGCCACGTCAAGCGCCTGCGCAAAAAATTCAAGGTGCTCGACGACGATTTCGCGCACATCGAAACGCTGTACGGTCTAGGCTACCGCTACCGCGAGAAATAAAAGCGGATACTCTCTGGGGGCGGAGAGCACGACATCATGGCGGAGCAAGCGACTGCAGAAAAGCCGGCTGCGCCAAGATTCCGCCGCCGGCGTTTTTCGCTGCTCACGCGGCGAATCCTGTTCCTCAATCTGCTGGCCCCGGTGATTCTCGTCGCCGGCCTGCTTTACCTCGACGATTACCGGCGCAGCCTGATCGCCGGCGAGTTCGCGGACCTCACGACCCAGGGGCAGATGATCGCGGCGGCCGTGGGTGCCGCCGCGATCGAGGGCGTCGTCGATCCCGACAATCCGGCCGCGTCGGCGAACCCGGAGGAGCATCTGTCGAAGCCGCTCGCCCAGCAGATCCTGCGCCGCCTGGTGGAATCGACGCGGGCGCGCGCCCGGCTTTATTCGGTCGATGGCGAGCTGCTCGCCGACAGCCGGGTCTTGGGGGCGGCCGGCATCGCGGTGGAGACCGCGCCGCTGCCGCCGCTCGGCCCGCCGCCGGACGTCTTCACCCAGGTGCTGAACGCGGTCTACGACTTCATCCTGAATTGGCTGCCGCCGCGCGAATCGCTGCCGCTGGAGCGCGACCGCCCGAACGCGGCGCTCAAGGATTTTCCGGAAGCGGTGGCGGCGCTGCACGGTGAGATCGGCCGGGCGTTGCGCGCACTCCCCGACGCTCGCACCACGCCGCCGGGCGCGCTCCGGCCGAAAATGATTTTGTCCGTGGCGGTGCCGGTGCAGCGGTTCAAGCAGGTTCTGGGCGTGCTCCTGCTGTCGAACGACAGCAGCGAGATTGAAATCAGCCTCCGCGCCGTCAGGTTCGATATCTTGAAGGTGTTCGGGGCGGCCCTCGCGGTCACGGTGCTGATCTCGATCTATCTCGGACGGACGATCACGCGGCCGATTCGCCGGCTGGCCATGGCGGCCGAGCGCGTGCGCCGCGGCGGACAGGTGGTCGGGGCGGGAATCCGCCCGCGCGGCGCCAATCCCAGCGGCCGCCCGGCCATCCCCGATTTGAGCCGCCGCGACGACGAGATCGGTGATCTTTCTGTGGCGCTGGCCGATATGACCGATGCGCTGTGGCGCCGGCTCGACGCCATCGAGCGCTTCGCCGCGGACGTGTCGCACGAGATCAAGAATCCCCTGACGTCGCTGAAAAGCGCGGTCGAGACCGCGGCACGGCTCCAGGATCCCGAGCCGCAGCGCAAGCTCCTGGCCATCGTCCTCGACGACGTCAGCCGCCTCGACCGGCTGATCGGCGACATCTCCGACGCTTCGCGGCTGGACGCCGAGTTGTCGCGCGAGGAGGCCGAGCCGGTCGACATCGGCAATCTGCTGGCAACCCTGGTCGAGGTGCACACGGCAGGCTCGCCGGAAGGCCCGCGGCTCATGCTCGAGCAGGCCGGCACCCGCCGGCTGGTCGTACCGGGGCTCGAGCGACGCCTGGGCCAGGTGTTCCGCAATCTGATCGTCAACGCGATCTCGTTCAGCCCGCCGCGCGGCACCATCCGGCTGGTCGCGACGCGCAACGGGGACATGGTGGAAGTCACGGTCGAGGACGAAGGGCCGGGCATCTCCGACGACAAACTCGAGCAGATTTTCGAGCGCTTCTACAGCGACCGCCCCGAGGGTGAAAAATTCGGCACCCATTCGGGTCTCGGCCTGTCGATCTCGCGGCAGATCGTTGTCGCGCACGGCGGCACGATCCGCGCCGAAAACCGGCGCGGGACCGGCGGCGGCGTGATCGGCGCGCGATTCATCGTTCGGCTTCCGGTCGATTAACCACGTTGGGCATGATCGACCATGGTCGTGCATCGTTTGCGTATGCAACAAACGTTATGGGTGCAGCGCAGCATAGGGCGTTGACAACAACAGCGCGCCCGGCGCACCCTCCTGCCCGGGTGATCATCCCGGTCCATGGCCCATCCGTTAACGATTCAGATTCATGCAAGCTGTATCGAGACCGCCGGCATCGGCGTGCTGCTGCGCGGCCCGTCGGGAAGCGGCAAGTCGGATCTTGCCTTGCGCCTGATCGAAGCGGGCGCACGGCTGGTGGCCGACGATCGGACCGATCTCACGCTGGACAGCGGTGTCTTAGTCGGATCGTGCCCGCAAACGATTGCAGGACGGCTTGAGATTCGCGGCCTCGGCATCGTAGCGCTCGCCAATGTCGGGCGTACGCGGGTGGGGCTGGCGGTCGACCTCGCCGCACCCGCCGACATCGACCGTCTGCCAGCGGCGCGGCATTGCTCGTACCTGGGTGTCGAGCTGCCGCTGATCGCGGTGGCTCCGTTCGAGTGTTCGGCGGTGGCCAAGCTTCGCCTCGCGGCCCGCGAGGTGGCGCTTGGCCGACTCGTCGCCGCCTGATCGCATCACCATATTCACTGCCATGAGCAACGGCCCCGCGTCAGTTTCCGAACCTGCACCTTCGGATACCGCGGAGCCCCAGGATCGCAAAGAGGGGGGGAAAACAGCCCGCCGGCGCGTGGCCCTCGTCACCGGTATGTCCGGTGCGGGGCGTAGCTCGGCCCTGCGGGCGCTCGAAGACGCAGGCTATGAGGCCGTGGACAATCTGCCGCTGACGCTTCTTCCGTCTCTGATCCGCCCTGACGACGCGCACGCCCAAGCGCGCGCACTCGCGATCGGCGTCGACACGCGCACGCGCGGCTTCGCGGCGACCTCGCTGCTGGCGACGGTCGATCGCGCGCGCGCCGAGCCCGAACTCGACGTGCGCCTGGTCTTCGTCGACTGCGACGACGAGACGCTGCATCGGCGCTTCACAGAGACGCGGCGGCGCCATCCGCTGGCGACCGATCGGCCGCTCGCCGACGGCATTCGCGCCGAGCGTGCGATGGTGCGCGATCTGCGCGATCGGGCCGATCTGGTCATCGACACGTCGGGTTTGAGCCAGGCCGAGCTGAAACAGCGGGTCCAGGAAAGCCTGCCGCTCGACACCTCGCCCGGCTTGGCCGTGCACGTGGTGTCGTTCGCCTATCGCAACGGGCTGCCGCGCGACGCCGACTTGGTGTTCGACGTCCGCTTTCTCGCCAACCCGCATTATCAACCCGACATGCGGCCCCTGACCGGCCGCGACGTCGCGGTGGCGGAGTTCATCGAACGCGATCCCGGCTGCGCCGGCTTCCTCGACGGCTTGACGACGATGCTCGCCGCCCTCCTCCCGCGCTACGAGCGCGAAGGCAAAAGCTATCTCACCATCGCGGTCGGCTGCACCGGCGGCCGGCACCGCTCCGTGTACGTGGCGGAGCGGCTGGTCGCTTGGCTGCACTCGCGCGGCCGGCGCTGCGGCCTGCTTCACCGCGACCTTCTTCCCGACCGGCGGCATGAGAACCAGGGTTCCGCCGCCGCGAGCCCTGCCGGCGACGAGCCGGCGCTTCGGATATCGTAACCAAAGGACCGTCTATGATTGGCATGGTATTGGTCACGCACGGCCGGCTCGCCGACGAGTTCATCGCGGCGCTGGAGCACGTTGTGGGACCGCAACGAAACGTCTCGGCCGTGTGCATCGGCCCGGATGACGACATGGAGCAGCGGCGCCGCGAGATCATCGAGCAGGTCGGCCGGGTCGACGACGGCTCGGGCGTGGTGGTGCTCACCGACATGTTCGGCGGCACCCCGTCGAACCTCGCCATCTCGATCATCGACCGCGCCAAGATCGAGGTCATCGCCGGCATGAACCTGCCGATGCTGATCAAGCTCGCCAGCGTGCGCAACACCGAGAAGCTCGCCGACGCCGTATCGTCCGCCCGCGAGGCGGGCCGCAAATACATCAACGTCGCATCGCAGCTTCTCGCCGGCGAAGTGAAATAGAGCCCGGCACAGGATGGCACCGTCCGACTCCTCGCCACCCCCGCCGGACGCCACCGAACCGTCGGCGCCGGCCATCCGGCGCACCGTCACCGTCGTCAATCAGAAAGGGCTGCATGCCCGCGCCGCCGCGCGCTTCGTCAAGCTGGCGGGGCAGTTCGACGCGGCCGTGACAGTGACCAAGAAGGACAGTACCGTGTCCGGCGTGTCGATCATGGGATTGATGATGCTGGCGGCGTCTCCTGGCTGCGAGATCGAGATCCGGGCCACGGGGCGGGAGGCCGAGCGTGCGGCCGACGCCCTCGCGGCCCTCGTCGCCGCCGGCTTCGATGAAAGCTGACGGACCGCGCGCCCGCCCCAAACATTTGCGGCGGCCGGCGCGGCGCTCGGCGGGCGAGGGCGAGCGCATCTTCGAGGGGCTCGGCGTTTCGCCTGGCATCGCCATTGGTCCCGCCCATGTGCACGAGGCTGGCAACGTCGCGGTGCCGGAACATACGATCGCGTCCGGCGAGGTCGAGGCGGAGCGTCAGCGCTTCCGGGGTGCTGTCGAGAAGTCGCTGCGCCAGCTTGGCAAGCTCGGGACCAAGGCTGACTCGCTGCCGCCCAGCGTCAGCGAGGAGATCGGCTTCCTCCTCGAGGCGCACCGCCAGATGCTCTCGCAATCGCGCCTGGTGCGCGGCGTGGAGCGCCGGATCGTCGAAGACCACATGAACGCCGAAGCCGCGGTCCAGGCGGAGATCGCGGCCATCACACAAAGCTTCGCGGCAATGGATGACGCTTACCTTGCCGCGCGCGTCCAGGACGTCCGTGAGGTCGGCACCCGGCTGATCCGCAATCTCACCCAGACGCCGTTTCAGGCGTTCAAGTCGCTGCCCGAGGGCACGGTCGTGGTCGCCGAGGAGATCACGCCCGCCGACACCGCGCTGATGGATCCGGAGCGGCTGGCCGGGTTCTGCACCGTGCTCGGGGGTGCTGAGGGCCACACCGCGATCATGGCCCGCGCCATGGGCCTGCCGGCGGTGCTCGGCGTGGCCGGCCTGGTCGGCCAGGTGCGGGCGGGAGACATGGTGATCGTCGACGGCTCGCACGGGAAGGTCGTCATACGGCCGAACTCCGCGACCCTCGACGCCTATGAGCGGCGCCGGCTCTCCTTCGTGCGCGAGCAGCGGCAGCTGGCCCGCCTGGCCAAGCTTCCCGCCGTGACGCGCGACGGCGTCGAGATCACGCTCGAGGTCAACATCGAGCTGCCGCGCGAGATCGACCTGGCGCGGGCGGTCGAGGCCTCCGGCATCGGCCTGCTGCGCACCGAATTCATGTTCATGAACCGCGACGACGTACCCCAGGAGGACGAGCAGACTCGCCAGCTGACCGAGATCGTCAACGGCATGGGCGGCCGGCCGGTCACCATCCGCACGCTCGACGTCGGCGGCGAGAAGCTCGCCTCGGCGCTCGGCAGCGACGTGACGCCGGGCGCCAATCCGGCGCTCGGCCTGCGCGCCATCCGGCTCGGCTTGTCGCGGCCCGAGCTGCTCGAGACCCAGCTGGCGGCGATGCTCCGCGCGGCGACCCATGGGCCGGTGCGCATCCTGCTGCCGATGATCGCCACGGTATCGGAGGTCCGCGAGGTCCGCGCCATTCTTGCCCGCGTGGCGCGCCGGCTCATCCGGCGGGGCACCCGCATTCCCGACCCGCTGCCGCCGGTGGGGTCGATGATCGAGGTGCCGGGGGCGGCACTCGCCGCCGATGCGCTGGCGCAGGTCTGCGACTTCTTCGCGATCGGCACCAACGACCTCACGATGTACACGCTCGCTATCGACCGCGGCGACGAGCAGGTGGCCCATCTCTACAATCCGCTGCATCCGGCCGTGCTGCGCCTGATCCAGTTCACGACCGAGGCCGCGCTGCGGAACCGGATCCCGGTCAGCCTGTGCGGCGAAATTGCCGGCGATCCACGCTATACTGCGCTGTTGCTCGGTCTTGGGATTCGCGAGTTGTCGATGTCGCCGATCAAGTTGCCGCGGGTCAAGCAGCGGGTCCGGGCCATGGAGCTCGCCGCCGCCGCGACCCGCGCGCGGGCCATCATGGACCAGTCCGATCAGGGACGGATCGCGACCCTGCTCGACGACTTCAACGCCCTCAGGTGACGGCCGGACCCGGAGCACCGGCCGGTGGGCCGGCCCCCGACGGGCTTCCGAAGACAGCCGGGAAGCCGACGCATTTCGTATTTCAGCACAAGGTGTTCAGCGTCCAGGGCTCGTACTTCGCGCTGGCCGACGACACGCGAGAGCCGACGTTTTTCGTGCCGCTCGGCGACATGCAGGGCGTGCTGAGCCTGCCGCAGCTCGCCTCCGGCTTCGACATCAAAGCCGATTCGCCGGACGCGGCGCTTTTGGACGTGGTGGCGAAGGGCCTCGCCTACGTGAAGCGCATTCAGCCCGGCGATTCGATCCCGAGCGAGCTTCTCGACGGCACGGCGTCGTGGTCGGTGGACGACAAGCACCGCATGATCGCCGAGAGCCGGCTCCGGGTGCAGCTGGCCTCGTGGCTCGCCGGCCGGGAGGCCGACGTGCACGATCTGGGCGAACTGCTCAAGGTGGCGAACGATCCCGCCATCCGCGAGCGGGTTCAGGAGGCGGTGGCCGAGCTCGCCGAGCGCCTGGGCCTCGGGCGGGCGGGCAAGGCCGAGGTCCTCGACCGCGTGAACCGTCTGGTCCGCGAGCTGAGCTACATCGAGGCCCTGCGCGACCGCTTCGCCTCGATCAAGATGGTCGGGATGAAGCTCGTGCAGTTCGGCGGCGCCTATGGCAGCGAGCGCGGCTTCGCCCAGGAGATCGCGCGCGTGATCACGCTGATCCGCAAGCCGCTCGGCGAATATGAGGGCCTGTTTCGCCAGCTCGACGCGCGCACGTCCGGTATCCTGGAGGTCTTCCGGACCTATGACGCCCAGGTGACTTCGATCCGCGAGGCCCGCGACGATCTACACCGGCGCTTCATGATCTGGGACGAGCTCGTCGTCCAATGGCAGAACCAGGTCATCGAAGTCAGCGGACCGGCCGAAACCCTGATCCGCGCCACCTACCGCCTGGTGGTGCGCCATTTCCCGCAAGCCACTGAGTGGCAGCTGCAACTCGGCAACATCGAATCGCGGTCCTGAGCGCCCGGTCGCCGGCCGCAACCATTCGTTAGGGATTCTGGCGGTATTAATCATATTGAGTCCGACCGGGGAGTAGACCCGGCCGTTCGCTGTTTGTTCTAAGGCCGTCTCCAACATGACGACAACCGCGACCGAGCAAACTCAAGCCGCCGCTCCTCAGGCCAACGTGCCGGAGTCGCTGCCGGCGCCGCGCACCGCCCAGCGGCCGACCCATTTTTCCTTCGATCACCCGGTGTTCTCGGTGAAGGAGGCGTGCTTCGTCCTGTCAGCGACCAATGGCCAGCCCTGTTACAACGTGCCGCTCGGCGACGTGCGCGCTTCGCTGTCGCTCGATACGGTGGTCGCCTCCTTCGGCATCGCCAAGGGATCGACCGACGAACAGCTGCTTGGCATCGTGCGGAACAGCCTTAAATTCGTCAAAGAGATCCGTCCCGGCGATTCGATTCCGAGCGAGATCCTCGACGGCACCGCCTCGTGGAAGGTCGAGCCGCATCACAAAGAGATCGCGAAAGCGCGGATCAGCCTGCAGCTGATCTCCTGGATGGCCGGCAAGCAGATCGACAAGACCGACGTGGCCGAGCTCGAGACGATGGCGACCAATCCCGAGATCAAGAAGAAGGTGCAGGAAGCGCTGGACGTTATGGCCGAAAAGCTCGGTCTTGCCGGCGATGCCAGGAAGGACGTCGTCAGCCGTTTCGAGGACCTGGCGCGCGAGTTGTCGTATATCGAGGCGCTGCGCGACCGATTCGGCAGGATCCAGCGCCTGTACGCCAACATGAACTACCTGGCCGGCCTCTATAAGCGCGAGCGCTCCACGATGGAAGAGCTGACGCGGGTGCGCGCGCTGATGAAGATGCCGGTCGAGCGGATCGGCGGGTTGTTCCAGGAGTTCGAGGCGAACACCGGCGAGATCCTCACCACGATGAAAAAGTTTGCCGCTCAGCTCCGCTATATCCGTCAGACCCGCGATCAGTTCCATCAGGGTTTCATGATCTGGGACGACCTCCTGGAACAGTGGAACGGCGTTCCCATGGAGCGCACGCCGCAGCTCGACCGGCTGATCCGCGTCACCTATCAGTTCGTCGCCCGGCACTTCCCGCAGGGCAACGACTGGAGCATCACCGCCCGGTAATTCCGGCCGGCTCGCGGCGGTGGTCCCCGCCCTGATCACGGATTCGATTCAGGCCGCGCCCGCCGAACTCTGGCATACGGGGACGGCCCACCGCCTCGCAACGGCCCACCACCGCACGCCGTCCCACCAGAAACCCGTTGCTGGGGGTGCGGCCGGCTGATATACGGCCGGACGGCCGCCTTTCATCCCCCATTTCCCGTAGGTCCAGGAGCACGCGATGCCTCCCAGCACGTTGAAAAAGCCTGTGAAATCCGTCTCGTCGGGGTCGACCGACTACCACGTCGCCGACATCAAGCTGGCCGACTGGGGCCGCCGCGAGATCGCGATCGCCGAGACCGAGATGCCGGGCCTGATGGCGACACGCGAGGAATACGGGAAGAAGAAGGTGCTGAAAGGCGCGCGGATCGCGGGCTCGCTGCACATGACGATCCAGACCGCCGTGCTCATCGAGACGCTGAAGGAGCTCGGCGCGGACATCCGCTGGGCGTCGTGCAACATCTATTCGACGCAAGACCACGCCGCGGCGGCGATCGCGGCCGCGGGCACGCCGGTCTTCGCGTACAAGGGCGAGAATCTCGAGGAGTACTGGGAGTTCACGCACCGCATATTCGAGTGGGCCGACGGCGGCACGCCGAACATGATCCTCGATGACGGCGGCGATGCGACATTGCTCGTCCATCTCGGCATCAAGGCCGAGAACGACGCGTCGGTTCTGTCCAAGCCCGGTAGCGAGGAAGAGGAATTCCTCTTTGCCGCGATCAAGAAGCGCTTGAAGGCGAAGCCCGGCTGGTACTCCAAGCTCGGCACGGCGATCCAGGGCGTCTCGGAGGAGACGACCACCGGCGTGCACCGGCTCTACCAGATGGAGAAGGACGGCAGCCTGCTGTTCCCGGCCATCAACGTCAACGATTCGGTGACCAAGTCGAAATTCGACAATCTGTACGGCTGCCGCGAAAGCCTCGTCGACGGCATCCGCCGCGCCACGGACGTGATGATGGCCGGCAAGGTCGCCGTCGTCGCCGGCTTCGGCGACGTGGGCAAGGGCTCGGCCGCCAGCCTGCGCAACGCCGGCGCCCGGGTGATGGTCACCGAGATCGACCCGATCTGCGCGCTCCAGGCCGCCATGGAAGGCTACCAGGTCGTGACCATGGACGATGCGGCCTCGCAAGCCGACATCTTCGTCACCGCCACCGGCAATATCGACGTCATCACGCTCGATCACATGCGCCGGATGAAGGACCGCGCGATCGTCTGCAACATCGGCCACTTCGACAACGAGATCCAGGTCGCCGGCTTGAAGAACCTGAAATGGCACAACGTCAAGCCGCAGGTCGACGAGATCGAGTTCGCCGACGGCAAGCGGATTCTCCTGCTGGCCGAGGGTCGCCTGGTCAATCTCGGCTGCGCCACCGGCCATCCGAGCTTCGTGATGAGCGCCTCGTTCACCAACCAGACCCTGGCGCAGATCGAGCTGTGGACCAACAAGGGCAAGTACCAGAAGAAGGTCTACACCCTGCCCAAGCACCTGGACGAGAAGGTCGCCGCCCTGCACCTGACCAAGGTCGGCGCCAAGCTCACCAAGCTCAGCCCGAAACAGGCGGATTATCTGGGTATCGCACCGGTCGGCCCGTTCAAGTCCGATCATTACCGGTATTGAGACGCCGCCCGCGATCTAGCAGCACCGCCGCCCGACCTGCTAAACTGCGCTTTCGGGGAACGCGCAGTCTGGGGCTACGTACAGGTAGGGGTTGTGGGATTTTCAGGCCTTAGCGAGGGGCTCTGGGGCCTTGGCGCGACGCCGCTGGTTGCCGCCGCGGTCGTGCTGGCGCTGCTTGCGGTCTTTGTCTGGGAACGCCGCCGCCGCACGGGGCTCTTTGCCGAGCTCAAGGCGGCGAAGCTCGCGGCCGCCGGCGCCGAAGCCAGCCTCGCCGCCGAGCGGACCGCCGCCGCCGCCCGGCAGGCCGAGTTCGAAAACGAGATCGCGAAGCTGATCGCGGCGCGCGACCGGCTGGGTCAGGCGCTGGACCGGCTCCCGATCTCCGTCTGGCGGCGCAGCGACGATCTCGAGATCATCGATTGCAACGCCGCCTACGCGCAGGCGGTCGAGGCCGACCGCGAGCGCGTGCGGCGCGAGGGCCTCATCCTCGGCGGCCAGGCGATGGCCGTGCGCGCCCGCGCCCTGGCCGAGCTCGCCCGCGCGGCCCAGACGCCGCAGAGCGAAGAGGGCCATGCCGTGATCTCCGGCTCGCGGCGCCTGCTCGAATTCATCGAGACGCCGCTGCCCGGCGGCGGCTCCGTCGGCATCGCGCTCGACGTCACCGAACGCGAGGAGATCCAGCGCGAATTCGCCCGCCACGTCTCGGCGCATGGCGAGGTGCTGGAGAATCTCGCCACCGCGATGGCGATCTACGGCCCCGATCAGCGGCTCAAATTCTTCAATACCGCCTTCACCCAGCTGTGGAAGCTCGACGAGAGCTGGCTGCGCAACGAGCCCGGCTACGGCGAGGTCCTGGAGATGCTGCGCGAGAAGCGGCGCCTGCCGGAATACGCCGACTTCCCGGCGTTCAAGCGCCAGCGCCTCAAGCTGTTCACCTCGCTGCTCGATCCCCTGGAAGAGCTGATCTACATCCCCGACGGCACCACGCTCCACAGCCGCGTGGCGCCGCATCCGATGGGCGGGCTGCTGTTCACCTTCGACGACGTCACCGACCGGCTGTCGCTGGAGCGCTCCTACAACACCCTGATCGCGGTGCAGCGCGAAAC
This sequence comes from Alphaproteobacteria bacterium, assembly GCA_036394195.1. Taxonomy (GTDB): domain Bacteria; phylum Pseudomonadota; class Alphaproteobacteria; order CACIAM-22H2; family CACIAM-22H2; genus DATJPD01. Next base: position 6,217 of record DASWFO010000272.1, on the reverse strand, counting down.
CCTCGACCATCTCTACGAAGGTGTCGCGGTGATCGGCAGCGACGGCCGGCTGAAGCTCACCAACCCGGCGTTCGCGCGGATGTGGCAGCTGGGGGCCGAGGAGCTGGCCGATGAGCCGCACCTCGCCCACGTCATCGAGCGCGGCAAGGGCTTCTTCGACCACCAGGGCGATTGGGCCAACTACAAGGACCGCATCATCGCGCGCATCACCGCCCGCGAGCCGCGGGCCGGCCGGCTCGAGCGCACCGACGGCTCGGTCCTCGACTATGCGACCGTGCCGCTGCCCGACGGGGCGGTGCTTCTCTCCTATCTGGACGTTACCGATACGGCGCGGGTCGAAATCGCGCTGCGCGAGCGCGCCGAGGCGCTGGAGGCCGCGGACCGGCTGAAGTCGGAGTTCATCTCCTCGGTGTCCTACGAGCTGCGCACGCCGCTCAACACCATCATCGGCTTCGCCGAAATCCTGGCGAACCTGTATTTCGGCGCGCTCAACCCGCGCCAGCTCGAATACTGCCGCGGCATCCTCGTGTCGTCCGAGCGCCTGTTGTCGATCATCGACGACATGCTGGACCTGGCTTCGCTCGAAGCCGGCAAGATGTCGCTCGACATCGGCACGGTCGACCCGAGGGCCCTGGTCGACGAGGTCGCGGCGGTCATGCAGGACATGGCGCGCTCGCAGGACCTGCGGCTCAGCGCCGAATACCCGATCGAGATGCCGGCCATCGAGGGCGACGAGCGCCGGCTGAAGCAGGCCCTGTGCAACCTGGTCTCGAACGCGATCAAGTTCACGCCGGCCGGCGGCTCGATCAAGGTCACCGCACAGCTCGACGGCGAGATGACCCGGCTCGCGGTGAGCGATACCGGCGTCGGCATCCCGCCGGAAGAGCAGGCCCGCGTCTTTGAAGCCTTCACGCGCGTCCGGCCCTACAGCGGCTCGGGCCGCAGCCGGCATTCCGGGCCCGGCCTCGGCCTCTCGCTGGTCAAGCACATCTTCGAACTGCACGGCGGGCGCGTGTGGATCGAATCCGCCCCCGGCCGCGGCACGACCGTGATCTGCACCGTCCCGGCCCGCCTCAGCGCCTCGATCGCGGCCGCGAAACAGCCCCCGCAGATCGCGCGGGCGTAGCGGGTAGAGCAGCAGCCGATCAGGTGGTCGCGTTGCTCCGGCGTCATTCCCGCGAAAGCGGGAATCCAGAATTTTCACCACGGAGACGCGGAGATCACGGAGAAGGCGGAACTCTCTCTTCCCTCCGTGCTCTCCGTGTCTCCGTGGTTTAATTCGTCCTGGATGCCCGCGTTTCGCGGGCATGACGATCTGGATTAAGCGCCCGGTACGCCCTTGGTCGTCGAATATTCGAAATGCAGCGCCTCACCCGGATGGACGAGGCCGTACATCGCGTGCGCCGCCGCCGCCGCCTCGGCGAAGCCGGTGAGGATCAGCTTCAGCTTGCCGGGATAGCTCGCGATGTCGCCGACGGCGAAAATGCCCGGGGCCGAGGTCGCGACCGTCGCCGGATCCACCTTGATATGGTTCTGGTCGAGGTTCAGCCCCCATTTGGCGATCGGCCCGAGATTCATCGCAAGCCCGAAGAAGGCGAGCAGGGCATCGGCGTCGAGGCGCCGGGTCTGGTTGTCGAGGTCCTTGACCATGACCGCCGCGATCTGGCCGTCGGTCCCTTCGAGGCCCTCGAGCTGATACGGCACGACGAGCTCGACCTTGCCGGCGTCGACCAGCGCCTTCATCTGGCGGACACTCTCGGGGGCGGCGCGGAACTTGTCGCGCCGGTGCACGACCATGACCCGCGCCGCGACGTCGGCGAGCGACAAGGTCCAGTCGACCGCCGAATCGCCGCCGCCCGCGATCACCACCCGCTTGCCGCGGAAATCCTCGCGGCGCTTCACCAGGTAGTGCACGCTCTTGCCTTCGAACTCGGAGAGCCGCGCCAGCGGCGGGCGGTTCGGCCCGAATGCGCCGACGCCCGCGGCGATCACCACCGCGCGGGCCCGCACCTTGCCGCCATCGGCGAAGCCGAGCTCCCAGTCGTCGCCGACCCGGGTCAGCGCGTCGACTCGCCGGCCGAGATGGTAGACCGGCTTGAAGGGGGCGGCCTGCTCGGCCAGCCGCTCGATCAGCTCGGTGGCGCCGATGCGCGGATATCCCGGAATGTCGTAGATCGGCTTTTCCGGATAGAGGGCCACGCACTGGCCGCCCGGCGCGTCGAGCGCATCGATGACCTGGCAGCTCATCTTCAGCATGCCGCATTCGAAGACCGTGAACAGCCCGACCGGGCCGGCGCCGATCACGGCGACGTCGCTGCGCGGGATGGAAGCGTCGGAAGGCATACTGGGCTCCGTATGAATTATAATGCATGTACTCCGGACGTCAGCCGCAATCAACCGCTCAATCGTCCAGCCCCGCGGGATTCTGACCCGCGGGATTCTAAGTTGGGGCGGCATTCTGAGCTAGGATGCGGCTTCATGACCGATTCGCAAGCTCCTGTCGCGGCGGCGTCGCTGGCGCTGGCCGATCTCGCGGCGACCGCGTCCCTGGCCGCCCGCACCGCCGCCCTGGCGCGCGCCGGCGACGTGATCGCCTTGCGGGGCGACCTCGGCGCCGGCAAGACCGCGTTCGCCCGCGCGTTCATCCGTGCCCGGCCGGGCGGGGCCGACGTCACGGAGGTCCCGAGCCCGACCTTCACCCTGGTCCAGGTCTATGATTTGGCCCCGGCGGTGTGGCATTTCGACCTCTATCGCCTGACGCGCGCCGACGACGTCTGGGAGCTCGGCTTCGAGGAGGCGCTGGCGGACGCGATCCTGCTGATCGAATGGCCCGACCGGCTGGGCTCGCTGCTGCCAGCCGAACACCTGGACGTCGAGCTGACTCCGGGATCGGCCCCCGACTCGCGCGATGTCCGGCTCATCGGCACCGGCGATTGGGTCGGGCGCCTGGACGGGCTTGCCGGCCGCGCCGCCATTTCCGCCGGGACGGTCACGTGAGCGGCCGTCCCGCCGCGATCACGGCATTTCTTGCGCGCGCCGGGTGGGCCGATGCCGAGCGCCGGCGTCTGGCCGGCGACGCCTCGTTCCGCAAATACGAGCGGCTCGGCGGTTCCCAGGGCCACGCGGTGCTGATGGACGCGCCGCCGCCGATGGAGAACGTGGCGTCGTTTCTCGCCGTCGCGCGCCATCTCCACGCCTTGGGCTACAGCGCGCCGCGCATCATCGCCGAAGAGCGCGCGGCCGGCCTGTTGCTGATCGAAGACCTGGGCGACGATACGTTCACCCGCCTGCTGGCCGCCGGCGCCGACGAAGCCGCACTCTATGCGCTGGCGGTCGATCTCCTGATCGATCTGCACAAGCATCCGCGCGCTCCCGCGATCGAGCTCCCACCCTACGACGAGACGCGGCTGTTCGCCGAGGCGGCCCTGCTCACCGACTGGTATCTGCCGGCAGTCGGCGCCGCGGTCGCGGCCGACCTGCGCGAGGATTATCTCGCCCGCTGGCGCGCCGCGTTCCGGGTGTTCGCCGACACGGCGCCGACCTTGGTCTTGCGCGATTACCATGTCGACAACCTCATGCGGTTGCCCAGCCGCAACGGCGTGGCCGCCTGCGGGCTGCTCGATTTTCAGGACGCCGTCCTCGGCCCGCCGGCCTATGACCTCGTCTCGCTGCTCGAGGATGCGCGCCGCGACGTGGCGCCAAGCGTCGTCGCGGCGATGCTGGAGCGCTATCAGACGGCATTTCCCAATCTCGACCGGCGGCGTTTTGCGGCGGAGTACGCGGTGCTCGGCGCGCAGCGCAACGCCAAGATCATCGGCATCTTCACCCGCCTCATGGCGCGCGACGGCAAGCCGCTGTACCTCGCGCATATCCCGCGGGTGTGGCGGCTGCTCGAAGGCGATCTGGCGCATCCGGCGCTGACCGAGGTTCGCGCCTGGTTCGACCGCCACGTGCCGCCGCCGCAGCGCATCGCCCCGGCCGCGCGGGTGCCGGCATGAGCTGCTCTGGCAAGCCGTCGCCGGTGGCGCCCAAGGTTGCCCCGGGGGTCGCGATGGTCCTGGCCGCCGGGCTCGGCAAGCGGATGCGGCCGCTCACCGAGACCATGCCGAAGCCCCTGCTGCCGGTGGCCGGGCGCACGCTGCTCGATCGCGTGCTCGACCGCCTCGAAGAGGTGCCGCTCGACCGGGTGGTGGTCAACCTGCATTACTTCCGCGACACGATGACGGCGCATCTCGCCGGCCGCCGCACGCCGCTGATCGAGCTGTCGCCGGAGGTCGAGCTGCTGGAGACCGGCGGTGGGGTGAAGAACGCGCTGCCGAAGCTCGGCGCGCCGCCGTTCTATGTCGCCAATGCCGACGTGCTGTGGCTGGACGGCAAGGTGTCGGCGCTGGCCCGTCTCGCGCGCGCGTGGGACGACGCGACGATGGACGCGCTGCTGCTGCTTCATCCGGCGGTGACCGCTGTGGGTTATGACGGTGCCGGCGACTATCTGATCGATCCGCTCGGCCGGCTCCGCCGGCGCCGCCCGCACGAGGTGGCGCCGTTCATCTTCGCCGGGGTGCAGATCCTTCATCCCAGGATTTTCGCCGGCGCGCCGGACGGCCGGTTTTCGCTGAACCTCGTCTACGACCGCGCCGAGGCGGCCGGCCGGCTGTGGGGCCTGCGGCACGACGGGCTGTGGTTCCATGTCGGCACGCCTGAGGGCCTGGCGGAGACGGAGGCGATGCTGGGGCTGGTGCAGGCGCCGGCGGGATGAGCACGCCGCCGCCCCGGGCGCCCTGTGTCTACACCATCGCGGCCGGGGTGCCGTTTCTCGATGCGCTCGCCGACGGAATCGTAGCCGAGGCCGGGGACGACGCTCTGGCCCTGTCACGCGTGACCGTGCTGCTGCCGACGCGCCGCGCCTGCCGGGCGCTGCGCGACGCCTTCCTGCGGCGGAGCGCCGGCGCGCCGACCCTGCTGCCGCGGCTGCGGCCGATCGGCGATGTCGACGAGGATGAGCTGAGCCTGACGGGGGAGCTGAGCCTGGCGGGCGAGGAGGGCGATCTCGACCTGCCGCCGGCGATTGCGCCGCTGCGCCGGCGTCTGATGCTGGCGCGCGCCATCCTGAAGCTCGCGGCGGAGGAGGGTGACGTCAGCCCGCCGCAGGCGATCGAGCTTGCCGGCGAGCTCGCGCACCTGCTCGACCAGGTGCAGACCGAGCGCCTCGGCTTCGACCGATTGGCGAAGCTGGCGCCGGAGGAATACGCCGAGCATTGGCGGCGCACGGTCGAGTTCCTCACCATCCTGACCGACAACTGGCCGAAGATCCTGGAGACCGAGGGGGCCATCGACCCGGCCGAGCGGCGCAACCGGGCGCTCGCCGCGCTGGTCCGGCAGTGGACCGTCCATCCGCCGGCCGGCCCGGTCTATGCCGCCGGCTCGACGGGCAGCATCCCCGCCACCGCCGAGCTGCTCGGCGCGATCGCGCGGCTGCCGCAAGGTGCTGTGGTGCTCCCGGGTCTCGACCAGGATCTCGACGCCGACAGCTGGGCGGCTCTCGACGAGACGCATCCGCAATACGGGCTGCGCCAGCTTCTCGAGCGGCTGGAGATCGACCGCGCGGCGGTGAAGGAGTGGCGGCATGGTGCTGCGTCCGCGGCGGCGACGGCGCGCCGCGGTGTGTTGTCGGCGGCGTTGCGGCCGGCGGCGACGACGTCCGCGTGGCGCGATCTGCCCGGTCTCACCGCCGCGTCGGTGGCCGATCTTGCGCGCATCGATTGCGCCCATCCGCAGCAGGAGGCGCAGGTCATCGCCTTGCTTTTGCGCGAGGCCCTGGAGACGACCGGCCGCACCGCGGCGCTGATCACGCCCGATCGCGGTCTCGCCCGTCGCGTTGCGGCCGAGCTCGGGCGCTTTGGCATCACGATCGACGATTCCGCCGGCCGGCCCCTGGGGGCGACGCCGCCGATGACGTTCCTCCGCCTGATCGCCGAAGTCGCCTGCGGCGGCGTCGGACCGGCGCCGCTGCTGGCCGCGTTCAAGCATCCGCTGGCGGCGGGTGGCCTGGTGCCGGTCGAGTTCCGCACCCGCGCGCGGCGGCTGGAAGTTGCGGTCTTGCGGGGGCCGCGTCCCGCCGGCGGGCTCGCGGGCCTGATCGCCGCCCTCGCTGAAAGCCGCGCCAAGGCGCTGGTACCGTGGCTGACGCACTTGGCCGATCAGGCCCGCGACTTCGTCG
>DASWFO010000271.1:0-5652 GCA_036394195.1 Alphaproteobacteria bacterium | reverse complement strand
GCACCGATCTCCCCGTCTTCGCGCCGGCCGAGCTCCGCCGCCTGGGCAAGGCGGTGAATACGCTGGGCGCGCTGATGTCGGTCCACGAGCAGCGGAATGCCGAAAGCGAGGCGGCACGATCCGAGGCGGTTGCCGCCAATCGCACCAAGTCCGAATTCCTGGCCAACATGAGCCACGAGCTGCGCACCCCGCTGAACGCCATTCTGGGCTTCTCCGAGGCGATGCAGATGCAGATGTTCGGTCCGCTCGGCAGCGACAAATACGACGAGTATGTCGGGCACATCAACGAATCGGGTGCCCATCTGCTGGCGCTGATCAACGACATCCTCGATATCTCGAAGATCGAGTTCGGCAAGCAGGTGCTCGACGAAAGCGAGATCGACCTGGGGCGGACGATCCGCTCCAGCATCACGCTGGTCCGCGAGCGGGCGCGGGTCGGCAATGTGCGCATCGTGGACAACCTGCTGTCGCAGCTGGTTCGGGTGGTCGCGGACGAGCGCAAGGTCAAGCAGATCCTGCTCAACCTGCTGTCGAACGCGGTCAAGTTCACCCCGCCCGGCGGTGCCGTGACCTTGAGCTGGGACGTCGACGATCTCAAGGGCGTGGTGATCGAGATCGTCGATACCGGCGTCGGCATCCCGGCCGGCCAGCTCGGCAAGGTGCTGGAGCCGTTCGGACAGGTGCAGACGTCGCTGGTGCGACGGAGCGAAGGGTCGGGGCTCGGCCTGCCGCTGGCCAAGGCGTTCGTCGAGCTGCACGGCGGCACATTCGAGCTGGAGAGCCAGGTCGATGTCGGCACGCATGTGCGGTTCTCGCTGCCGCCCTGGCGCATCCTGAAGCCTGCCGACGAGCAGAGCAGCACGGGCACGGTCGTCCGGCTGCAAAAGCGCACCGGCTGACCGACGCCGGCGTCGCCATCGCCGTCGCGGGTGACAAACCGCATCGGGCCGATCTATTCTCCCTTGGAACCGGGAGCGGACCGACCCATCGGCCGCTCCCGTCGAGCATAGGGAGGCGTCCTCACGATGTTTGTCTTGCGTCTAGTCGCGCTGGCGGTGGCCGGCCTTGTCTCGTTGACGGGGTTCAGCGCCGTCGCGGAGAACTATCCGACCCACCCGGTGCGCTGGGTCGTCGGCTACCCGGCCGGCGGCACGACCGACATCCTGGCCCGCATCATGGGCCAATGGCTGAGCGAGCGGCTCGGCCAGCAGTTCCTGATCGAGAACAAGCCGGGTGCCGGCAACAACATCGCAACCGACATGGTGGCCAAGGCGCCGCCGGACGGCTACACGGTGCTGCTGGTCAATCCCGCCAACGGCATCAACACCACCCTCTACGAGAAGCTGCCGTTCAATTTCCTGACCGACATCGCGCCGGTGGGCGGCATCACCCGCGTGCCGAATGTCATGGAGATCAACCCGCAGGTGCCGGTCAAGACCGTCGCCGAGTTCATCGCCTATGTGAAGGCGAACCCGGGGAAGGTGCACATGGCGTCCAGCGGCAGCGGCACGTCCGTGCACCTGTCGGGCGAGCTCTTCAAATCGATGACCGGCATCGAGATGACGCATGTGCCCTATAAGGGCGCTGCCCCGGCGCTGACCGACCTCATGGGCAACCAGGTGCAGGTGATCTTCGACAACCTTCCGTCGTCCATCGAGCACATCAGATCCGGAAACCTGAGGGCGCTGGCGGTGACCACCGCCACCCGCTCGCCCGCCCTGCCCGACGTGCCCACCGTCGCCGAGACCGTGCCGGGCTACGAAGCCAGCGCCTGGTTCGGGATGGGCGCACCCAAGGGCACGCCCGCGGAGGTCATCGCCATCATCAACCGCGAGATCAATGCCGGCCTCGCCGATCCCAAGGTCAAGGCGCGCCTCGCCGACCTCGGCGGGACGCCGATGGGCGGCACACCGGCGCAGTTCGGCGAGATCATGAAGTCGGAGACCGAGAAATGGGCCAAGGTGGTCAAGTCCTCGGGCGCCAAGGTCGAATGATCGCCTGAGGGCTTCAAAACCGCGCCTCCGCACCTAAGTAGCGGAGGATGAAGCTCCGTCAGTCCTGGTCTCACTCCTGGACCGTCGCGACCGCCTCGCTCGGCGCCATCATCCTGCTGATCGCGGGAGCGTGGATCGTACTCGGCTTCGGCTCGCTGGGCCTCGATACCTCGGCGACCATCGCGCTCATCCTCGGCATCGTGCTCACGGTGGGTCTCGCCGTCGGCCTGATGGGGCTTGTGTTCTACAGCAACCGCAGCGGCCGGGACGATCTCGGCCGCTAGCGGCCTTCCCCAGCTCTGGAGGTACCAATGTCCGCAAAGCGCAAGACGGCGTCCGGCACGGCGCGGCGAACGCGCAGCACTTCGGCGCGGCGACGTCCCGCGTCGAAACGCCGCTGGTCGGCCAATGTGACCGAGCACAGCGACGCGATGGATCTCGAGAGCCGTGTGTTCACGCGCGGCAGCCCGCAGAGCATCGCCCGCTCGCTCAAGCGCTCGGCCAATCGCAGCAAGCGCCGCAAGGGCACGCCCTATCAGTCGGCGATGTCGATGCTGAACTTCTACATCAACCGCGCCGGCCGCAACCTGCCGGCATCGCAGAAGCAGCGCCTGCAAAAGGCGAAAGCCGAGCTGCGCAAGGAATTCGGCCGGGCGTAAGACCGCGTTATTCATAATTCGTCATGCCCCGCTTCATGCGCTTCATGCGGGGCATCCATGTTTAAGCCGCCACTGATGGATGCCCCAGACAAGCCGGACAAGCCGGGGCATGACGATCAGTCTAAGTTTGCTCACGCGCCTTCTTGATCGCGGTCCACACCCGGTCCGGCGTGTAGGGGAAATCGAGGTGATGCAGCCCGAGCGGGCGCAGCGCGTCGATCACCGCATTGGCCAGCGTCGGCACCGCCCCGGTGGTGCCGGATTCGCCGGCGCCCTTGGCGCCCAGCGGATTGGTCGGCGACAGCACCGGGTGATCGTGGAGCCGGTAGCTCGGCAGCCCGTCGGCGCGCGGCATGCTGTAGTCCATGAAGCTCGCGGTCAGGAGCTGACCCGTCGCCTCGTCATAGATCGCGTGCTCGCCCACGACCTGGCCGATGCCTTGGGCGATGCCGCCATGGACCTGACCCTCGACCAGCGCGTGGTTGATGATCCGCCCGCAATCATCAACGGCGGTGAAGCGGGCGATCTCGATGACGCCGGTCTCGGGATCGATCTCGACCTCGGCGACATGGCAGCCGCCGGGAAACGACCGCGGCAGCGGAATCTCGCCCAGGGTGTCCAGCGGATGGACGCCGTCTCTGGAGTCCTTGGCACTCTTGCGCGCCAGCTCGTCGAGACCGATCGAGAGGTCGGTTCCGGGAACGCGGTAGCGCCCGTTCTCGTATTTGAGGTCGCTCGCCGCGACTTCGAGATGCTTGGCCGCCAGCTCCAGGCCCTTGCGGATCACCTCGCGCGCCGCCACCACCATGGCGCCGCCATGCGACATGATCGAGCGCGAGCCGATCGTCCCCTCGCCGATCAGCTTGGGCCCGAGCGGATCGCTGCAGCGCATGGTGATGGTCTCGGCATCGAGGCCGAGCACCTCGGCCACGATCTCCGGAAACACCGTCTCGTGTCCCTGCCCGGACGGCCCGGCCAGCGCGTAGATCACCGGGTTTCCTGAATCGCCGAACTTGATCGCCACTTCTTCCTTGGGCGCACCGCCGCCGCCCGACGGCTCGATGAACATGCCGAGGCCAATGCCGCGCAGCCGGCCCCGCCGCTGCGCCTCGGCGCGCCGCGCCGCGAAGCCCGCCCAGTCGGATTCCCGCACGGCTTTCTCGAGCAGGCCCGGCGGGTCGCCGCTGTCGTAGGTGGCGATGGTCGGCGTCTTGTAGGGAAAGGCCTCCTTGGGAATGAGATTGCGCCGCCGAAGGTCGACGCGGTCGATGCCCAGCTCGCGCGCCGCCTCGTCGACCAGCCGCTCCAGCAGGTAGGTCACGTTCGGCCGGCCGGCGCCGCGATAGGCCGTGGTCGGCGTCGTGTTGGTGAGGGCCAACCGGTGCAGGCCGTAGACCGTCGGGATGCGATAGGCGTTCACGGCGTGCAAGGCCGGCGCCATCGTGTTGATGAACGGTCCGGGGACCGACAGATAGGCGCCGGCGTTGACGATCCATTGCACGCGGACGGCGAGGAAATTGCCGTCGCGGTCGAGCGCCAGCTCGCCCCTGAGCTTGGCGGCGCGGCCGTGGAAATCGCTCATGAACGTCTCGGCGCGCGAGCCGACCCATTTCACCGGCCGGCCGAGCTGTTTCGCGGCAAGCATCAGGGCGCAGTATTCGGGGTAGGCGTCGCCGCGGATGCCGAAGCCGCCGCCGACGTCCAGCGCATGCACGCGGATCCTGTCCTCGGCGATGCCGGTCATCCCGGTGAGGCCGCCCAGAATGATCGACATGCCCTGCGTCGGCGCGTGGACGTCGTAGGTTTCGGTCGTCTTGTCGTAGGCGGCAATGCACGCCTTCGGCTCCATCGGATTGCCGACGATGCGCACCGCATCCAGGGTGAGCCGCGTCACATGCGCCGCCCCGGCGATCGCCGCCTCGGCTTTCGCCGCGTCGCCGTACTCGTAATCGAACGAGAGATTGCCTGGGATGTCGGCGTGGAGCTGCGGCGCCGCCCCGGCCAACGCCGCATCGGCATCGACGATCACCGGCAGGTCGCGATACTCGACCTCGATCGCCTCGGCAGCGTCCTGCGCCGCGGCCGCACTGGTCGCGACGACCAGGGCGATCTCCTGGCCGACGAAGCGAACCCGCCGCTCGGCGAGCACCTCGCGGTGCGGGATCTTGATCGCCATGCCGCCCTTGCCCGGATACTTCACCAGCGACGGCGGCGATTTGAATCCCGCCTTGCCCGTGTCGGCCCCGGTGAACACCGCCACCACGCCGGGGGCGCGGCGCGCCGCCTCGACATTCAGTGCCGCGATCTCGGCATGCGCATGGTCCGAACGCAGGAACACGCCGTAGAGCTGGTCCGGAAGGTTCCAGTCCGCGGTGTACCGCCCCTGACCGGTGAGAAGACGCGCATCCTCGCGACGGCCCTTGAAACGTGCACTCATGGTGACCCCTGCGTTCTTCGGCTGCCACCAGTCTTACGGTCCGGGGCGCCCACATGCAACGCTCGACGGCGTTTGCGCGAGGTTGCTACAATGGGCGTGGAGGGAGACGCCACATGAGCGAGACGATGATCGAGCGCCCGGCCCAGAAGGAGCCGCGGCTCAAGCTGAAATTCCTGTCGCACGGCACGTTGGAATCCAAGGACCTGGACCGGACCCGCCGGTTCTACGAGGACTTCCTCGGGCTCCAGGTGGTGCAGACCAGCAAAATCTCGCTGATGATCCGGCTCGGCGGCGAGCACACATATGCGGTGGTGCTCAACCCGCGCAAGGAGCCGATGCCGCGGCGCAACCACAACGGTCTCGACGTCGAGACGCGCCAGGACGTCGACCGCTGCTACGAGATCGCGAAGGCGGAGAAGGAGCAGTGGGGCATCGGCAAGCTCACGCGCCCGGCCGACCACCACGGCACCTACAGCTTCTATTTCAGCGACCTCGACGACAACTGGTGGGAGATCCTGTGCAACCCCGACGGCGGCTATGGCTGGATGTTCGCCACGGGCGG
>DASWFO010000270.1:0-2736 GCA_036394195.1 Alphaproteobacteria bacterium | reverse complement strand
ACCCCGGACGAGCGAAGCGAGATCCGGGGTCCATCTCGCCCGTGGCAGCATGGACCCCGGCTCGCGCGGCTGCGCCGCTTGGCCGGGGTGACGACTGAGGATGTTCTGCACTGGTATCATCTGTCAGAGTCGCACCACTAGAGCGGTTCCCGAGCAGATGGAATCGCACTTCATCCTCCCGCGTCATTCCGGTGTCGCGTTTCGCGAGCACCTGGCGGGAATCCAGAAATTTTTTGACCACGGAGACACGGAGAGCGCGGAGGGAGAGGAGAGTTCCGTCTCGTCCGCTTCTCCGTGATCTCTGTGTCCTCCTTCGCGAAGCGCTTCGGAGGACGAGACATAAACCCGCCGAAGCTTTAGCGAAGGCGCGGTCTCCGTGGTTGGTTGAATTCTCTGGATGCCCGACTGCGCTGCGTTGGCGGCCTTCAAGGCCGCCGACGGGCGCGAAGGATCTGGCGCGGGCATGACGATTTAGAGGGTGGTTCGACCTGATCGGAATCCGCTCTAAGCCACGCGGCTGCGCAGCTTGGCGAGCACGCCGTCAACCGACATGACGTCGCCGTATTTGGCCTGGAGATCGAACAGGCTCTGATCGTGCGCCGCCCGCGACCGGTCGCCGACGGCCTCGCGGGGAACGATGGGGCGGAACCCGTATTGGACGGCATCGACGGCCGAGGCGCGCACGCAGCCGCTGGTCGTGCAGCCGGTGACGATCAGCGTGTCGATCCGCCGCGACTGCAGCCGCGACGCCAAGTCGGTGCCGAAAAAGCACGAGGCGTATTTCTTCACGAACACCGAATCGCCGGGGCGGCGTCGGAGGCGCGGATCGAGCTCGACCTGCTTCGACCCCGCGGTCAGACCCATCAGGCCGCTCATCTTCCGGGACCAGACGCCGGCATCGCGGCAGTCCGCCTCGTCGTAAGCGACGATCGAGAAGAAGACCGGCATGTCGGCCTGGTGGGCCGCGTCCAGCAGGCGGTTGATCTGCTCGACCTGGACATCCAGATTGGCGCCGAGCGGCAAGGTGGCGTCGGTGAAGGCACGCATGATGTCAACGACCAGCAGCGCCGGCTTGTCGCCGAATCCCATGTCCTTGCCAAAGCCCCGCTCCTGGAAAAAACGCAGATCATCGTTATGCGTGGCGTCGTTCATCAGCGTCCTCCGATGGGTGACCATAGTCCGATGGGCGAACCCAAAATTGCGAACCGCAACCGCCTTAAAATTCGTTATACGATATAAGACAAAACAGGTTCCGAACAGAACAACAGCCGTTCCCCTCACGCCCTCGTGTCGCTTCCCCTCGATCCTGCCGCAGAGCCGTCCGTGCCGGGTCGCTCGCCGACGCGGGCGATCGCGTTCCTGGCCTGTGCCAGCTTCGCGTCGCTGGCGATGGTGCGCGTGTCGGACACGCTGCTGCCGCAGATCGCGGCCGATCTCGGCACCACGGTCGGTGCGGCCTCGATCGTGGTCACGGCCTACGCGCTGACCCACGGGGGCGTGCAGCTGTTCGTCGGGCCGATCGGCGACCGCGTCGGCAGCTACCGAACCGTCGCGATCGCTTGCGCCGCCGGGGCCTTCACCGTGCTGCTGTGCGGCCTCGCCCCATCGCTGCCGATGCTGGCGCTGGCGCGACTGTTGTCGGGCGCCTGCGCCGCCTGGATCATTCCGATGTCGATGGCCTTCATCGGCGACGTGACCCCCTACGAGCGGCGCCAGCAGGTGCTGGGCCGCTACCTCACCGGCGGGATCTCCGGGCTGCTGTTCGGCCAGGCGGCCGGCGGCATCCTCGGCGATCATCTGGGGTGGCGGGCGGTGTTCTTCCTGCTGGCCGGCCTGTTCGCGCTGGCGGCGGCGGCGCTGGTCGTCGAGATGACGATCAATCCGCTGACCCGGCCGGCGCGTCACGGTGAAGCCCGGCGCGGCGGCTTCGCCGCCGACTACAGGATCGTGTTCGGCAACCGGTGGGCGCGCCTGGTGATCCTGGCCGTGCTGCTGGAAGCCCTGTTCGCGTTCGGGCCGCTCACCTATGTCGGCGCCGACCTGCATCTGCGCTTCGGGCTCAGCTTCACCATGGTCGGGGCCATCGTCGCCGCGTTCGGCGCCGGTGGCCTCGTCTACGTCGCGTCGGTCAAGCCACTGGTGGCGAGGCTCGGGCAGCGCGGCCTGGTGACGGGCGGCGGCGCGATGCTGGCGGCTGCCTACCTGATGCTCGCGGCACCGTCAAGCTGGTGGCTGTCGCCGCTGGCGGTCGGCATGATCGGCCTCGGCTATTACATGCTGCACAACACGCTGCAGACCAACGCGACGCAGATGACGCCCGAGGCGCGCGGCACCGCGATCGCGGTTTTTTCGTCGGCGCTCTATCTCGGCCAGATGATCGGCGTGGCACTGGCCGCCCCGATCGTCGACCGCTATGGCGCACCGGTCATCTTCGTCGCCGCGGCGGTCGCCCTGCCCGCACTCGGGCTGTGGTTTGCGCGGGAGCTGAAGCTAAGGGCTGGCGCGCTCAGCTAGCACATCAGTCAGCCGCGGCTTCGCAATGCCGATGCGGGGTCGGTGAGCGCCCGCTCGCGTCTAGCGCAGGTCAGCGCATCGTGTTCAACCGGACTGATGGTCGACATTTTGGACCGGCATGATACCCGACAGTTCTGTGTCTGTGACCGCCGGTTCGCGGAGCCCGTCGCGTGGCGGAGCGAACCGGCGGAACCGGCCGTGGCGATCGATGAGGCCGATGTC
>DASWFO010000269.1:0-20075 GCA_036394195.1 Alphaproteobacteria bacterium | reverse complement strand
CGTCGCCATCGAGCGCGGGCCATGGCGCGACACGTCGACCGACTTTCCGACCACCTACGCCCAGGACGAGCTGCGCTATCACATCCGCCACGACCTGTTCCTGCGGCCGGCGCAGGAGACGATGACCTTCCGCCACAACGCGAGCGAGACGGCGCTGCCGATCCGCGCCTGGGGCTCGTTCATGCCGCCCAACGGCGTCGGCGGCGGCGGCGTGCACTGGAACGCCGAGACCTTCCGGTTCCTGCCCAGCGACTTCACGTTCCGCTCCCACCTGACGCAGCGCTACGGCCAACGCGTCCTGCCCGACGACATGACGATTCAGGACTGGGGCGTCACCTACGACGACCTCGAGCCGCACTACGACAGGTTCGAATATCTCTGCGGCACGTCCGGCACGGCGGGTAACGTGAAGGGTGCCACGCGGGACGGCGGCAACCCGTACGAGGGCGCGCGCAGCCGCGGGTACCCGACGCCGGCGCAGAAGCAGCCCTACGGGCCGACGTTGTTCGCCGAGGCGGCGCGCAGCATGGGCTACAAGCCGTTTCCGCAGCCGTCGGGCAATTTGTCGGTCGGCTACACCAATCCGCTCGGCGTCACGCTCGGTCCCTGCACCTATTGCGGATTCTGCGAATGGTTCGGCTGCGGCAATTATTCGAAGGCCAGCCCGCAGACGACGATCCTGCCGGTGCTGGTGCGGCGGCCGAACTTCCAGGCGCGGACCGAATGCGAAGTGGTGCAGATCAATCTCGACAAGGCGGGCAAGCGGGCGACCGGCGTCACCTATGTCGATAGCACCGGCGAGAGCTGGGAACAGCCGGCCGATCTGGTGATCCTCAGCGCCTTCCAGCTGTTCAACGTCCGGCTGCTGCTGCTGTCGGGCGTCGGCAAGCCGTACGATCCACGAAGCGGCGACGGCGTCATCGGCTGCAACTACTCGTACCAGGTGACGTCGAGCGTCGACGCGTTCTACGACGACAAGATCTTCAACCCGTTCGTCGCCTCGGGTGCGATCGGCATGTGTGTCGACGATTTCAACGGCGACAATTTCGACCACGGGCCGCACGGCTTCGTGGGCGGCGGCTATATCGGCGCGGTGCAGACGAACGCGCGCCCGATCCTCACCTGCCGCGTCCCCAAGGGGACGCCGGCGTGGGGGGCGGCGTGGAAGAAGGCGGCGCGCGATAACTACCTCACCAACTACCAGTGCGTGACGCATGGCGGCTGCTGCAGCTATCGCGACACCTACCTCGACCTCGATCCGACCTACACCGACCGGCTCGGCCGCAAGCTGCTGCGCATCACCTTCGATTTCCATCAGAACGAGCTGAAGATGTCGGAGTTCATCACCGACAAGCTCGCCGAGATCGTCCAGAAGATGGGCCCGCGGATCATGGAGAAAAATCCGCGCAAAGGCCCCTACGATGTCAGCGTCTATCAGACGACGCACACCTGCGGCGGTGCGATCATGGGCGTCGATCCGAAGACGAGCGCCTTGAACCGCTATCTGCAGAGCTGGGACGTGCCCAATCTGTTCGTCACCGGCGCCAGCGCGTTCCCGCAGAACGCCGGCTACAACCCGACGGACACCGTGGCGGCGCTGGCCTTCTGGGCGGCGGACGCGATCGTCAACCGCTACCTCAAATCCCCCGGCCCGCTGGTCCAGGCGTGAGCGACGCGCGATGAGACCGATCGCCCTGGCTCTTCCTCTGGCGCTGCTCGCGGCGGCGAGTGCGTTCGCAGCGTCGCCCACCGGGCCCGGCGATCCGCTGAGCCACGATCCCCAGGCCTTCGACGAGATCGAGCGCGGGCGCTATCTGGCGATCGCCGCCGACTGCACCGCCTGCCACACCGCGCCGGAAGGAAAGCCCTATGCCGGCGGCCGCAAGATCGACACGCCGTTCGGGCTCCTTGTCTCGCCCAATCTGACACCCGACTACGACACCGGAATCGGCGGCTGGTCGGACGACGATTTCGTCTCGGCCCTGCAGCGCGGCATCGGCGCCGGCGGCATGCATCTCTATCCGGCGATGCCGTACCCCTATTACGCGCGCATGCCGCGCGCGGACATCCTGGCGATCCGCGCCTTCCTCAAGACGCTGCAGCCGGCGCACAACGAGGTGAACGTCAACCAGCTGCCGTTTCCGTTTCGCATCCGCGCCGCGATGATCGGATGGAACATGCTGTTCTTCACGCCGGGGGAATTCCGGCCGAGACCAGACAAGCCCGAGGAGTGGAACCGCGGCGCGTATCTGGTCGAGGGGCCCGGCCACTGCGGCGCGTGCCACACGCCGAAGAACTTCCTCGGCGGCGACAAGACCAGCCGGCGGCTCGAAGGCGGGGTGCTGCAGGGATGGTTTTCGCCCAATCTCACCGGCCATCAGCGCATCGGCGTCGGCGCCTGGGCGGCGGACGACATCGTCGCTTATCTGAAGACCGGCCAGAACCAGCACGCGATGGCGACCGGCCTGATGTCCGAGGTGGTCGCGGACTCGACCTCGAAGATGCGCGAGGACGACCTCCGGGCCATCGCCGTCTATCTCCGGGATCAGCCGCCGCAGCCGCCGCAGCAGGACCAGCCGGTCCGCATCGCCAGCGACGATCCGGTCATGCGGCAGGGCGCGGCGCTCTACATCGACGCCTGCTCCGCCTGCCACAGCCCCGACGGCAGCGGCGTGGCACGGCTGTTCCCGGCGCTGAAGGGCAGCCCGGTCGTGCAATCGACCGACCCGACGACCCTGCTCCACATCGTGCTGCACGGCACGCGCAACGTCGCCACCGACGCCGCACCGACCAGCCCGGCGATGCCTGCCATGAGCTGGAAGCTGTCCGACGACCAGATCGCGGCCGTGCTCACCTATGTCCGCAACAGCTGGGGCAATGCGGCGGCGGCCGTTTCCGGCAAAGACGCGGCCAGGATGCGCAGCCAGCTGGTCGAGCAGCCCTAATCAAATCCTTCTCCGCCCTTCAGGGCGGAGAAGGATTTAGGATGAGGTGGGTGGCAGACGTTTGGCTGCGTCTGTGCGGTCGTGGCGCATTTCCGCCAGCGCTCCCCCACCTCACCCCGGCCCTCTCCGCCCCCTTGCGCTGCGCCGCGGCTCGGGGTTGCACGGGGGCTTCGCCGCCGGCAGAAGATTGGGCGCCGGCGGGTGCGAAGAGTGGGGGGCGGAGAGGGAGAGTTGGCGCCTGACGGCTCTCTTGCTAGGGTGGGTCGACACAAATCAGGGAGAACGCCATGGCGAAAGCCTATTGGATTACCTGCTATCGCTCGATCAAGAACCCGGACGCACTGGCGGACTATGCCAAGCTCGCGGGGCCGGCGATATCCGCGGGCGGCGGGCGGTTCCTCGCGCGCGGCACGCCGGCCAAGACCTACGAAGCCGGCCTCAACCAGCGCATCGTCGTGATCGAGTTCGACAGCGTGCAGCAGGCGATCGCGGCGCACGACAGCCCGGGCTATCAGGCGGCGCTGAAGGCGCTCGGCAACGCGGCCGAGCGGGACATGCGGATCGTCGAGGGCGTTGCCTAGCGACCCGAGGCAACCCTCGTGGGGGTGGGTTTCCGTCTGGCGGCGATCGTCCTGGCGGCGGTGCTGCTGCTGCGCGCCGGGCCGGCCGGCGCGCAGGGCTATCCCAACCGCAACATCGTCCTCATGTGCGGCTTCGCGGCCGGTGGCGGCGGCGACCTGATCTGCCGCTATCTCGCCGACCGGCTGAGCCCGCTCGCCGGCCAGCGGGCACTGGTCGAGAACCGGGTCGGGGCGCTGGGCTCGGTGGCGGCCGAGGCGACGGCGCGCTCGAAGCCCGACGGGACCACCGTGCTGGTGACGCCGGGCAGCGCCACGCACGCCAGCTACAACTTCATGTTCATGCAGCCGCGCTACGACCCGGTGCGCGACTTCATCATGGTGACGACCATCGCGCGGCTGACCTTCATCCTGGTGGTCGCCCCGCAGCATCTGCCGGTGAGCTCACTCAAGGAGCTCAGCGAGTGGGCGAAGACCCATCGCAGCAAGACCGGCGGCTCGACGGTCACCGGCCTGGTCGCCAGCGAGACCTACAAGGCGATGAGCGGAATCGACATGCTGCAGGTCCCCTACAAGAGCGCGCAGACGACGGTTCTCGATCTTCTCGCCGGCGAGCTCGACTTCATGTTCTGCGACCCCGGCCTCGCCATGGCCCATATCCCGACCGGGGCATTGCGGCCGCTGGCGCTGACCTCGGCGATCCCGTCGGCGGCCAACCCCGGGATCCCCAGCATGGCCGAAGCGGGCTTTCCCGGCTACGACGTGACCGGCTGGTGGGCGGCCTACGTGGCGGCCGGCACGCCGGCGCCGATCGTGGCGCAGCTCCGCGCCTGGCTCGACGACATCGTGCAGCGCGACGAGACCCGCGAGTTCTTCGCCAAGGCCGGCATCGACACGTTTCCGGCCGGGACCCTCGACTTCGCGAGATTCCAGCGCGAGGAAACCGAGAAATGGAAGCGCCACTTCGAGGTGGCGAAGGTACCGCCGCAATAATCTTGTTCACCACGGAGGCACGGAGATCACGGAGGAAGATGAGACAAATCTTCTCCTGGCTCCGTGCTCTCCGTACCTCAGTGGTTTATTTTTAAAATTCCTGGATGCCCGCTTTCGCGGGCATGACGAACAGAAGAGTGGAAGCGCGGCTTATAATAGCGCTTCCGGCTGGAAGGGACGCGGCCTTCGGTCGTCGTCGAGGGCGACGAAGGTGAACTCGGCCGAGGTGACTTTGACGCGCTCGCCGAGGCCGGCGCGCAACGCCCACACTTCCACGTGCAGCCGCGCCGAGGTCCGGCGGATCTCCGCCACGTCGGCGTAGCAGCAGACGACGTCGCCCACGCTCACCGGGCTGAGGAATGCCATGTCGGTGACCGCCGCGGTGACCACGCGGCCCTGCGCCAGCTTGGTCGCGGTCATCATCCCGGCGGTGTCCATGAGCGACATGATCCAGCCGCCGAAGATCTCGCCCGACGGGTTGGTGTCGGCCGGCATGGCGACGAGCCGCGCGGCCAGCTCGCCGCGCGGCTCCGGCGGCGCTGCCGGTGCCGCGGCGAGAATGCTCATCTCTTGGATCGTGTAGGGCCACATACGCATCTCCACTTCAAGAGGACCAATGCGTTTCCAGCCCTTACGAATCGTCCATCGTGCTAGAAGATTATATTGCGCTGCAGCAATTGCAAATCAAGGAGAAACACGCGAAATTGTTGCGGCGCACAAATTTTGGTCACGCGCACCTTATTTGGTCGGCGCTGCGAGGCGCCGCGACAGGCTCTCGCCCCGCGCGGCTCAGCGCCTCGAGGTCTGCTTGTCGGATTCGATGATGCGGAGCTTGTTGTCGTCGGACGGGCCGGCGGGCGCGTTCTGATCGACCGGCGAGCCGGTCGGACCGTCGGGCGCTCTGCCCTTCTCGATCTGCGCCGCGCGGCGCTGGCGATACATGCTCCGGTACTGGGCGTAGGGATCGAGGGCGGTCTTGTCGATCGTGTCGGTGAACTGAAGATACTCGGCGCGCTCGTCGATCGCATCGACGCCGCCGCGCGAGAACTGGGCCGCCGTCACGGCGGTGCCGCTCATCCAGAACAGCGGATCGGTGACGAGACCGACGGCGAAACCGACGGCGTCGCGGGTGTTCGACGGTCCCAGCAGCGGCATCTCGACGAACGGGCCCTCGCCGATGCCCCAGACGCCGAAGGTCTGGCCGAAATCGGAGTCGTGGTGCGGCAGGCCCATGTCGCGCGCGACGTCGAAGAACCCGGCGCCGCCCATCATGGTGTTGAGCATGAACCGGCCGAGGGCATCGGAGCCGCGCCGCGGCTTGCCCTGCAGCATGTCGTTGAGTGCCACGAACGGCTCGCCGAGATTGGTCAGGAAGCTGTGGATCGCGCTGCGGACGTCGTCGGGGAGGTTATCGCGATAGGCTTCCGCGGCCGGCTTGATCGCGTTGCGGTCGAGAAACGTGTTCGCCTCGAAGATGGCGCGGTTCGTCGGCTCGGCCGGATCGTTCTGCGCCTCGAAATCGGCGCGGTCTTCGGGATCCGTCGGGGACGTGGCACACGCGGCAAGCGAAAGAGCCAAGCAGGCGACGAAGACGTGTGCACGCATTGAGTGCTTTCTCGTGGAATTACGGTAAAATAGCAAGCCTTGTTTTACAGCATGGCTGAGCGGCCTTAAGCGGCGGTTAATGCCGGGCCCGCACGCCGCCGCCCGAAAGACGCCCCACCGGCCCTGCCCCGCACGCGTGCGGCGGCGGCGATTCGGCCATCAAACTCCTGCCACAATCACCGGCCACTTTGCGGCCGCTTCGGGCCGCGGTCTTGCAAAATCAGCCCATTTTAGTACATCAGGGGGCCCCCGGGGCGGCGGTCGGGGCAATCCGGTCGATTTTCGCAGCCAGCCGCGCCGGCCCGGCGCGCCCAAACACGTTTGAGGGGCAGGAGCTTATGTCCGAGATGATCGCGATCCGGAGCCTCACCAAGAGGTTCGGCCCCATCCTCGCCGTGGACAAGGTGTCGTTTTCGGTGCCGCGCGGCGAGGTGCTGGGCTTCCTCGGTCCCAACGGCGCCGGCAAATCGACGACCATGAAGATGATCACCGGCTTTCTCGCACCGACTGCCGGTACCGCGATGGTCTGCGGGCATGACGTGACCCAGGAACCGGTCGCGGTGAAGCGGAAGATCGGCTACCTGCCGGAGGGCGCGCCCGCCTATCCGGACATGACGCCGGCGGGCTTCCTGCGCTTCATCGCCGGCATCCGCGGCTTTGCGGGCGCCGACGCCGAGAAGCGCATCGAGCTTGCGGTCGAGCGCACGCAGCTCGCCGAGGTGCTGCATCAGCCGATCGACACCCTGTCGAAGGGCTTCAAGCGGCGCGTCGGCCTCGCGCAAGCGATCCTGCACGACCCCGAGGTGCTGATCCTGGACGAGCCGACCGACGGGCTCGATCCGAACCAGAAGCACGAGGTGCGCGCCCTGATCTCGACCATGGCCAAGAACAAGGCGATCGTGATCTCGACCCACCTGCTCGAGGAGGTCGAAGCGATCTGCACGCGCGCCATCATCGTCGCGCGCGGCCGCGTGGTCGCCGACGGCACACCGGAATCGCTCGCCCAGCGCTCGCGCTACTACAACGCAGTGTCGATCGTGCTCAAGGCCGAGCGCACCCCCGCGGTGGAGACGGCCGTGCGCCGCCTGCCCAACGTCGACGGCGTCGAGAAGATCACCGGGGAGGACGGCCTCGCCTGCCTGATCGCCTTCCCCAAGCGCGGCCAGCCGATCATCGCCGACATCAGCCAGATCGCCCGCGACCCGGCGCACGCGATCGAGGAAGTGCGGGTCGAGCGCGGCCGCCTCGACGAGGTCTTCCGCAACATCACGACCGGCCGGGGCTGAAGCCATGCGCAATCCATCGTTCGCATCTTTGGTCCCCACCCCCTCCCTACCCTCCCCCCTCAGGCGGGAGCGGAAGATTTTTAGATCGCCCCTCCTATTCCCTCCCCCCTTGCGGGGGAGAGTCAGGGTGGGGGGTGGCGTGGAGAACTAGGCGATGCGCAACGTCCGCTACATCTTCGTCCGCGAGCTCGCCGGATATTTCGTCACTCCGGTCGCCTATGTGTTCCTGGTCATCTTCCTGGCCATGGCCGGCGCCTTCACCTTCTATCTCGGCAACTTCTTCGATCGCGGGCAGGCCGACCTGCAGTCCTTCTTTGCCTTCCATCCGTGGCTCTACCTGATCCTGATCCCGGCGATCGCGATGCGGCTGTGGGCCGAGGAGCGCAAGAGCGGCACGATCGAGCTCTTCCTCACCCTGCCGATCTCGATCGCCGAGGCGGTACTCGGCAAGTTCCTGGCCGCCTGGGCGTTCACCGGCATAGCACTGGCGCTCACCTTCCCGATCTGGCTGACGGTCAACGTGCTGGGCCAGCCCGACAATGGCGTGATCTTCGCCAGCTACATCGGAAGCTTCCTGATGGCGGGCGGCTACCTCGCGATCGGCGCCTGCATCTCGGCCGCCACCAAGAGCCAGGTCATCGCCTTCGTCGTCGCCGCGGCGCTGTGCTTCATCTTCACGGTGAGCGGCTCGGAGATCGTGCTGAACTTCTTCTCCGGCTGGGCGCCGACCGCGATCGTCGACGCGGTCGCCTCGTTCAGCTTCATCGCGCATTTCAACGCCATCAGCCGCGGCGTGCTCGATCTGCGCGACTTCATCTATTTCGGCACCCTGATCGCCGCGTTCCTGTACGCCAACGCGGCCCTCGTCGACCTCAAGAAATCGTCCTGACGTCATGAGCAAACCTGCCTCGCCCCCCGCCTCCGCCGCCACCGGTCCGTCGCACCGCGGCCTCCTGTCGATCGGCGGCATCGTCCTCGTGTTCGTGCTGTTCGTGGCGCTCAACATCGTGAGCAACCGCGCGCTGACCAGCACCCAAGTCGATCTCACGGCCGACAAGCTCTACACGCTCTCGCCCGGCACCAAGGCGGTAGTGGCGAAGGTCGGCGAGCCGGTCACGCTCAGGTTCTATTTCTCCGATGCGCTGGGCCGCGAGATCCCGAGCTACGCCGTCTACGCCAACCGCATCCGCGAGCTGCTGCGCCAATATCGCGCGGCCGGCAAAGGAAAGATCAAGCTCGAGATGATTGACCCGGCGCCGTTCTCAGACGACGAGGACCGCGCGGTGGCGTTCGGCCTGCAAGGCGTTCCGGTCAGCCAGGGCGGCGACCTGGTGTATTTCGGCCTCGCCGGCTCGAACAGCGCCGACAAGGACGAGATCATTCCGTTCTTCCAACCGGACCGGGAGCGTTTCCTCGAGTACGACATCACCAAGCTCGTCTACAATCTGACGGTCACCAAGAAGCCCGCCGTCGGGCTGCTGTCGACACTCCCCGTGCAGGGCGACTACGCCATGGGCCGGCCGTCGCAGCCGTGGGCGGTCTACACGCAGATGTCCCAGTTCTTCGATCTGCGCACCCTCGACCGCGACGTGGCCGCGATCCCGGACGACATCAAGGTGCTGGTGCTGGTGCATCCGCAGAATCTGCCGGATAAGACGCTGTACGCCATCGACCAGTTCGTGCTGCGCGGCGGCCACGCGCTGGTGTTCGTCGATCCGCACGCCGAGGGGCAGATGCTGCGCCCGGGTGTCGCCGCGCAGACCGGGCTCACTGCGTCCAACCTTAAGCCGCTGTTCGACGCCTGGGGCCTGGAGATGGTGCCGGGCAAGGTGGCGGGCGACCGGGCGGCGGCGCGGCGGGTCAACGCCGGCGACCAGAGCCGCGTGCGCGCGGTCGATTACGTCGCGTGGCTGACGCTCAGGCCCAACAACTTCAACACCTCCGACATCCTCACCGGCAATCTGAGCGTCGTCCAGATGGCCTCGGCCGGCATCCTCAAGCCCAAGGAAGGCGCCACCACCAAGCTCGAGCCGTTGATCGAGACCAGCCCACAATCGCAGGAGATCGACGTCGATTCCGTGAAGATGCAGCCCGACCCGGTGTCGCTGTTGGCCCAATTCAAGCCCTCGAACGAGCGCTACGTCCTGGCGGCGCGGGTCTCCGGGCCGGTCAAGACCGCCTTCCCCGACGGCCCGCCACCGGAGAAGAAGGACGACGACAAGGACAAGCCGGCGGCCGCCAGCGCGCCCCCGACCCCGGCCGCTCCTCCGGCCGAGCGTCTCACCGAGGCCAAGCAGCCGATCAACATCATCGTGATCGCCGACACCGATCTGCTCGAAGATCGGTTCTGGGCCCAGACCCAGGACTTCTTCGGCCAGACCGTCGTCGTCCCGAGCGCGTCGAACGGCGACTTCGTGGTCAACGCGATCGACAACCTGATGGGCAGCGACGAGCTGATCTCGCTGCGTACGCGCGGCCAGTCGGCGCGGCCCTTCACCATGGTCCAGGCCATCCAGCAGGATGCCGAGCTGCAGTTCCGCGAGAAGGAGCGCCAGCTCACCGATCAGCTCAAGGAGACGGAGAAGAAGCTCTCCGACCTGCAAGGCCAGGGCGGCGGCGCCGGCGGCACCGACCAAGCCGGGCGCGTGATCCTGTCCAAGGAACAGCAGGACGCGATCGAGCAGTTCCGCGGCCAGGTGGTGCAGATCCGGCGTCAGCTCCGCGACGTGCAGCACGAGCTCCGGCGCAACATCGAGGATCTCGGCCTCGTGCTCAAGTTCGTCAACATCTGGCTGATCCCGATCCTGGTCGGCATCGCCGCGATCATCGTCGGCGTCCTGCGCGTGCGGCGGCGCGCCCCGTCCCGCCGCGTCCAGACCGGTCACGTGACATGAAGACGAACCACCTTATCGTTCTCGCCGTCGTGGCGGCCCTGGCGGTGGCCGGCGCCGTGGCGGTGAGCCTGTCGACCGGCCCCGGTGCCGGGAACACCCCGGCGGCCGGCGAACGGCTGTTTCCGACACTGGCGGCGCAGATCAACGATGCGCAAAGCGTGGTGATCCAGCGCAAGGACGAGACCGTCACCCTGACCAAGAAGGACAGCGTTTTGATGCAGGGGGGCTGGACAGTCGCAGAGAAATACGGTTATCCGGCGGCGTTCGACAAGGTCCGCAAGCTGCTGGTCGACTTGGCGGAGCTCAGGCCGCTCGAGCAGAAGACGAGCACGCCGGCGCTGTTCGGCGAGCTGCAGCTCGAGGATCTGTCCCAGCCCGACGCCAAGTCGGTCCTGGTCACGGTCAAGGGTCCGAACGGCCAGGACATGCTGGCCACGTATGTCGGCAAGGAGCGCCTGGCGCGCGGCGGCACCGCCAACGACGCAGTCTATATCCGCAAGGCCAACGAGACCCAGACCTGGCTCGCCAAGGGCCGGCTGTCGCTCGACAAGGGACCGGTCAACTGGCTCGATCGCGCACTCGCCGACGTGGCGCGCGAGCGCGTCCAGAAGGCGACCGTCACCCAGCCGGACGGCACGACGATCACGGTCAGCCGCGCCAAGCCCAGCGACAAGGACTTCACCCTCGCCGGCGTGCCCAAGGGCAAGAAGGCGAAATCCGAGTACGACGTCAACCAGGTGGCCGCCCCGCTGGAGCATCTCGAGCTGGACGACGTGCGCCCCGCCGCCGATATAGCCGCACCGGCCAAGCCGGGGGCGGCGGAGATCGCCACCTTTGACGGGCTGGTGGTCCGGGTGGACCTGCTGCCGGGCGGGGACCAGACCACCTGGATACGCTTGCAGGCGAAATACGAAGCCCCGGCGGCGGCGGCGGCGACGGACGACGAAGTCAAGGCCGGCAAGCTCAAGAGCGCGGACGAGGTGAAGAAAGAGGCCGACGCGCTGAATACGAAAAGCCAAGCCTGGGTCTACAAGATCCCGGACTGGAAGCTCGACACCCTGCGCAAGAAGATGCCGGACCTTGTCGAGGACGAGAAAAGGGACGAGAAGAAGGGCTCGTGAGCGCGGCGGCCGCGAACGGCCGAACGCCCCGAGTGCGCCACAACATCCAACCGAAAGTCGTGCGATGCCGCTCCGGCGTCTCGTCCTGGCCATCATGCTGAGCCTGTTCGCCGCGGTAGCATCGCCAAGCCCAGGCCGCGCCCAGGATGCGCAGCCGGCCATCCGCTCCTTCCCCGTCGCGACGCTCGAGAAGCTCGGCATGAGCATGGCCGAGCAGGCGCAGGAGGCGTCCAACGCCGACGAGATCCTGACGGCCGAAGGGCGCAACACCGAGACCGACGGCATCGTCGGCTGGATCTTCGACCCCGCCGCGGATCACAACCGGGTGCGGTTCGTGCGCGAGCGCGGCCAGAAGCTCGAGGCCGCGTACGACGTCATATTCACCAAGAGCACCCAGCCCAAATTCGTCGTTCCCGCCAAACGCGACCTGACGGCGCGCGAGACGGCGCAATTCCGGGCGCGGCAGCTCGCCGCCCGCGGCATCGAGAAGCCGTGCTCGCCGGTCTACAACACGCTCGCGGTGAAGGATCCCGGCTCCGACCGGTGGCTGGTCTGGGTCCTGGCCACCGCCGCCGACCCGGGTGCGGTCGCCGTCGGCGGCCATACCCGGTTCACGATTTCAGCCGATGGACAGACGATCGTCAGCCGCGACGCGTTGTCGCTCGGCTGCATCGTGATCAACCCGGCGCCGCCTGCGCCCGGGTCGCAGCCGCTGGCGTCCTTCGTCACCCATCTCATGTCGGACACGCCGGTCGAGACCCACGTGTTCGTCAGCCTGCTCTACAACCTGCCGCTGCTGGTCGGCGTGCCGGATCAGAGCGTGTGGCGGGTCGAGCGCGGCAAGATGCAGAAGCTGCAGGCCGCCGCGTCCCGGGCCACCCCCAGGGGCATGACGTCCTCCCCATGACCGACGATCCATTGAACCCCGAGGCTTATCGCAGCCGTGCAGCCCAGCTGCGCGAGCGCGCCGCAAGCTGCGCCACCGAAGCGGACAAGGCCCAGCTGCTCTCGGTCGCCGAGATGTTCGATCAGCTCGCCGAAAAGGTCGAACGCATCGGCAGGGCGATCGAAGAAGAGAAATAGCCGCTCAGAACGCGCGCGCGACGAGCAGATAGCCCCCCAGCGTGGCCATGCCGGCCCACAGCAGCACGATCACCACCGCGGCGGCGCGCGAGATCGGCCGCTCGCTGCGGCGCACCGCCTCGGCACGCAGCTCGGCCAGCACCTGGGTCGGCGTCAGCCGGATCACCAGCCACACGCCCAAGGGCACCACGATCAGGTCGTCGAGATATCCCAGCACCGGAACGAAATCCGGGATCAGGTCGATCGGACTGAAGGCATAGGCGGCGACGCCGAGGGCCAGGGCCTTGACCGGCCAGGGCACCCGCGGATCGCGGCCGATCAGCCACACCGTGAGCGCGTCGCGCTTGAGGCGGCCGGCCCACGACCGGAGGGTGGCCGAGATGCCATGTGGCGACCTTGACATCAGAGCATCAGGTATCCCATGTCTTGATGCATGAGAACCACTCTCACGATTGACGACGACATCGCCGCGCTTCTCGAGCGGTTGCGGCGGAGCCGCGAGTTAACGATGAAAGACATCGTCAATGAAGCGCTCCGGCGCGGACTCGAGGACATGCGCGGGCGGCCCAAGTCACGCGAGCCGGTGCGCACGCGGTCCGTCGATCTCGGGGAAGTCCTCATCGGCGGAATTGACGACATCAGCGAGGTTCTTGCGGTCGCAGAGACCGAACAGTTCAAGTGATCGTCGTCGACAGCAATATACTCATCTGTGCCCATGTGAGCGCCCTTCGCGCCGCACGAGATCGCCCGTAATTGGCTCGACAATCAACTGAACGGCACCTTTCCTAAGGGTGGTCACGAATCCAAGAGTATTCAAGCGTGCGAGAACGTTTGGACCCCGAGCCGACTGAATCACGGCGATGTGCTGGGCGGTTTCCTGTCGCTACCCGGTGTCCAAGCCAATCTAATCCCTGACGCTCATCTCGCCGCACTCGCCGCCGAGCATGGACTCACCCTCTGTTCCACAGACGGGGATTTCGCGCGCTTTCCCGGTCTGCGCTGGCTCAATCCAATATCCGCCTAGTCGAGAATCCATCGGCATCGCGGTTCGGCGCGAGTTCGCCAAAGCCGGCGTCACTCCGCGATGCGTGCCCGCGCCTCCGCGGCGCCACCGCAGGGATTCCATCTTGACGCGTGAAAAATGAATCCCCGCCAGGTGCTCACGAAACGCGACACCGCTGCGGGATGATGAGGCTAAAAGCCTCGCGTCATTTGACGTCGACGGCGACCTGCAGCTTGACGATCTTGTCGGGCTCGCGCGGCGGCTCGCCGCGTTTGATCTTGTCGACGAATTCCATGCCGGAGATCACGCGGCCCCACACCGTGTACTTTTCGTTGAGGCTCGGCGCGGGCGAGAACATGATGAAGAACTGGCTGTCGCCGCTGTCGGGATCCTGCGCCCGGGCCATGCCGACGGTGCCGCGCACGAACGGCTCGCGGCTGAACTCGGCCTTGATCTTCTGGCCCGAGCCGCCGATGCCCTTGCCTAGCGGGTCGCCGGTCTGCGCCATGAAGCCCTCGATGACGCGGTGGAACACGAGACCGTCGTAGAAGTGCTGGCGCACCAGCTGCTTGATCCGCTCGACGTGCTTGGGCGCCAGGTCGGGCCGGAGCGCTATGACCACGCGGCCATATTGCAGATCGAGAAACAGCGTGTTCTCAGGATCGCGGATCTGCACCCCCGATGAGCCGGCGGCCGGCGCCTGGGCCAATGCCGGCGCGCACAACACGGCCAGTCCGACGAGTGCTGCAAGGAAAGAGCGACGAATCAAATGAACCTCCTGGAGACAATCAGGACGCAGAGCGCGGCGAGAGCCGCGGCGTTTCTCGGGTTATCGGGAGAGTGTCAGGCCTGGATGTCGGCCTTCGCGGCGTCGGATGCGACCTGCACTTTCTTGATCTTGTCGGGCTTCGACGGCGGCTCGCCGCGCTTGATCTTGTCGACGAATTCCATGCCCGACACGACCTCGCCCCAGACGGTGTACTGACCGTTCAGGAACGAGCCCTCGTCGAACATGATGAAGAACTGGCTGTCGCCTGAATCGGGGCTCTGCGCCCGCGCCATGCCGACCGTGCCGCGTTCGAACGGCTCCTCGCTGAACTCGGCCGGCAGCTTCGTCCCGGAGCCGCCGGTGCCCGTACCCTTCGGACAGCCGGTTTGCGCCATGAAGCCCTCGATCACGCGATGGAAGATGAGACCGTTATAAAAGCCCTCGCGAACGAGCTCCCTGATCCGGGTGACATGGCCGGGCGCCAGATCGGGACGCATCTTGATCGTAATGCGGCCATAATCGAGGTCGAGATACAGCGTGTTTTCTGGGTCCATGGTTACCTGCCTGCTTCGTTGGGCGGATTATGCGAGCCGACGGGGGCGAAAACAAGGCGCGCTCCCGCGATTTGCGCCTCCGGCGGGACACGCCCGCCGCCGACCCACAGGCGTGCCGGCCGCATGCATGTCGTCGACTGTGACAACCGCTGCCCGCGCGCCGAAAGCCTTACCGGCGAAGATGCGAATATGTTAGAAGCGCCGCCCGGGGCAAGGGCGGAGTTGGATCGAGGGTCGAGTTTTACGATGGCGTTCCCCGTTCTTGTGGGCCCGTTTCCGCTGACGCCCGCCGGAATCAACATCAATCAGCTGCCGCGCATGTCGGGCGCGTACTGTCTCGGCTCGATCGGCAGCGACGGCAAGTTCAACGCGGCGTATGTCGGCCGCGCCGACGACGATCTCGCAGCCCGTCTTCGGCAGCACATCGGATCGCACAGCTACGATGTCTTCCTCTATGCGTTGACGTCGTCGCCGCACGATGCGTTCCTGATGGAATGCCAGCTCTATCACCGCTTCGCGCCGCGCGACAACACGGTCCATCCGACGCGGCCGGCGAACGAGTCGTGGACCTGTCCCAGCTGCGGACGCGGCAGTTAGCTCTCTAGCGCGTGCGCGGCGGCGCCAGCGCTTTCGCCGTGCGCGGCAGCATACGGCGGCCGTCGCGGATGAAATCGCGCACGTCGCCGAGGGCCACGACATAGCCGTAGTGCCAGTAGGCGCGCTCGCGCGAGCCTTCATCCAGATGTGCCTGCTCCTCCCGGCAATACGGCGCATGACGGTCGAGCCACGTCGAGAGCTTCGCGATTCGCCTGTTCAGAAGCTTTTCGAGGGGGGACCCGCGCCCTGCAGGGGAGGGACGGCGAGGGCTAGTGCGTTGTCTCACATTCGCGAAACGAGGCCCGGGGGGAGGACGTTCCGGAGTCCCCCCTTTTTGTCACTATTCGACTGAGACGTGACAAAACTTGGACACGACTCAGGCCGGATTACGGCGAAATCGTTAATCGAATGCGATAAAGGACAGCAGCTGCGATAAAACAATCCACAGGGTAGATCTTCAATTCACCGGACGTGCGGTCCCGATCCGGCCGATACCCGGCAGGATGAGCGCGGGCGACCTTACGTCGATCCCGAGCACCAGCCCCAATAGGTTGAGTTCCACCCCTTCGTGCAGCGCAACAAGCCCGCCGGCGACGCCGAACAGCGACAGCTGCGCCCCGGTGCCGCTCGGGGCCCGTGCGACCGGAACGACGCCCAGATAGTCCTTGCCGATGGCGGTGGACGGCAAGGACAGGCGCAGCTCCGGCACTTCGCGCGCGATCCATGCCGTGAACGTGTTGCTGTTCGGTCCCGGCCAGGTCGTGTACTCAGTCGGCCACGGATAGCTGGCAATCGCCACCCTCACCTTGTCGATCAGCGCATCGACATCAGGGCCGCGGCGGTCGAGGAGCAGCTCAGGCTTGGCCCCGAACCAATAATTGTCGGGGCCCATGCGGTCGACGCGTATCGCCGGGATGCCGCGCTCGACGCCGAAGCCGATCACCTCGTAGCGCGTAAAGCGCCGTGCATCGGTCGGCTTGAGCGCGATCCAGGTGTGGACCGCGAACACGCCGCGCCAGCCGACCGTGCGCGCGGCGTAGACCTGCAGCACCGCCTCGCGTGTCACGAGCGGGTCGGGCGCCTGGCCAGACGAATCCTGGCGCTTCATGAACCACGGCACGGACTCGCGATCGCGGTCGAGCGCCGCCGCGCTGACCGCCAGCGGGAGCGTGAACAGCGCCGCGAGGAGAAGCGATTTGGCGATCACGCCGCGGCCTTCTTGGCGCGCCAGACACTCGGCGGCGATGCCGGCACGTCGACGTGCCGGATGCCAAGGGGCCGCTTCCTACCCTCGGCGTAACGTCCGAGGCCGCGCGGCAATCCCAGATCATTGGTCCGCGGCACCGACTGGCCGGTCCCATCTTCGCGCATGCTTTTTCCCCGTTTGAGGCCGGCAATGTACGCGAGGCGCGGCCCCCGAATCCACCCCTTGGCTGCACACGACCACGTGTCCTCCCGGATCGAAGTGCGCCGACAAAGCCAGGCGCCGACGATCAATGGGTCGTGAGGCGGCTCTTGGCCTGCAGGTCCACCGGCAGATAGGAGAGATCGATGAGCTTGCTCCAATCGGCATCGACATTGAGCCCGGTCAGGCGCATGCCGTCTTGCAGCCGGACGAGCTCGGCGATGTCGATGTCGCCGGGGACCCAGATCGGCGCCCGCGCCTTGGTCGCATCCTCCACCGCCTGGCTGAACACGACGGGATCGAGATCATAGGCGCGCGCGGCGATCGCACCGGATTCCTTCGGATGTTCGTTGACATAGGCGATGGCGCGCCGACGCGCCAGCAGGATGGCCCGGATCGTATCGGGATGCGCCTTCAGATAGGCGCCGGTCGTGATGCAGAGGCCGGCCAGCGTCGGCTCTTGGACCTCGTCGCTCTTGATGATTGCCCGGTATTTCTTGCCCTTGAAATAACTGAGCGGCGCACCCGCCATGGCGACGTCGACCGCCCCGAGATCGAGCATGGTGAGGCTTTGCGAGTAGCCGCCCGTCGCCACCATCGTCACCGCGCTGGGCGCGATGCCGAAATGGTGGAGCACGATGAGAGCGTCCGCCTGCGAGCTCGATTGCGGCGAGGTAAAAGCGATGCGCTTGCCGACCCAGTCCTTGACGGTGCGGATGGGCGAGCCGTGCAGGACGAAATAAGTGTCGTCGAACGTATGCAGCGCGCCGCATACGGCGACGATATCCAGACCCTCATGCTGTGCGGCGATCACCGTGGTGGTCGCGACTTCGCCGAACGGCAGATCGTTCGCCAGAAGCGCCCGCAACACGCTGCCGCCGCCGCCGCCGTTCAGCACGCCGGTGACCGGCGCGCCGGCAGCTTTGAAGATCCCTTTTTCCAGCCCGACCGTATAGGGCACGCCGAAGAGGTTGGTGCCGAGATTGGTGATGACGATATCGGAGGCCTGCGCCGGAAGCGTGACCAGGACCGAAGCGGCGATAAGCGCCGCAAAGGCCCGGACACGCGTCTTCATGGCCGCGGCGTCACGCGGCGGGCAGAAGATACGGCGCCGTGCCCTTGACCAGGACCCGATAGCCCGAGCGCACATTCGGCCAGTAATCCCAGATGGCGAAATGCTGGGCGCAGCGGTTGTCCCAGAACGCGATGGAGTCCTTTGTCCAGCGGAAGCGCAGGTGCCAATGCGGCCGCGCGCAATGGTCGAAGAGAAATTCGAGGACGGCCGCACTCTCGTCGCGGGGCAACTCGTTGATCTTCACGGTCATGCCGCGATTGACATAGATGAGCTTGCGCCCGGTCTCGGGGTGCCGCGCGATCACCGGATGCGAGGCGGTGGGATAGACCGTCTTAGCGCCCTTGTCGTAGGCGAGCGCGCCGTCATGCAGCGCGGTCAGGCCTTCGAGGAAGGACTTCATGCGGTCCGACAGTTCGTCGTAGGCCTTGTACATGCTGGCGAACAGGGTGTCGCCGCCGCCATCGGGCGGCACCTCGGCCTGGTAGAGGATGCTGCCCATCGGGGGGATTTCGGCGCAGGACTGGTCGGTATGCCAGACCTCGCCCGAGACCCGCTTGGATTTAGCGTCGAAATGCTGGCGCCTGATCTCGGGATGGCCGGGGATGATCTGCGAGGCCGTCCCATCGCCGCCGACATGGACGGCGAGATCGCCGAAATAGCGGGCAAAGCGCGTGTGCGACTCGAAATCGAGCTTCTGGTTGCGGAAGAAAATGACCGAGTACTGCAGCAGCGCCTGGTGAACTTCCTCGACCTCGCGATTGCTGAGCGGCCGGGTCAGATCGATGTTGCCGATCTCGGCCCCGACATGGGGAGTGCTCGGCGTGACCGTGATTGCCTCATAGCTCATGGCGATCCCCACTGAGAATAGTAGAATTTGCCTTCGGCCTCAGACCTTTGCCGGGTGCAGAAGGTGTGCGACCGGATGACATCATAAGCCGATGACACGGGAAGCAATATACATGCCGGCCCGCAATATACATGCCGGTCCGCCGATGTTTGCAAGATCCCGCGGCGCGGCTAGCTATTGGGAGTGGGCTACTCGGCGGGATAGGGCGTCGGCGCCGCTTGAGGAGGGATTTGCCCCTGGTGGCGGACCCGGCCCAGGGCGCGGCTCAGCCGATCCAGATAGAGATAGACGACCGGGGTCGTGTAGATCGTGAGCAGCTGCGAGACCAGCAGGCCGCCGACGATACTGTAGCCGAGCGGCTGACGGATCTCGGACCCGGTCCCGGTGCCGAGCATCAGCGGCACGCCGCCCAGCAAGGCCGCCATGGTGGTCATGAGGATCGGACGGAAGCGCAGCACGCAGGCCTGATAGATCGACTGCTCCGGAGTCATGCCCTGATTCCGCTCCGCCTCGAGCGCGAAGTCGATCAGCATGATCGCATTCTTCTTGACGATGCCGATGAGCAGGATGATGCCGACCAGCGCGATCACGCTGAGGTCGAAATGGAACGCCATGAGCATGAGCAGCGCACCGAGGCCGGCCGACGGCAAGGTCGAGAGGATCGTGATCGGATGAACGATGCTCTCATAAAGCACGCCGAGGATGATGTAGATCACGACCAGCGCCGCGGCGATCAGGACAGGCTCGCTGGACAATGAAGAGATAAAGGCCTGGGCGTTGCCCTGGAAGCTGGTCGCCAAAGATGCGGGCTTGCCGAGCTCGGCCTCGATCTGGTGGATGGCGCTGACCGCCTGGCCGATGGAGGTCCCCGGCGTCAGGTTGAAGGACAGCGTGACCGAGGGAAACTGGCCCTGGTGGTTGATGACGATCGGCGCCACCCTGCTCACGGTGTCGACCAGGGTCCGCAGCGGCACCTGCTGGCCGGTCGAGGAGCTGACATACAGATCGTTCAGCGCCTCGGGGCCGTACTGGAATTTCGGCTGGACCTCGAGAACGACGTGGTACTGATTGAGGGTCGTGAACATGGTGGAGACGATGCGTTGGCCGAAGGCATCGTCGAGCGTGTTGTCGATCGTCGCCGGCAGGATCCCGTAGGTCGACGCGGCGGTGCGATTGACCGTGATGTCGAGCAGGGGGCCGGCATTCGCCTGGTCGCTGGCGACGCCGGTAATGCCCGGGATGGCCTTCAGCTTGTCCAGAAAGATCGGGGCCCAGTGGCGGAGCTCGGACCCGTCGGCATCGACGAGCGTGTACTGATAC
>DASWFO010000268.1:0-4796 GCA_036394195.1 Alphaproteobacteria bacterium | reverse complement strand
CGGAATTGGCTGCGGCGGCAAGGGAAATCGGCAAGAACGTCGCCGGCGTACAGGGCGACGTGTCGAACCTCGGCGATCTCGATCGCCTGTTTGCGCGAATCAAGCAGGACAAGGGCCGGCTCGACGTCCTGTTCGCGAACGCCGGCGTGGCGACGCTTGCCCCTTTCGGTACGATCACCGAGGAGTTCTACGAATCGATCTTCAGCGTCAACGTCAAGGGCCTGCTCTTTACCGTGCAGAAGGCGTTGCCGCTGATGCCGGACGGCGCCTCGATCGTCTTGAACGCGTCCATCGTCGGCAGCAAGGGGTTGCCGGCGAACAGCGTCTATTCCGCCACCAAGGCGGCGGTGCGTTCATTTGCGCGCACATGGACGACGGACTTGAAGAGTCGCCGCATCCGTGTGAATGCGGTGAGCCCCGGTTCCATCGACACGCCCGGATTGAGCCAGCTACTGGGTACCAGCGAGGCGGGCCAGCAACGGTTGAAGATGATTTCCGGCAGCATTCCAATGGGCAGGCTCGGCATCCCCGATGAGATCGCGAAGGCGGTCGTGTTCCTCGCCTCTGAGGACAGCAGCTACATCACCGGTATCGAACTCTTCGTGGACGGCGGTTTCGCGCAGGTCTAAGCGATGGGACAGCACGTCAAGCGTGCGCGCCGAAGGCAAGGTCGTTTCGGTCGGCAGGCGAGTGGCATTTGCCGAAGGACGGATCACGGACGCGGCCGGGCGCTTGTATGCGTCGGCGACGTCGACTCTGCTGGTTTTCGATCGCAAGAATTAGCAGCGCGCGCAAGAGTTAGCGCTGCGCTCTCGACGAATGCGGCTTCAGGCATTTCGTGTCATGCGAGGCAGCACTTGGGCATGCAGCCAGTTGCGGATTTCGAGCAGGCGCAGCGCCTCGGTACGCATGGCCGGACCCAACCCGTGCTTCCAGAGAAGCGTCGTGTCGGATGGGTTCGCCTGTAGGGCGCGAAGTTCGCCGGCGAACGCTGCGAGCGCCGCCGCGTCGCGGAACATCCCTTCCCGGACCAGCGTCTCGCCGTAGCGCTCGGCCGCCGCAGCAATGTCGGCATAGTCGTACTCCGGGTGGTACTGCACGCCCCAGAAAGTGCCGCGGCCGTGGGTGAATGACGCTGCTTGTACGCCGAAGTCATTGGCGGCCAGCATCGCTGCACCGGCCGGGAGCGAGGCGATCTCATCGCGATGAATGGCAGGCGCCTCGAACGCGGCCGGCTTGCCGGCGAACAGAGGATGCTCCCGACCGGCGTCGCTCTGCAGAATGCGCCGGGCAAACCCGAACTCACGGCCGCGCGGATTGGCGCGTACCTCGCCGCCTGCGGCGGTTATCGCGACCTGCAGGCCCCAGCAGCTGCCGAAGAACGGAACGCCGGCGGCAAAGACGGCCTTGGCGAGGTCGATCTGGCGGGTCACGGGAGCGCCGCCGTTGTAGATGTTGAGTGCCGATCCGGTCATGGTGACGCCGTCGTAGCTCTCGAGGCTGACTCCCTCGACAAGCGCAGCGCCGTCCGCGGCGGCCAGGATGTCGACGCGGAGCGAAGGATCGAGGCGGTGCAGCACCCGCGCGTAGCCGGTTCCCGAGTCATATCCGAGCGCTGCAACTTGGCGGGCGCGAATCTCGGCGACGTTGCCGTCGACGATCAGGATCCGCGGGCCTGTCACGCGGCGCCGTCCACTGCCGCGAGGCTCCCATCCACCGCGGCCCGGAAGATGCGTTCGAGCTGCGCGGCGTCGACCGGGATGGGGTTGCCGCCGGCCGACGGATCGACCGCCGCCTCGCGTCCGATGATCGCGGCCTTATCGGCGCTGACTCCTATGCCGGCCAGCGTATGCGGTATTCCAAGGTCGCGGCGCATCTTGAGCACCCAGTCGAAGAAGCCATCGAAGCCGGACGCAGGCAGGTTGAGCACGCGCGCGATGATATCGGTCTTGTCCTCAATCGCGCTTCGGTTGAACGTCATGACGTAGGGAAGAATGACCGCATTGGTCAGCCCGTGGTGGGTGTTGAACCATGACCCCACGGGGTGCGCAATCGCATGGACGCCGCCCAAGCCCTTCTGGAAGGCCGTGGCGCCCATCGAGGCGGCGGCGAGCATGTGCGCGCGGGCTTCGATGTCCGTGCCGTCGGCACAGGCGCGCGGGAGGTAGCGATGAATGAGCCGCATGCCCTCGAGGGCGACCCCATCGGCGAGCGGATGAAATCCCGGCGCGCAGAACGCCTCGAAGCAATGGACGAAGGCGTCGATGCCGGTCGCGGCAGTCACCGCCCGCGGCAGACCGACCGTGAGTTCCGGGTCGGAGATGACGACGCGCGGCATCATCTGCGGGTGGAAGATGATCTTTTTCTGGTGCGCGTCCTCGTTGAGAATGACGCCGGCCCGGCCGACCTCCGAACCCGTGCCCGCGGTGGTCGGGACGGCGACGACCGGCGCGATGCCGGCGGGGTCCGCGCGAGCCCACCAGTCGCCGACATCCTCGAAATCCCACAACGGGCGAGTCTGTCCCGACATGAACGCCACGACCTTGCCCGCGTCGAGCGCCGATCCTCCGCCGAACGCCACGACACCGTCGTGGTCCCCGGCGCGATAGGCATGGAGGCCCGCTTCGACGTGACTCAAGGCCGGGTTTCCGCGGACGCCACCGAACAGGGCCGCGCCTTTCAGCGCGGCCAGCGCGTTCTTGATCATGGGGGCGCCGATGAGACCTTCGTCGGTGACGAGAAGCGGGCGCCTCATGCCCACCTGGGAGCACGCCTTGGCCAGCTCGGCGATGCGGCCGGGACCTGCCCAGATCGTGGTCGGATAATTCCAATTGCCGCGCAGATTCATGTTCATGTCGTCATCCTAAAATGGTAGGACTTCGGCCGCGTCAGCTGCTCGAATCCGACGCGCGACAAGGTGCAGCCGCGTCCCGAATTCTTGACGCCGGTCCAGGCGAGGGCGGGATCGAGATAGTCGCACCGGTTCAGGAACACCGTGCCCGTCTCCAGCGCATCGCCGAGTGCCTCGGCGCGCGCCGCATCCGCCGAAAAGATCGCGGCCGTGAGGCCGAACTCGCTGTCGTTCATCAGCCGAAGCGCTTCGTCGTCGGAGGCGACCTTCATGATGCCCACCGCGGGACCAAAGGTCTCGTCGCGCATGATGGCCATCGAGTGGTCTACGTCGACCAGCACCTGGGGCGCGAGGTACGGGGTTCCCCGGGCGGAGGCCGCGAACCCCGCCTCGTCGATCAGCTGCCGAGCCCCGTGGGCGATGGCCTCCCGTACTTGCGTGCGGACGGCCTCGGCGGCGGAGGTGCGTACGAGGGGACCGATCGAGGTCTCGGGATCGAGCGGGGAGCCCAGCCGGTACTTCTTCGTGAGCTCAACGACGCCATCGACGAATTCCCCGTAACGCGATCCCGCCACATAGATCCGCTTGATGCCGCAGCAGGACTGGCCGGCGTTGTAGAAGGCGCCGTCGGTCAAGGTCTCGATGGCGTGCGCAAGATTGGCATCGCTGCGCACGTAGGCCGGATCCTTGCCGCCCAATTCGAGCCCCGAGGTCGCAAACCCGGCGGCCGTCGCCTCAACGACGGCGCGCCCGCCCGACACCGAACCCGTGAAACACACGTTCGCGACGCGCGAGTCGCCCATCAGGCGGGCGGTATTCGCGTGCGACAAGTGCAGGTATTGGAATACGCCGGCCGGTACGCCGGCGCTCGCGAAGGCCTCGAGGAAACGCTCGGCGCACAGCGGTGTCTGATGCGAATGTTTGAGCACGACGGCGTTGCCGGCAATGAGCGCCGGCAGCACGGCATTGACCGCCGTCAAGTAGGGGTAATTCCACGGCGCGACCACCGCGACCACGCCGAGGGGCACCCGCTTGATCTGGCGCGCAAAGCCCGCCTTCGCGCCGGGTTGGACCGCGGCGAGCGCCTCGGGCGCCACGTTCAGCATGTAGCGCGCGCGTTCTTCGAAGCCCCGGATCTCGCCGGGCGAGTGACGAATGGGGCGTCCCATCTGCCAGGTAATCTCGGCGGCGATGTCGCCCGCCTTGGCGACGAAGGCATCGACGGCCTGGCTCAACAGCGCGCCGCGCGCGGCGAGCGTGAGGGACGCCCAGGCGCGCTGGGCGCGTTGGGCGGTATCGAGCGCGCGGTCAATGCCGGCGGCGGTCTCGAGGGGCCGCTCGACGTATACGCGGCCGTCGACGGGGCTGATGGTCTTCAGTGTTTCAGTCATGCCTTACGCTTCAGTCTCAGATGATTTCGAAATATCGCGCCAGTTCCCAATCGGTGATTGCCTTGCGGAACTCCCGTTCTTCCCATTGCCGGGTGGCGGCATAGTGCTCGACGAAGGCGTCGCCAAACAAGGCGCGCGCGGGTTTGGAGGCGGCCAGGCGGTCGGCGGCCTCATAAAGTGTCGCGGGCAAGCGCCGGTGCGGCGGATGCTCGAGGTCGTAGGCGTTGCCCTGGATGGCCGCGTCCGGCTCGAGGCGATGCTCGATGCCCCAAAGCCCGGAACCGATCGCCGCGGCGAGCGCGATGTAGGGATTGATGTCCGCGGCCGCGATGCGGTATTCGACCCGCTGACTCGACGGGCCGCCGCGGATCACGCGCAGCGCCGCGGTGCGGTTCTCCACCCCCCAGGTCGCGGAGGTCGGCGCCCAGTACCCCGGCACGAGGCGCGAATAGCTGTTCACGGTGCCCGCGACCATGGCGAGGAACTCGGGCATCAGCGCCTGCTGGCCGCCGACGAACCAGCGCATGGCGTCCGACATCT
Source organism: Alphaproteobacteria bacterium (assembly GCA_036394195.1). Classification (GTDB taxonomy): domain Bacteria; phylum Pseudomonadota; class Alphaproteobacteria; order CACIAM-22H2; family CACIAM-22H2; genus DATJPD01. The sequence continues at coordinate 14 of DASWFO010000268.1, read as the reverse complement.
CATGCGGCTTCGAG
>DASWFO010000267.1:0-9300 GCA_036394195.1 Alphaproteobacteria bacterium | reverse complement strand
TTTGCCCGCCCCTGACGAGCCTGCGGCGGGCATAAGCACGGCATAAAAAAGGGCCGGACTGAAAAGTCCGGCCCTAGTGTTTAGGGAGAGGGGGAACGTCTACTAGGTCGCCAAGCTACGCCGCGCGGCTCGCCAGCGCTGTGACGACGATCACAGGCCTATTCCAGCTTGAATTCCTTGACCATTTTGGCGAGCCGGCCGACGTCGAGCAGGACCAGCGCGTCGTGTTCGCGCTCGACGATCCCCTTCTTGCTCAAATCGCTCAGCACCCGCGCCACCGTCTCGCGGGCGGTGCTGACCCGGGCGGCGATGTCGGCATGCACCGGAAGGGGTCGAATGCTCGCCCGGTTGGCGTTCTGGCTGAACGCCGTGGGGTCGGATTCGCGCGCCTCGCGCAGCAGCTCCGCAAAGATGCGGTTATGGGCGCCGAGCGTGCTGAGATCCATGATCCGCTCCGTGGACTCCCGGATCACCTCGGCCAGACGGCGCAGCAGCGCGGTGGCGCTCTGCGGATGGCTGATCAGGACCTCGCGGAAGGTCGCCGCCGACATCGCCGCGGTGAGCGTGTGCGGCTTTTTGGCGACCACGGATGCGGACCGCGGCTGATTATCGAGGGCCGACAGTTCGCCGAACACGCCGCCGGGGCGGATGTCGTCGAAGCTGACCTCTTTCCCGGCGGCTGAGTAATTGACCACGCGCACCCGCCCGGAGATGACGAAGAAGACGTCGCCCGAGGCCGTCTCACGGTCGATGATCTGCTCGCCCTCGTCGTAGCTGTGCCAGCGGCAGCGCTTCTCCAGGGCCTGCCGCTCCGCCGGCGTCAGCGGCTTGAACAGCTCGACATTGGCAAGGGATTGCGGCGTCCGGGCCGGTATTGGGCTTGGAGTCATCGCAAAGTACCTCGGCTCAACCCTCACTCGCCGCGGAATTCCTTGACCATTTTCGTCAGGCGATTCACGTCGAGGATCACCAACGCATCCGCCTCGCGCCCCAGAATTCCCTTACGACCGAGCTCGCCCAGCACGCGCGCCACCGTCTCGCGCGCCGTGCTGACGCGCGCGGCGATATTGGAATGCACGGGCATGGGCTGGATGCGCGCCTGATTGGCGCGTTGCTCGAACGCCTTCGGATCGGTTTCGCGCGCCTCGCGCAGCAGCTCCGCATAGACCCGGTTCTGCGCGCCGAGCGTGCTCAGATCCATGATCCGGTCGGTCGATTCGCGGACCACCGCCGCCAGGCGCCGCAGCAGCGCGTTCGTCACCTGCGGATAGCCTTCCAGGGTCTCGCGAAACGCCGCGGCCGACAGCGAGGCGGCGAGGGTCTCGCCTCGCGCGACCACCGCCGCCGAGCGGGGACGGCCGTCGATTGCCGCAAGCTCGCCGAACACGCCGCCGCTGCCGATCTCGTCAAAACTGACCTCGCGTCCGCTGGGCGAGTAATTCACCACCCGCGTCAGCCCGGCGACGACGAAGAACACGTCCTGGGTGTCGTTCTCGCGGTCGATGATCTGCTCGCCGTCGGAGTAGGTGCGCCAACGGCAGCGGCGCTCGACCGCCTGCCGCTCGGCCGGCGTGAGCGCCTTGAACAGCTCGATCCCGGTGAGCGTCTGGCTGGGTTTTGCACCCGGAGCGGAGACCTTGGACACCATTTTGAACAGCCTATTGGCGGTAGAACATCGCCAGCCGACCGAATAATGGCCCTCGAACCATCGGCGGGCAAGCCATACGGTACCTCTGCCCCGCATCCCGGGGCCAGTTGCCGCTCCTGCGAGACGCGGTTATAGTCCGCCGACCTGTTTTCGCACCGCAACATTGCGGTGTCGTCGGAAAGCGTCGCGGCATGAACGATGGCATGAACGACCTCGCCGAGCTGCACGGCCTGTTCTTCGAGGATCTGAAGGTCGGGCAGACGGCGGTTTATGCGCGCACCCTGACCGAGACGGACATCGTGCTGTTCGCCGGCATCTCGGGCGATAACAACCCGGTCCACATTAACGAAGAATTCGCCAGCGCCACGATGTTCTCGGGCCGCATCGCGCACGGCATGCTGACTGCCGCGTTCATCTCCACGGTCCTGGGCATGAAGCTGCCCGGTCCCGGCGCCATCTATGTCAGCCAGACTTTGCGGTTCAAGGCCCCGGTGCGCAGCGGCGACACGCTCCATGTGCGGGCGACGGTGCTGGATCTCGTTCCGGAGAAGCGTCGGGCCACCCTGTCGACGATCATCACCGTCGGCAACAAGGTCGTGCTCGAGGGCGAGGCCGTCGTCATCGTGCCGCTCCGCTCTTCGATGGCGGAGAGTGGATCCGCGCGGGCGCGTTAGACAAGTCAGGGCGGCGGCGCGCCACCCCCGCTGCTAACGTCGTCGTGATTATCCACCGCCATCTTTTTCCGGTTCCGCCCGAAGCGCGCGACAGCGTCGTGGCGATCGGCAATTTCGACGGCATTCACCGCGGCCATCAGGCGGTCATCGGCGACGCGGTCAGCCGCGCCCGCGCCGCCAAGGCATCGGCCTCGGTGCTGACCTTCGAGCCGCATCCGCGGCGCTTCTTCCGGCCGGACTCGCCGCCCTTCCTGCTGACGCGATTCCGCACCAAAGCGCGGGTGCTCGCCGTCCTCGGTATCGACCACCTGTTCGTGCTGCGCTTCGATGCCGCCCTCGCCAGCCGCACCGCCGAGGAGTTCGTCGACAAGGTCCTGGCCGAAGGGCTCGGCGCGCGGCACGTGATCGTCGGCTATGACTTCGTGTTCGGTAAGGGACGCGCCGGTAATTCCGAGATGCTGCGGGCCCGGCTGGCGGCCCGCGGCATCGACACCACGATCATGCCGCCGGTGAGCGCGCCCACCAGCCCCGCCTGGGGTGAATCGTTGATTGCGTCGTCCACCGGGGTGCGCGAGGCGCTGCTCGAGGGCGACCCGCAGACCGCCGCCTTTCTTCTCGGTCGGCCGTTCGAGATCGAAGGCCGGGTCATGCGCGGCGACGCCCGCGGCCGGACGATCGGCTTTCCGACGGCGAATCTCGGCCTCGGCGACTATCTGCGGCCGGCGTTCGGAGTCTATGCGGTGCGGGTCGCGATCGCCGACCCGGGGGCGGGTGCCGGGCGCAGCCTCGCCGAGACGGCGACCTGGATCGACGGCGTCGCCAATCTCGGCCTCCGGCCCACCATCGGCGGCCAGTCGGAGCCGCGCCTCGAAGTGCATCTCTTTGATTACACGGGCGATCTCTATGGCCGCCGGCTGCGCGTGGCGCTCATCAAATACCTCCGGCCGGAGCAGAAATTCGACGGTCTGGAGGCGCTCAAGGCGCAGATCGCGCGCGACGCCGAGACCGCCCGGCGGGCGTTCACCGGCGCATCGCCGTAAGGCGGGCGGTCCCGCGCCGCCGGCAAGCTGTTGACGCTTTGCGGCACCGTTTCTATGATCCCGCCGCCATGACCGCCGAGCTCCTTGCCGCAACGATTATCGGGCGAATTACCGGCCCGGTCCCTGTCCAGGGCCGGAACGCCGTCGTCCGTCAATCGTCGCCGAAGGAGCTTGCGTGTCGTGTCTGCTGCTGATTTCAGATCTCTTTCCACTTGGTGCTTCTCCGTGTTCGCAGCACCCGAACCTGGGGTGATGCCGCGCGTGCTTGAACTGTTCGCCAAACGGGGCCTCGTCCCGCTTCGCTTTCACGGCGATGTCGTCGGTGACGGTCCCGGCGGCCTCGTGATCGACATTCAGGTCGACGGCCTCGCCGAGGACAATGCCGCGCATGTCGCGAACTGCCTGCGCGGGCTCGTGCATGTCGAGCGGGTGCTGACCGCGACCCGGCGCCGCACCCGGGCCGCCGGAGCGCTCGTGTGATGGACTACAAATCGACGGTCTTCCTGCCGGCGACGACCTTCCCGATGAAGGGCGATCTGCCGAAGCGCGAGCCCGAGATGCTCAAGCGCTGGCAGACCATGAACCTGTGGAAGCGGCTGCGCGACGCGGCGCGCGGCCGCGAGAAATACATCCTCCACGACGGCCCGCCTTACGCCAACGGCAACATCCATATCGGCACCGGGCTCAACAAGATCCTGAAGGACGTGGTCAACCGCGCGCACCAGATGCTGGGGCAGGACGCCAACTACGTGCCCGGCTGGGACTGCCACGGTCTGCCGATCGAATGGAAGATCGAGGAGGAGTATCGGGCCAAAGGCAAGGACAAGGACAAGGTGCCGGTCGTCGAATTCCGGCGCGAGTGCCGGGACTTCGCCGCCCGATGGATCGCGATCCAGCGCGACGAGTTCAAGCGGCTGGGTGTCGAGGGCGACTGGGAGAACTACTACTCGACCATGTCGTACGCCGCCGAGGCGCAGATCGTGCGCGAGCTCGGCAAGTTCGCTCTCAGCGGCAGCCTCTACAAGGGCTCGCGGCCGGTGATGTGGTCGGTGGTCGAGAAGACCGCCCTGGCCGAGGCCGAGATCGAATATCACGACCACACCTCGACCACGGTTTATGTGCGGTTTCCGATCCTGCGCTCGGCAAAGCCGCAGCTGAAGGACGCCGGCATCGTCATCTGGACCACCACGCCGTGGACCCTGCCGGGCAACCGCGCGATCGCCGCCGGTGCCGACATCGAATACGACCTGCTGACCGTGAAGGCGGTGCACGAGGGCAGCCTGGTCAAGCCGGGCCAGCGGCTTCTGGTGGCCAAGGACCTGATGTCGCACTTCGTGGAGGCGGTCGGGATCGGCGAGGCCGAGTTCGACTGGTCGCTGCGCGTCAAGGGCAAGGACCTCATCGGCACGGTCGTGGGGCACCCGCTGCGTGGCATATCCGATGCAAATGGGGGCTACGACTTCGACGTGCCGGTGCTGAACGGCGAGTTCGTCACCACCGAGGCGGGCACCGGCTTCGTCCATATCGCGCCCGGCCATGGCGCGGACGACTACGAGCTCGGGACCGCCAATCACATCGAGGTGCCGGACACCGTCGCCGACGACGGCACGTACTACCCGCATGTGCCGCTGTTCGCCGGCAAGCGCGTCTACACGCCCTACGGCAAGCCGGGCGACGCCAACGCCGCCGTCATCCAGGCGGTGAAGGACGCCGGCGCGCTGCTCGGACAGGGCAAGCTCGTCCATTCCTACCCGCATTCCTGGCGCTCCAAGGCGCCGCTGATCTTCCGCAACACGCCGCAATGGTTCATCTCGATGTCGCGCAATCATCTGCGCGACACGGCGTTGCGGGCGATCGACGAGACGAAATGGTTTCCGCCGGCCGGCCGCAACCGCATCCGCTCGATGATCGAGACGCGGCCGGACTGGTGCATCTCGCGCCAGCGCGCCTGGGGCGTACCGATCGCCATCTTCGTTCACAAAACGACCGGCGAGGTTCTGCGCGATCCCGATGTCATCGAGCGCGTGGCACAGGCGTTCGCAGAGGAAGGGGCGGACGCCTGGTATACGAGCGAGCCGTCGCGGTTCCTCGGGAACAAATACGATCCGGCCGACTATGACCAGGTGAAGGACATCGTCGACGTGTGGTTCGATTCCGGCTCGACACATACGTTCGTGCTGGAGCAGCGGCCGGATCTCAAATGGCCGGCCTCGCTCTATCTCGAGGGATCGGATCAGCATCGCGGCTGGTTCCATTCGTCGCTGCTCGAATCGTGCGGGACGCGCGGCCGCGCACCTTATGAGGCGGTGCTGACCCACGGCTTCGTGCTCGACGAGCAGGGCCGGAAGATGTCGAAGTCACTCGGCAATGTCGTGGCGCCGCAGGACGTCGCCGGCAAGCTCGGCGCCGACATCCTCCGCCTGTGGGTCGTGAGCTCCGACTACACCGAAGACCTGCGCATCGGTCCGGAGATCCTGAAGCACTACGCCGAGCTGTATCGCCGCTTGCGCAACACGCTTCGTTATCTGCTGGGCAATCTGGCCGGCTTCAGCGCCGGCGAGCGGCTGGCGCTCGACGCGGCGCCGGATCTGGCCAAGCTGCCGGAGCTGGAGCGCTGGGTGCTGCACCGGCTGGCTGAGCTCGACGCCGCGCGCCGCCGCGCGGTCGAGGATTATGCGTTCACCGGCTTCTACACGGCGCTGCACAATTTCTGCGCCGTCGATCTATCGGCGTTCTATTTCGACATCCGCAAGGATTCGCTCTACTGCGACCGGGCCGACAGCCCGCGCCGCCGCGCCGTCCGCACGGTTCTGGATCGCGTCTACCAGTGCCTGGTCACCTGGCTGGCGCCGGTTCTCTGCTTCACGGCCGAGGAGGCGTGGCTTGCCCGCCATCCCGGCGACGGCGAGAGCGTCCATCTGCAGTTGGTACCCGACATCCCGGCCGCCTGGCGCGACGAGGCGCTGGCCGCGCGCTGGAACAAGATCCGCGACTTGCGGCGGGTGGTGACCGGCGCCATCGAGCTGGCCCGCGCCGACAAGAAGATCGGCTCGAGCCTGCAGGCGGCTCCGGTGGCGTTCGCCGAACCGGAGTATCTCGAGGCCATGCGCGGCCTCGATCCGGCGGAGATCTGGATCACCTCGGCCGCGAGCGTGCGTCCGGCGGCCGAGGTCGGCGCCGACCGCAGCACGCTGTTCTCGCTGCCCGACGTGCCCGGCGTGTGGACCCGCTTCGCCGCGGCCGAGGGCGCCAAGTGTGACCGCTGCTGGAAGGTGCTTCCCGAGGTGGGCCGGCACGCCGCGCATCCGACTCTTTGCACGCGCTGCGCGGATGCGGTCGGGCATCTGCCCGCGGCGGCCCAATAGTCCATGGCGAGAGTCGGCGCACCGCAGACACCCGGGCTGGGACTGGCTCTCGCCGTCATCGCCGTCGATCAGGTGTCGAAGGCGTGGCTGTACAAATACCTGGTCGCCAGCGGGCGCGGCGTCGTCGAGGTGCTGCCGTTCTTCAACCTGGTGACGGTGTGGAATTACGGGGTCAGCTTCGGGCTGTTCAACGGCGGCTCGGCGGCCGGGTCGTGGATCTTCGTGGTGGTGGCCCTGGCGATCGTCGCCGTACTGACGCGCTGGCTGCTGCGGGCCGCCCGGACCATGCCCGCGGTGGCGCTGGGGCTCGTCATCGGCGGGGCGATCGGCAATGTCATCGACCGAATTCGCCTGGGGGCGGTGTTCGATTTCCTCGATGTGCACGCGCTGGGCTGGCATTGGCCGGCATTCAACGTGGCGGACTCGGCGATCACGGTCGGGGTTGCCCTTTTATTCATCGATTCCTTGTTTGGCGGCGCCGAGCAGAGTAAAAGGGGAGCCTCATGATTCGCCGGCACAGGACCGAGACCCCGAACCGGGGCGTGCCTTGTCTGCGCGGCTGGGCGCAGGCGGCCGTGGCGGCACTCGCCGTCGCGATGCTCGCCGGCTGCGGCGGCGACACCCGCAAGGTGCTGGGCCTCGACAAGGTCGCCCCCGACGAGTTCAAGATCGTCAACCGCGCGCCGCTATCGCTTCCGCCCGACTATGCGCTGCGTCCGCCCGATCCGGGCGCACTCCGGCCGCAGGAGCAGACGATCCCGCAACGCGCCATCACCGCGGTGACCGGCACGGCCCCTGCCGCCAATGCGGGGTCCAGCCTCAGTCCCGGCGAATCCGCGCTGATCGCGCATGCCGGTGCCGGCGCCGGTCAGGCCGATTCCAAGATCCGCGAGGTCGTCGACCGCGAGAACTCGACGATCGTCACCGCCAACTCGACGTTCATGGATCACCTGATGTTCTGGCGCACGGCTGAGGATCCCTCGTCGGTGGTCGACGCGCCGCGCGAATCGCAGCGCCTGCGCGAGAATGCCGCCCTTGGAAAACCCGTCGACGACGGCCAGACGCCGACGATCACGCGGCGCAAGAAGGCGCTGCTCGAAGGCATCTTCTAGGCGCCCGGAGCGGCCCCTCAATCCTTCACTGCCAGCTGCTCGTGCACCGCGCGGTGCGCGCTGTCGATCGCCGCGTCGGCGTAGGCGTGCGCCTCCGAATCCGAATTGGCGATGGAGATCCGGCCGAGCGGGGCCCGGCCGGCCACATGCGGCCCGGTCTCGGGGCTCCACCCTTCGGGGTCCCACAGCTCGTTGTATTCGTAGGCGTAGCCGTGCGGCCAGCGGTTCACCGTGATGCCCGCGATGTCGCGCTCGTGGTCGAAGCCGTGGCGGCCGAGAATGCCCTGCAGCTGTCGGCGGAGTGCGCGCTCGAAATCGTCGAAGCTCGTTGTGAACAGGCGCATGCGCCCGATGCGGTGCTGCTCGCGCTCGCTCAAGCCCTGGCCGGGCTCGGTCGGCACATGGACCATGTGGACGATGACCGGCCGGCTCGGGTCGGGTGAGAACCGGTAGCCGCCGAGGCTCACCGGGAAGTCGATCGTCGTCTCAGAGAAAAAGTCCTGCGGCGAATAGACGCGATAAAATCCGCTGTCGGCGAAGGCGCGCCAGGTCCTGAGTGCCACGTTCGTGTAGACCAGCGGCACTTTCTCGGCATACGTCAGCGCCTCGCGCTGGGGTGCCGGGAGATCCGGGCAGAGATAAGGGACCATGCGGTTGTAGCAGGCGAGCACGGCGTGGCGCGTCCGCACGCGATACGCCCGGTCGCCCTGCACATAGACGATCTCGACGGACCGGCCGTCGGCCGCGTTGCGCACCTCGACCGCGGTGCAGGACAGGCGGATGCGCACCGGCGAGGCCGACTCGTCGAGCCGGCGATAATCCAGCCGCGCCGTCACCATGTCCTCCATGGTCGACCCGGGTGCGGCATCCGGGATCAGGCGACGCACCAGCAGACGCGCGATCGCGGCGTTCCCGTCCGGGAAGTGAAAGATATAGGGCTCGTCGCGGCCCGTACCGGTTGGCTCGTCCTTGAACCGCACGCGCCGCAGCCCTGGCATTCCATAGGTGCGCGCCTGGTTGGCCGAGACCGCGTCCCAGCCGACCCCCCAGAATCCGACCATGCTGTTGCGCAACACCAGCGCGGCGTCCGCCGGCAGGCCGAAGTCGCGGGTCAGCACGGCCTCATAGTTGGTGTGCCGCAGATAGTGCAGCTTCGCCGCCTCGTCGAGGCGGGCCAGCGGATCGCCCGGGTCGGCGAGAAGCGCCCGCAGCGCGGCGCGGCCCGGCCCCGAAATCGGAAACCGGTCGATGAGGTCGAGACCTGACCCGTTTTCGCCCCAGGAGCGGAACGGATTGGCCAGGACGCGATCCTCGCCGTAATGCGCCGCGTCGAAATGGACGCCGCCGCGGAGCCCGAGGCGGCTGAAATAGTCGCGGTCGAAATAGCGATAGAACCGCTCGACCTCGATGCCGAGGGTGGTCAGGAGGCCCTTGGCCACCGGCGAGTACCGGCTCGGCGGG
>DASWFO010000266.1:0-7036 GCA_036394195.1 Alphaproteobacteria bacterium | reverse complement strand
GGGGGGGGGGGCGGTGGTGCGGCCGGCTTGGGCGGCGGCTTCTTCGCCTTGGGGGCCGCCGGAGCCGGGGCGGCGCGGCGGGGCCTGGCCTTTGGGGCCGGCTCCGCCCGGAGGTCGGCCGTGGTCGCGGTCCACTGGTGGCGGCAGCGGCTGCACCGCACCTGCCGGCCCTCCTCGCCGAGGGCGTCCGCCTGTACCCTAAATCGCGCGCCGCAATTGGGACAGCCGAGGATCATGCCGAGCCTGTGTGAGGTGCCTCCCGGCCGCCGGCCGGATTCGGAGATTTTATAGGCATGCCAAGGTCATGCTGACAACAGCCGCGAAAACCCGGTCGCTTGCCGGTGGGCGGCGGCGCATGCCATGCTCACCCCAATCCTGGCGACTCGCGCGGTGTTGAGGGAAGCGTACATCCGTGGTGCGGTTCGAGAATGTCGGCTTGCGCTACAGCCTGGGGCCGGAGGTGCTGCGCGACGTCTATCTCGACCTGGCGCCGGGCTCGTTCCACTTCCTGACTGGGCCCTCGGGTGCGGGTAAGTCGTCGCTCTTAAGCCTCCTCTATCTGTCGCGGCGGCCGACCCGCGGCATCATCACCATGTTCGGCCGCGATATTGCCACCATTCCGCGCCAGGATCTGCCGGCGCTCAGGCGGCAGATCGGGGTGGTGTTCCAGGATTTCCGGCTGTTGGCGCACCTGTCGGCGCTGGACAATGTGGCCCTGCCCCTGCGCGTCGCCGGCATGGACGAGAGCAAGGTGCAGGAACACGTGGTGGAGCTGCTGACCTGGGTCGGCCTCGGCGATCATCTGGAGGCGAGGCCCGCGACCTTGTCGGGCGGGCAGCAGCAGCGGGTCGCCATCGCGCGCGCCGTGATCACGCGGCCGCGGCTTCTGCTGGCCGACGAGCCGACCGGCAACGTCGACGACCGCATCGCGGTGCGCCTGATGCATCTGTTCGAGGAGCTGCACCGGCTGGGCACGACGGTGCTGATCGCGACCCACAACGCGGCCCTGGTCGAGCGCATGCGTCATCCCGAGCTCCGTCTGGACGGCGGCCATCTGAGCCGCATCAAGCACCGGGGTGCGGCGTGATGGTGGTCGCGCTGTCACGCCAGGCCTTGGCCGAAGTCCACCGGCGGGTGCGCGACGCGGTGCTGACGCCGGCCGGCGCCACGCGCGCCGGGCTGGCGCTGGGCCGCGACGAGACGCCGCTGCACCTCGACTGGATCGTCGCCGCCATGGCGTTCCTGGCCGCGATCGCGATCGTGGGCGCCCTGGCGACGGCCGAGGCGGCGCAGCGCTGGCGCCACGGCCTGACCGGCAGCCTTACCATCGAGATCCCGGCACTGACCGGTGCCAAACCCGCCGGCACCGGCACCGCGGGCGACGACCGCGTGCAGCGGATCTTCGACGTGCTGCGCCGCGAGCAAGGCATCCAGCACGCGACCTTGGTGCCGCGCAGCCGGATCGCGGAGCTGCTGGCGCCGTGGCTGGGCCAAGGCGGGCTCGTCGACAATCTCCCGGTGCCGCAGCTGATCGACGTGACGCTCAGTCCGGACGGACATGTCGACATCGCGGGCCTGCAGCAGCGTCTGGCCGCCGCGGTCGACGGCACCCTGCTCGACGATCATCAGCTGTGGATCGCCGACCTCGTGCATCTGGCGCGGCTGGGCGTCGGGCTGGCGCTGGCGATCGTGCTGGTGGTGGGGCTGACCGCCGCCGCCGCGGTGGTGATCGCGACCCGGGCCGGCCTCGCCGTGCACCACGACGCGATCGACCTGCTCCACCTGATGGGGGCCGAGGACGGCTACATCGCCGACCAGTTCGCCGGCCAGGCGACGCGGCTCGGGCTGCGCGGCGGCCTGCTGGGACTCCTGATCGCCGCCCTGGCGCTGGTCGCGTTCGGCGTGGCGAGCCAGGCGGTCGATCCGAAGCTTCTGCCGCGGCTGTGGCCGACGACGGGGCAACTACTGCCGCTGGTGCTGGTACCGCCCGCCGCCGCCGGGCTGGCCTGGCTCACCGCACGGCGCACGGTCATGCAAGCGCTGAAGAAGAAGGTGTGATGGCACAGCTGGTCCTGCTCGACCGCGACGGCGTGCTCAACGAGGAGTCCACCGCGTATATCAAGAGCCCGGGCGAACTGATCATGATCCCGGGTTCGGCCAAGGCCGTGGCGCGACTCAACCGCGCCGGCCTGAAGGTCGCGGTGTGCACCAACCAGTCGGTGGTCGGCCGCGGCATCATCCCGATGGAGATGCTGGACCGGATCCACGAGCGGCTCGCCCGCGAACTGGCGGCGGAGGGAGCGCGAGTGGATGCGCTGTTCATCTGCACCGATCATCCGGACCAGGCGACGCGGCGGCGCAAGCCCGGCCCCGGCATGCTCGAAGAGGCGCTGAGCCGGTTCCACGCCAGCCCCGCCCTGACGCCGATGATCGGCGACAATCTGCGCGACCTCGAGGCGGCGGCGGCGGTCGGCTGCCCGCGCCATCTCGTGCGCACCGGGCACGGCGCCAAGGTCCAGGCCGACGGCATCCCGGGCGCGGTGCTGCCGGTGCGGGTCCACGACGATCTCGCCGCCGCGGTGACCGCCTTGCTGGGGCCGGAATGAGTCCGGGCGACGCCACATCCCCGCCCCCGCCCCCGCCCCCGGCCGCGCGCAAGCGGGGCGCGGCGGCGGCGATGCTGCGCACGGCACGCCGCATGCTGCTGGCGCTGATCCTGCTCGCCGCCGGCTGGACCGGCGGCCTGATCTGGTTCGCGCATAAGATTCCGCGGCCCGAGAAGACCACCATCTCCGACGCGCCGACCGACGCGGTGGTGGTGCTGACCGGCGGCCCCTTGCGCCTGCGCGCCGGGCTGGAGCTGCTCGAGAGCGGCAAGGCGAAGAAGCTGTTCGTCTCCGGCGTGTCGCGCAATGTCGAGCTTACCGAATTGCTGCGCACGGCCCAGAAATCGCCCGACGCGGTGGCGTGCTGCATCACGCTCGGCCATGCCGCAGCCGACACCGCAGGCAATGCCGTCGAGACGCGGCTGTGGATGGAGCACGAGGGCTTCCACAGCATCCGGCTGGTGACCGCCAGCTATCACATGCAGCGCAGCCTGCTCGAATTCCGCCGCGCCATGCCGGACCTCGACATCGTGCCGCACCCGGTGTTCCAGGACGGCTTCATGCGCAGCAGCTGGTGGGTGTGGCCCGGCACGCTGGCGCTGATCGTCACCGAGTATCAGAAATATCTCGCCGCCGGCGCCAGGTTCTGGCTGGTCACCGAGGCGCACAAGGCCGAGACCCGCAGCAGCAACGAAGCGCGGGGTTCCGGCGGTTGACCCTCGCCTCCGTCAGATCGGGCATTGGGCTGCTGCTGCGCTCGGCGGCGTTCAACGTTCTATTCTTCGGCTACACCGCGATCGAGCTGATCGTGATCGTGCCGGCGCTGTTCCTGCCGCCGCCGCGTCCGGCGCTGTGGATCGCCCGCACCTGGGCGCGCCTGATGTTCGCGCTGCTGCGGATCATCGTCGGCATTCGCTGGGAGGTGCGCGGTCCGGTCGACCTGCTGCGCGGCCCGGTGCTGATCGCCAGCAAGCACCAGTCGGCGTGGGACACCATCGTGTTCTTCCTGCTGTGCGAGCAGCCGACCTACGCGATGAAGAAGGAGCTCATGCTCGTCCCGCTTTACGGCTGGCTAGCGCGGCAGCAAGGCCATATCGCGGTGGACCGCACGGCCGGCGCCGCCGCCATCCGCGGCTTGCTGCGCGCGTCGAAGGCGGCGCTGGCCGCCGGCCGCCAGCTCGTCCTGTTTCCGGAAGGAACCCGCGTGCCGGCCAACGAGAGGCATCCCTATCAGCCGGGCATCGCCGGGCTTTACGCGCTGCTGGGCGTGCCGGTGGTGCCGGTGGCGCTCAATTCCGGACTGTTCTGGCCGCGGCGCAGCTTCATGAAGTACCCGGGAAAGGTCATCGTCGAGGTGCTGCCCGAGATCCCGCCCGGCCTGCCGCGCGAGACGTTCATGCACGAGCTCGAGACGCGGATCGAGACGGCGACGGCGCGCCTCATCGCGGAAGCGCGCGCGGCCGATCCCGGCTTATAATCGGCGCCCCATCCCAAGAGACGGGCGAGAGGAGACCATGAACCCGCATCTGCCGATGGTCGGCGACGTCCTGCTGGCGTTCCCGACACCGATCTTCATCCGCCACTGGCCGGACTCCGAGGCGCTGAACCGCGATCTCGCAGCACTCGTGCTCGAGAAGGAGCGCGCCAATCCCGGCGTCAGCAAGAGCAATTTCGGCGGCTGGCATTCGGAGGAGGACCTGTTCGAGTGGGGCGGTCCGGCCATCCAGGAGCTGCAGCGCCGCGTCAGCGTGGCGGGGCAGGAGATCACGGCGAAGGCGTGTGGCGAGGCCATCACCGGCCTGCAGGCCGAGATGACGATCACCGGCTGGGCGAACATCTCGCGCGACCGCGCCTATAACGGCATCCACAACCACCCTGACTGCACCTGGTCGGGCGTCTATTACGTGACCCTGGGCGAGCGCGACATGAGCGACCCGCGCAACGGCATCATCGAGTTCCTCGATCCCCGGATGGGCGTCAACTGGGCGCAGCTCCCCGGCCAGCCCTTCGGCACCCAGCTGCAGATCAACCCGCAGGCCGGCACCATGCTGGTCTTCCCGAGCTGGATGCAGCACTGGGTCCACCCGTTCAAGGGGACGGGCGAGCGGATCTCGATCGCGTTTAATGTGAGGTTGGGGTTTAAGTAGCCCCGCTTTTTTTGTAGTCCCTCAAACGCCGGGCGCGACGCCTCCGCGTCGCTTGGCTCCCGCGCGCATAAGCGCGCGCGGCTGCAGTCGCAGCCGTTGTGTATTGTCCTCGGAAGCCTCGGACTTTGCTTCTTAGACGAACCCCCTCAGACGCCGGGCGGGATGCATCCGCATCCCTTGGCTACGCGCCCATTGGGGCGCGGGACCGCAGTCGCGGTCCTTATTTGCGGGCCTCGGAGGCCTCGGTCTTTCCTTCTTAGACGAGGCCCTCAAGCGCCGGGCGCGACGCATCCGCGTCACTTGGCTGCGCGCCCATTGGGGCGCGGGACCGCAGTCGCGGTCCTTATTTGCGGGCCTCGGAGGCCTCGGTCTTTCCTTTTACGTCATGTCCCGGCTTGTCCGGGGCATCCATCGCACCGCCGGAACCATGGATGCCCCGCATAAAGCGGGGCATGACGAGGAGGAGACTGGTATCGGCATCGGAACACAACAAGAACAAGCCTTGACAGGCGCGTAATTATTTCCTAAATTCAACGGCTTCGCCTCGAAGCTGAAAGCTCGCCTGTGTGCCCGATCGCCGCTATTTCCCAGCAGATCTGGGACATGAAATATCGCCTGAAGTCGGACGGCGGTACGCCCGTCGACCGGACGATCGAGGATTCGTGGGCGCGGATCGCCGCGGCGCTCGCCGTCCCCGAAGCCGATCCGCAGCTGTGGACGGACCGCTTCTTCACCGCACTCGAGGATTTCAAATATCTGCCGGCGGGGCGCATCGTCGCCGGCGCCGGCACGGGGCGGAACGTCACCCTCTTCAACTGCTTCGTCATGGGCGCCATCCCGGACGACATGGCCGGGATCTTCACCCACCTGAAGGAAGCAGCCCTGACCATGCAGCAGGGCGGCGGCATCGGCTACGACTTCTCGACGCTCAGGCCCAAGGGCGCCCCGGTCAAAGGCGTCGGCGCCGACGCGTCCGGGCCGCTGTCGTTCATGGACGTGTGGGACGCGATGTGCCGCACCATCATGAGTGCCGGCTATCGCCGCGGCGCCATGATGGCGACGCTCGCCTGCGACCACCCGGACATCGAGGCCTTCGTCGAGGCCAAGCGCGAGCCCGGCCGGCTGCGCATGTTCAACCTGTCGGTGCTGATCACCGACGCGTTCATGACCGCGGTCAAGGAAGATGCGCCCTGGGAGCTGAAGTTCGGCGGCGTCAGCTACAAGACCGTGCGCGCCCGCGAGCTGTGGGACAGGATCGTGCGCGCGACCTACAGCTATGCCGAGCCGGGCGTCATCTTCATCGACCGCATCAACAAGCGGAACAACCTGCATTACTGCGAGAGCATCCGCGCGACGAACCCGTGCGGCGAGCAGCCGCTGCCGCCCTACGGCGCCTGCCTCTTGGGCTCGATCAATCTCGCGGCGCTGATCAAGGAGCCGTTCACGCCGAACGCGCATCTCGACCAGGCCGAGTTCGACCGTATCGTGCCGCTGGCGGTGCGGATGATGGACAACACCGTCGACGTGTCGCGCTTCCCGCTGCCCGAGCAGGAGGCCGAGGCCAGGGCCAAGCGGCGCATCGGGCTCGGCGTCACCGGCCTCGCCGACGCGCTGATCCTGTGCGGCGTCCGCTACGGGAGCGAGGCGGCGGTGCGGCTTACCGAGACCTGGATGCGCCGGCTGCAGCGCCAGGCCTATCTCGCCTCGATCGAGATCGCCAAGGAGAAGGGCCCGTTCCCGTTGTTCGAAGCCGAGCCGTTCCTGGCCGGCGAGACGATTGCGGCGCTCGACAAGGACGTGAAGGAGGCCATCGCGCGGCACGGGATCCGCAACGCGCTGCTGACCTCGATCGCGCCGACCGGCACGATCTCGCTGCTCGCCGACAACGTCTCGTCCGGACTCGAGCCGGTGTTCAGCTTCGCCTATACGCGCAGCGTGCTGATGCCCGACGGGACCCGCCGGACCGAGGAGGTCACCGACTACGCGTACCGGCTGTACAAGCGCCTGTTCGGCGAGAGCGCCGAGCTGCCGGATTATTTCGTCGACGCGCAGCGCCTGTCGCCGTCGGACCACGTGGTGATGCAGGCCGCCTGCCAGAAATACGTCGACGCCTCGATCTCCAAGACCATCAACTGCCCGGAGGACATCCCCTTCGAGGCGTTCAAGGACGTGTACCTGCAGAGCTACGAGCTCGGCTGCAAGGGCTGCACGACCTACCGCCCGAACGACGTGACCGGGGCGGTGCTGGCGGTCAAGGAAGAGGTGCAGCGCGCCGCCGGCAAG
>DASWFO010000265.1:0-17718 GCA_036394195.1 Alphaproteobacteria bacterium | reverse complement strand
TCTTTTGCAATGAGCCGATCGTGAAGGGGAAGCTCTCGATCGAGTGAGTCAGGAAGGAGCTCAGCTCTCGGGCAGCGGGATCCGCTCGATCTCGTCGCCCACGACGAGCCCGAATCGACGCTCCTCCCAATCGTGCTTCGCTCGTTCGATGCGCTCGCGCGAGCTCGACACGAAGTTCCACCAGATATAGCGCTTGCTCTCCAGCGGCGCACCGCCGAGAAGCAGCGCCCGGGTGTCCACCGCGGCACGCAGGGTCACGGCAGCCTCCGGCCGAAACACGACCATCTGGCCCGCTTCGCAAGCCTGGCCGGCACCGTCCAGCGCGCCCTGGATCACGTACACCGCGCGCTCGTCGCCCGCAGGAAGCTCCACCGACCCACCGGCGCCGAACGCGGCGTCGACGTAGAACAGTCTCGAGAAGACCTCGACCGGCGAGCGGGTGCCACCGAACGCACCGGCGAGCAGGCGCAGCCGCACACCCGCCGCCTCGACCACCGGAACTTCGTCGGCGCGCACGTGCTGGAAGGCCGGCGCCATCTCTTCGTCCTGCCTGGGAAGAGCGACCCAGGATTGGATCCCGAACAGCGATCCGCCGACGGCGCGGAGCTCCGGCGGCGTCCGTTCCGAATGGACGATGCCGCGCCCGGCGATCATCCAGTTCACCTCTCCGGGCCGGATCGGCTGCACCGTGCCGAGGCTGTCGCGGTGGAGGATCTCGCCTTCGAACAGATAGGTGACGGTGGCCAGCCCGATATGAGGATGCGGGCGCACGTCGAGGCCACGCCCGGGGCGCAACACGGCCGGCCCCATATGGTCGAAGAATGCGAACGGACCCACCATGCGCCCGCCCGCCCAGGGCAGCACCCGCCGGACCTGGAAGTCTTCGACAAGATCGCGCGTGCGCGGCACGATGACCGAATCGACGGCAGGATTTTGCGACGGCGCCATGATGGCCTCCCGGCGTGGAACAAAATCGCCGTCCAAACTAACATGGACCGCGAAACGAAGCCCCAGGGACGGACGACGCATGCTGGACGAGGACAAGAACCGGCTCCTGACCAGGATCGGACCGGGGACGCCGATGGGCGATCTCCTGCGGCGCTATTGGCAGCCCGTCGCCGGTGCCGCGGAGTTCGATAAAGCGCCGATCAAGCCCATTCGCCTCTTCGGCGAGGATCTCGTGCTGTACAAGGACCTCGGCGGCCGCTACGGGCTGGTCGACCGGCACTGCCGGCATCGCCGCGCCGATCTGTCGTATGGATGGGTCGAGAGCTGCGGGCTGCGCTGCAATTATCACGGCTGGCTCTACGCCGAGGACGGGCGCTGCCTCGAGCAGCCCTACGAGGACACGGCCCACCCCGAGGCGCGGCTGAAGGATCAGGTGCGGCTCAAAGCCTATCCGGTGAGGGAGCTCGCGGGGCTGTTGTGGGCCTATCTGGGCCCCGCCCCGGCGCCCGAGCTGCCGGTATGGTCAGCGTTCACCTGGACCAACGGCTTCGTCGAGGTCGTGCTGTCGGAGGTGCCGTGCAACTGGCTGCAGGCCCAGGAGAACTCCTGCGACCCGGTGCATTTCGAATGGATGCACGACAACTGGAACCTCCGGCGCGCCGGCGCTTCGGGTCCGTACGCGCCCAAGCATCTCAGGGTCGATTTCGACGAATTCGAGTTCGGGCTCCTCTACAAGCGCATCCGCGAGGGCCAGAGCGAGGCCGATCCGCTGTGGACTATGGGGCGCGTCTGTCTGTGGCCCAACGGCTTCTATCTCGGTGAGCATTTCGAATGGCGCGTCCCCATCGACGACGAGAACACGCTGAGCGTCGCCTGGTTCTTCACGCGGGTGCCCAAGGGGCGCGAGCCGTATGTCCAGAACCGCATTCCCACCTGGCACAGCCCGCTGCGCGACCGGCACGGCAACTGGATCATGACCCACACGATGAACCAGGACTTCGCCGCCTGGATCGGCCAGGGTGCGATCGCCGATCGGACCCGTGAATATCTCGGCAACAGCGACCGCGGAATCGCCATGCTGCGCCGGCTGCTCCAGGCCGACCTTGCGGCGGTGGCGGCCGGACGCGATCCGAAGGGCATCATCCGCGACCCCGAACGCGCCACGCTCGTCGAGCTCCCCAACGTCTACGGTGCCGCGAGCACCGACGGGGTTCCGATCGAGGATTGGCCCAAACACCCGGTGCTGCGCCGTCGCCTCAACTTCTTCCCCTGGCAGGCCGGGCAGCCCGACGAGGTGTGGAGGGCGTACGCGGCGGCGATGGGCTTCGACGAGAGCCAGCGTCGCGAACCCTAGCGTGGCGGCGTCCGCTCAAGCGCGGCACGTAGTCTTCGTGGACCCAGCGCAGCGTCTCGGCGAGGCCGGGAAGATCGCGGAACAGCGCCCACGCGCTGACACCGATCCGGAACAGATCGACGGGAATGTCCGCCCGGTCATGCTCCGCGATCTCGTACCACTGCAGGCGCGAGCCGGCGATCTCGTGGATGTCGCGCAGCGGATTGCCTTGAATGGCGAACACGCCTTCCTGCTCGGCCATGCGCGTGCTGATCACCGGCGGCGCGAATCGGCCGATCGTGCCGTTATAGTCGAACGGACCCGTCCGTGGCTTGCTGATCGGATCGATCAGTCCCGCTTCGCGGCCGATCGGGCCCCAGTCGAACGCATAGACGCGGACCATCGCGCCGCCCGGGTGCGAGGCGGCGAAATATAGGGCGACGAGCGGGCTCTGCGACCAGTCCAGCAGCCGCGTGGGAAGACCGTAATGCTGGGCGAGCGCCAGCCACTGCCAGTCGTCCGCCGGCGGATGTTCGGACAGCAGAATGGCTTCGCGGCGAAATCCCCGGAACAGCCGGCCTTCATACTCGCGGAACGCGGCCAGCGCTTCGCCCCGGCCGGCGCGCCGACCTCGCGCCGCCGCAGCCCGGCCGGGCGGCCATTCACCGCGCGACAGCAGGAACGACCGCACGGCTGCAGGCCACATCTGGGTAACATCGATGCCGCGAAAGACAGCGTCACAGCCCCGGAACTGCTCCGTCCAGTCCAGAAATCGCCGGAACGGGCTCGCTTTGCAGTCCATCGTCATTGGGTGAAAAAAACGCCGCTCGCCGCGGTCTGTTCCGGTTCCTGGCTCCATTGCGGGCGCAAAACCCTATCTGTTACGCTTACACTGCTGAGCGAAAGGGAATTCGTGGCCGGGTCACGCCTGACACACAATGGGGCGCCGTTTTCGCTGAAGGCGCTGCTCGTCGCAACGATCGTCGCCCCTGTCGTCCTGTTCCTGGGCGCGTCGTACAACAACTATCAGCGGACCTTCGACGACGCGCGGGAACGAATCGTCCGCGAGAACGAGCTCGTCTACGAACATGCGGCCAAGGTATTCGAGACCTACGGGCTGATCCTGCGCCAGACCGGCAAGCTGCTGCAGGGGCTCGGCGACGAGCAGATCAGGGACTCAGAAAAAGCCCTGCACGACGATCTTGCCGAGATGATCGCGGGCATTCCGCAGATCAAGGACATCTACGTCGACGACCGCGACGGCCGGCCGCTGGTCACCACGAACGCCTATCCCGCGCCGCGCGACCTGTCCATCGCCGACCGCGATTATTTCACCGCGCAGGCGGCGCAGGACGCCGGCACGTATGTGAGCCGGATCTGGTTCGGCCGCATCTCCCAAAGCTCGTTCTTCACCGTCACCCGGCGGCGGCCAAGCGGCGACGGGTCATTTACCGGCATCATCTCTGTGTCGGTGCGGCCATCCTATTTCGGGCAGTTCTACCGCGACATCGTTGGCCGAAACGGCAAGGAGGGACTGGCCGTGTCGCTCACCCGCGGCGACGGCCAAGTGCTCGTCCGCGTGGCGCCGAACGCCGCCGCTCCGGTGCCGTTCTCGCCGGCGAGCGGGTTCGCCCGCGCCGTCGCTGCCAGTCCGGACCGCGGCGTCGTCGAGATGATATCGGAAATCGACGGGCGGGCGCGCATCGCCTCCTATCGGAAGCTGCCAGATCTGCCGCTTTACGTCGCGGTCGGTGTCGAGCGAAACGCGGTCGTCCAGGCCTGGATGTGGCAGATGGGCAGCCATCTGATCTACGGCATCCCGGCCACCCTTGGCCTCATCGCCATCACCTGGACCGCCTTGCGTCGCTCGCGCCGCGCCGCCGAGGAAGCGGATCGGCGGCTGCAGGCCGAGACCGCCCTGCGCCAGGCGCAGAAGCTCGAGGCAATCGGCCAGCTCACCGGCGGCATCGCGCACGATTTCAACAATCTGCTCCTGGTGATCAGCGGCAGCATCCAGCTCCTGCGGCGCGGCACGCTGGACAAGGGGAAGCTGCTCGAAGCCATCGAGCGGGCCACCCGCCGTGGCGAGCGCCTGACGCGCCAGTTGCTGACATTCTCCCGCCAGCGCCGCAGCAAGCCGACGATCGTGGACCTGCGCGAGCGGCTGCCGCCCATGTTCGACATGCTGGCGCGGTCGCTCCGCGCCAACATCTACATTCGCCCCGACATCGATCCCGGCCTATCGCCGATCGAGGTGGACGGCGACGAGCTGGAGCTGGCGGTCTTGAACATCGCGGTGAATGCCCAGGACGCCATGCCCAACGGCGGCCCGCTGACCATTTCGGCCCGGAACGTCGCGTTGGCCCCCGGCGCGGATGACGGAACCGGCCTGGAGGGCCCGTTCGTCATGCTAGCCATCCGCGACGGCGGCGTCGGGATGTCGCCCGACACCGCGGCGCGGGCATTCGAGCCGTTCTTCACCACCAAGCCCGCAGGCAAAGGCAGCGGCTTGGGTCTGAGCCAGGTCTACGGCTTTGCCCAACAGGCCCGTGGCGCCGCGACCATCCAAAGCGCGCCCGGGCAAGGCACATGCGTCACGATCTACCTGCCCCGGGCGGGCGCCGCGGCCGTCCAGGCCGCGGCCGAGCCGATCGAGCAGGCGCCGCCCGCCCCGGCGTCGCGCATGGTCGACGACGTGACGGTGCTGCTGGTCGAAGACGACCCGGAAGTCGGCGAAACCTCCGCGGCCATGCTCGAGGATCTGGGCTGCAAGGTGGTGCGGTCGAGCCGCGCCGCCGAAGCACTGGAGGTACTGGCCAAGCGGGCGGGAACGATCGACGTCGTGATCTCCGACGTGGTGATGCGCGACAGCGCCAGCGGCATCGAGCTCGCCCGCGAGATGAAGACGAAATACCCCGAGCTGCCGGTGATCCTGGTCACCGGCTACAGCGATGCCTTGAGTGCCGCGTCGAGCGAGGGGCACACCATCCTGTTCAAGCCCTATGACCGCGTCCAGCTCGAGCAGGCGCTGTACGAGAAGCTCGATTCGCGGAACTACACGCTCGCCGGCCACTGAGGCGGGCCGGATCCTATTCCAGCTTCACGCCCGACTGGCGGATGATGACTTCCCACCGCTTGTAATCGGCGCGCAACAACGCCGCGAACTCGGCCGCGGATCCGCCGATCCGAACCACGCCGGCCTCGTCCAGCTGCCGGGAGGTGCCGGGCATGTCGAGGAATTTCTGCAGCTCGCCGTTGAGGCGCTGGACGATCCGGTCATCGGTGCCGCGCGGCGCCAGGAACCCGAACCAGGTGGTCACGTCGTAGCCGGGCAGTCCCGCCTCGGCGGCGGTCGGCACGTCGGGCAGGGCTGTCATGCGCTTCGACGCGGCCAGGGCCAGCGCCCGCAGCTCGCCGGCGTCGAGTTGCGGCTTCACCGGCGGCAGCGAGACCGAGAGCATATGCACGCGGCCGGCCACGAGATCGGGAATCGCGGCACTGGTGCCCTTATAGGGAACGTGCACCATCTGGATGCCCGCGAGGCGCGCGAAGTAATCGCCCGCGATATGCGGCGAGCTGCCGTTGCCCGCCGAGGCATAGTTCAACTGGTTCGGCTTGCTCTTGGCGAGCGCTATGAACTCGGCGAGCGTCTTCACCGGCAGCGACGCGGGCACCATGACGAATTGCGGACCGTGCCCGAGGTTGAAGACCGGCACGAAGTCGTTCAGCGGATCGAACGGCAGCGACGCCATCAGGAACGGGTTCTGCACGAGGTTGCTCGAGGGAAAAAAGCCGAGCGTGTAGCCGTCGGGAGCCGCCTTCGCCACCAGATCGGAGCCGAGATTGCCGCCGGCCCCCGGCCGGTTGTCGACCACCACCGGCTGAGCGAGCTGCTCGGTCAGCGCCTTGGCGCTGATGCGCGCCAGAAAATCGGTGGTGCCGCCGGCGGTAAACGGCAGGATCACCCGGATCGGCCGGTTCGGATAGGCTTGTGCCTGGGCGGGGCCGACGCCGAAGACGCATGCCGTGAAAAGCGCGAAGGTGGCGAAGCACAGCGCCAATACATGGCGCCGGCTGATTGGCGACGTCTGGGTCAAGTTCCCTCCCGAAACGGCCCCCACTCTAGCGCCGGCGCCCAGGTGCTGCCACCGCTTACGGTAGGCCCCCGCTTGTCCGCGCGGCACCGGCGACCGATAATCCTCGGGTGCCAATCAAGGAGCAGCCATGCACGCATTCAGTCTGACCGCCGAGCAGGCGTTCAACCCCAAGCGGCATGTCGAGAAGATCCTCGGCAAGATTGACGAAGGCGACGTGACGGTGGCGTGCTGGGAGCCCGGACAGATCAGCCCCTATCACTGCCACCCCAACGCCACGGAAATCTATTTCTGCTTCGAAGGCGGCGGGGTGATGCGCACACCCACCGGCACGGTCGACGTCAAGCCGGGCTCATTCGTCGTCCATCCCCGCGGTGAGCTGCACGAATATGCCAACGGCCCGCAGCGCACGTTGCTGTTCCGCGTCCGCTACGGCGACGACATGTCGACCCGGACCCAGGAATGGCGCGGCAATGCCGAGTGGACGATGCGGCCGGAAGATGCGGCGTATTTCAGTCCCGCCGGACGCTGATGGGTACCGCGTGACAAGATAACGCCGGCCGCTTGCCCGCTTGCGGGCGGCGGGGGCGCTGCATAAGTGTTAAGGGATGCCCGTTTCACTCAGCGTTCGCGCACAGGGATTTTGGGTTCGCCACTGTCAGGCGGTGGCGGCGATGTTTGCCATGGCCGCGGGCGCCGTGGCGCTCGGACCCGAGAGCTGGATAGAGTACCTGCTGGCCGGCATCACCGTGATCACCCACCCCACGCTCCGCGTCATCCTGCTCGTCCTGTCGGCGCTCCTCGTGATCGGGGTCGCCTGGCCGTTCGTCCGGCCGTCCCGTCACGAGGGGCCCTAGCCCGCCCTATTGTTTGACGGGGTTCAGCTCCTTCCACGGATCCTTCATCTGCGGCACGGTCTCGAACTCGACATTCTCGAGCTTTCCGTTCACCTTTTCGACCCGCCGCAAATAGATGTTCTGGACGATGTCGCGCGTCTCCGGGTCGATGGCGATCGGCCCGCGCGGGCTGTCCGGATTTTTCCAGTGGCGCAGAATGTCCAGCGCCTGATCGCTGGAGAATTTTCCCCTGGTTTCTTTGATCACCCCGTACATGGCGTTCATGCCGTCCCACGTCGCCACCGCGCCGTAATTGGGGATGGCGTTCGGCCCGAATTCCTTGTGCCAGGCCTCGAGGAACGCCTTGTTCTGAGGCCGCGTCGCGGCAATTGAATACGGACCGGCGGTGATCACCCCCAGCGCCGGATCGCCAATATGCGGAAGTTCATCATCGGTCACGAGGTCGTGGGTGGCGACGATATGGACGCCGGCCTCCTTGAAGCCGAGGGAGTCCCAGGCCTTCATGAAATTTGGCGCCTGCTTGCCGCCGGGGTTGAAGTTGAACACGACGTCAGGCTTGGCGTCCTTGGCACGCTGAAGGAACGGCACCCAGTCCGGATTGCTGACCGGCACGCGCACGCTGCCGGCGACCTTGCCGCCGCCCTCGGTGAAGGCCTTCACGAAAGCGTTCTCGCCGTCGATCCCGGGCGCATAGTCGCTGACAATGGTGTAACCGTACTGCCAGCCCTGCTTGGCGGCGTATTGGCCGAGCGGATAGGCGTTCTGCCAGACCGTCCATGAGAAGCGGACGATGTACGGTGAGGCGCGGGTGTTGGCGGAACTGGCGGCGTTGAAGATCACGAACGGGATCTTCGCTTCGGTGGCCACCGGCCCGATCGCCAACGCGTTCGGCGACCAGACCACGCCGGCGATGAACTGGACGCCGTCGCGGGTGACAAGCTCCTGGGCTAGCCGCCGCGCGATCTCCGGCTTCGCCCCCGTGTCGTCGCGCCGGATGATCTCCACCTTCACGCCTGAGGGCAGATCCTTCTCATGCAGTCTTGAGTAGAGCGTGATGGCCCGGTCAATCGCCTCGCTGGACTCGGCCTCCGGCCCGGAATACGTGAGAATCACGCCGATCTTGACCGTCTGCGCCGTCGCAACGACCGGCGGCACCGCAAGAGCCGCCGCTGCGAGGATCGCCGCCCGGACGAACCGTCCTGTCCCACTCATTGCACCCCTCCCTCACATCTTATCCGGCACCGACTCGGCCTCTTTGTCGAGCACAGCCGAATCCTCGAACACGGTCACCTTCGGCGGCTCACGATCGAATCCGAATTCCTTCCACCGCGCGACCACTTTGTCGTAGGTCGATTTCGACAGCTTCGAGCGCTTCGAGAAATTCTTGATGTAGCGGTAATCCATGCAGGCATTGATCAGGCACTTCGATCCCCAGGGCCGGATCTCCGGCGGGTTGAGGCTGGGATCGAGATAGGTGCTCCAGGTTTCGCGCAGGATGTCGATCGACTGCGCCGGCCGCGACCGGGTCGCCATCGCCCACAGCACCTGGTGGACGTTCGTCGGGTCGATGTCGTCATCGACGACGATGATGTATTTGCCGAAATAGGCTCCGCCCGTGCATTGCGCCGCCAACGCCATCACCTGCGGCGCGTGCCCGGCATACATCTGCTTCAGCGACACCACAGTGATGCCCCAGCCGGCGGCTTCGGGGATCGACCACACGCCCTTGATGCCGGGGACGCCCAGCTTGTCGAGATCGGACCAGATGGCGGCGGCGCGCGTCGAAGCCCAGAACAGCCCCGCCTCGTTGGCGGCACCGTCGGCCATCAGGGCGCAGGTCAGGGTCGGATTGTCGCGGAAGCGGACCTTCTCGATCTTCACATACGGCGTGTCGCCGCTCGGCCGGCCGTAATACCCGGTGAACTCCCCGAACGGCCCCTCCGCGAAGCTCGCGTTGGGATAGGCGAACCCTTCGATGATGATCTCGGCTCCCGCCGGGAGCGGCAAGCCGGTCACGTCGCTGATGAAGATCTCGATCGGCGCGCCGTTGATGCCGCCGTAATAGGCGTATTCGCTCTCCGTCTTCGGAAAGCTGGTCGCGCCCACCAGGAACAGCAGCGGATCGATCCCGAACGCGGCGGCGACGGGCATGGGCTTGCCCATCTTCCACCATTTGTCGCGGTCGATCGTGCCGTCCTTGCCCGGCGACGTGTACAGACCGACCTCCCGTGGCCCCTTGATCATCATCCGGTAGGTGCCGACATTGATCCGCCCGGTCTCCGGGTCCTTGGTCACCACGGCGTCGGCGGTGCCGAGATATTTGCCGCCGTCCAGCGGCCACATGCGCGGCGCCGGAAACTTCGTGACGTCGATCGCATCACCGGTGACGATGTTCTGGTTGCACACGGCCTGATCGGCCGACACTTCCCTCGGCTCCAACTTGCGGCCCATCTTCGTCTTCAGGATCTGCACCGCGTCCAGCGGATGCGTCACTGGCTTCTCGCCGATCGCCAGGCACAGGCGCGACAGGTTGCAGCCGATCAGGTTGTAGAGCGCGCGATGGCCGGGGTGGCCCTTGATGTTCTCGAACATCAACGCCGGGCTCGGCCCGCTGCCGATCAGGTAGGTGATGGTCGCCGTCTCGAGGTCCGGATCGACTTCGGCCTGGATGCGCTTCAGATCGCCGAGCGCCTCGACCTTGTCCAGCCATAGGTCGAGATCGCTGCGGTTGCGCCGGGCCTTGGAAGGCGGGGCCTTTTGCGTCGCCGTCTTCGCGTCCATTCCTCTCCCTCCGCTGTCCACGCCGTGGACATGTCGTTTGCTTTCTCAAACTATGCCGAGGCTGGGCGCCGGCCGTCAAGGCGCCTTGATCCCGTCCCGCCGTTCAATATAATAAAACGAGACTTATGTCCGCAGAGTGGACATCGGCGAATGAGAGGGATGTGATGCGCCTGGATGACAGCCTCGTCGACCCGCAGCGCGGACTGATCAGCCGCGAAGTCTTCGTCAACGACGAGCTGTATCGGGCAGAGCTCGAAAATCTGTTCGCCCGCGCCTGGCTGTTCGTCGGACACGAGAGCCAAATCGCGAATCGCGGCGACTTCTTCGTCTCCCGCATGGGCGAGGAATCGGTGATCCTGTGCCGGGACGACACCGGCACGGTGCACGTCTTCCTCAACACCTGCCGCCATCGCGGCATGAAGGTCTGCCGCTACGACGAGGGCAATACCAAGGAGTTCACCTGCCCCTATCACTCGTGGAGCTACACTACCGACGGGCGGCTGACCGGTGTCCCGCATTTCCGGGAGCTCTACGACGGCGTGCTCGACAAATCGCAGTTCTCGCTGATCGAAGTGCCGAAGCTCGTGAACTACAAGGGGACGATCTGGGCAAGCTGGGACAAGGCGGCGCCGGATTTCCTGACCTATCTCGGTGCGGCCAAGGAACATCTCGATCACGTGCTGGACTGCCGCGATGGCCGCGAGGGCGGCTCGGAAGTGTTCGGCGGCGTGCACAAATGGATCGTGCCGGCGAACTGGAAGCTGCCGGCCGAGAACTTCCTCGGCGACACTTATCACAACATCAGCCACGCCTCGGTCGACATGATCGGCATCGGCCCGAGTGCGGCCAAGGGCGTCAAGGGCCGCCGCGACGATGAGATGGCCGGCGCCCAGCACGTGTGGGTGAGCTTCCCCGAAGGTCATGGGGTGCACAGCGCCATCCGGCCCGAAGGGGCCGGCTACGTCGAAGCCTACAAGGACAACAAGGTCGTCGAGGACTATTACCGGCACTGCTACGAGGAACGGAAGCGCCGCCTCGGCGACAATGCGCGGCTCATCCCCTTCACCGGGACGATCTTTCCGAACACCTCCTATCACGGCCGCCAGCCGCGGGCGCTGTGCGTCTGGCATCCGCACGGCCCCACCCACACCGAGATCTGGCGCTTCTTCCTGATCGACAAGGACGCGCCGGCGGAGGTGAAGGACCTCGCGCGCCACTACTACATGCGCTACTCGGGCCCCGCCGGCATGACCGAGCAGGACGACATGGAGAACTGGAACTACTCGACCGCGGCCAGCCGCGGCACGATCGCCCGCCGCTATCCCTACAATTACCAGCAGTCGATGCACGCGACGCGGCACGACGGGCCGGTGACGGGGGCCGTGAGCCTCCAGATCAGCGAGCAGAACCCGCGCGGCTTCTATCGCCGCTGGCTCTCCTACGTCAAAGGCGAGGACTGGGACGTGCTTCTCGGCCGGAGCGAGAGCCCGCTCCGGCGCACGGCCTGACCGCGGCCGGACCCGTCGCCATGCGCGTCGTCATCGTCACCGGCGGCACCTTCGGCATCGGCCGCGCCATCACGCTCCGCCTCGCCCGGGCGGGCCACCGCGTGGTCGCCTTCGGGCTCGAAGCGCCGCAGATGTCGAGCATCGCCGAGGCCGCCATTCCACCGCTCCGCGACGAGCTGCGCAACCTGAACCTCGCGGCCGATCTCCTGGAAGCCGATGTTTCGAAGGCCGGCGACGTCCGGCGGGTCGTCGACCTGACGCTCGCCAAGCATGGCCGCATCGATGCGCTGGTGAACAACGCCGCGATCGGCCCGCTCGGCAGCGTGCTCGACACGCCGGAAGAGGTCTGGGACCGCGTCCTCGCGGTCAACCTCAAGGGAACCTATCTCTGCTGCCGCGCCGTGCTGCCGCACATGATCGGCCAGGGCGGCGGCTCGATCGTCAACGTCGGCTCGGGTGCGGGCTGGGGCAAGCCGAACATGGCGGCCTACAGCGCCAGCAAGGGCGGCATCTTCGCGCTGAGTGCTGCCCTGGCCTACGACCATTTCAGCGACCGGATCCGGGTGAACACGGTCGTCCCCGGCGGCGGCGGGATCGTCACCGGGATGAGCGTCGGACGGGTGGGCGGCGACGTGCAGAAATTCGTCGGCACGCCGGTCGCCGGCACCGCCGCCGGGCGGACCGCCACGCCCGAGGACATCGCGCACGCTGTCAACTTCCTGCTGTCGGACGAGGCCGACGCGATTTCCGGTGCAGTGATCGACGTCGGCTGCTTCGCCCATCAGGGCGGGCCGATCGCGCAGAGGAGATCGCGATGAGCGACGCGGCGACCCGGAGAAAGCTGGCCCCGACGCTCAAGTATTTCGAGCTGAAGGAGCAGATCGAGACCTTTCTCCACGAGGAGGCGGAGCTCCTCGACGACCGGCGGTTCACCGAGTGGCTGGACCGGCTCACCGACGACGTCGTCTACTTCATGCCGATGCGCCGCAACGTCAAATTCGGCGAGCACCAGGCGCGCGAGAACACCCGGTTCGGCAAGGACATCAGCTGGTTCGACGAAGACAAATGGACATTGTCCAAGCGCGTCGAGCAGATCATGACCGGGGTGCATTGGTCGGAGGAGCCGCTGTCGCGGGTGTGCCACATGGTGAGCAACATCCAGCTCCTCGACGCCCAGCCGACGGTCGAGGCCGCCCGCGAGGTGACAGTGCGCAGCCGCTTCCTCGTCTATCAGAACCGTCTCGAGTACGAGACTTACATGTTCGTCGGCAAACGGACCGACAGCCTGCGCCTGGTCGATGACGCCTGGAAGCTTGCCCGACGCGAGATCACCCTCGACCAGAACGTGCTGCTGGCGAAGAACCTGACGGTGTTTTTCTGACCGCAGCCGACCGCGCGCCGCTGCCGCTCCCGAGCTTCACCATCGACGGTGCGTGCCCGAGCTCGGCCGACAGTCGCTGGGCGCCCGCGACGACCAGCTGCATGTAACGCGCCGCCGTCGCATCGTCGATCCGCGCCTCGGGCCCGAACAGCCCGACCGACCCGGCCACCCGTCCCGTATGGTCGAAATAGGGTGCGGCCATCGCCAGCGCCCCGACGAATACCTCGCCGCGGGTGATCGCGGAGCCGGTGTCCCGAACCCGGGCGAGGTCCCGAGTGAGGCGCTTCTGGTCGACCTCCCGGGGTGCCGTCTTCAGCAGCCGTGCCGCGTCGGCTGGCGGCATGAACGCGAGGATCGCCTTGCCGCTGGCGCCGCGGGCGATGTGCTCGGTCTCGCCCAGCCCGCGCGAAATCGCCAGCGCGTGCCGGCTGGTGAGCTCCATGACGCATAGCCGGCGGTCGCCGCGCAGCACGAACAGGGCCGCGGTCTCGTTCGTTTCCGCCCACAGCTGCTCGATCAGCGGACGGGCGACCTGGCTGGCGTCGATGTTCGAGAACCACACATGCGCGAGCTTGGCTACGCCGTGGTCGAGCGTGTAGCGCTGCGGCGTGCCCACGGGCCGGATCAACCCCTTCGCCGCCAGCGTGTCCAGCAGCCGGTACAAGGTCGGCCGGCTGAGCCGCACCCGCTTCTGAAGCTCGATCACGCTCATAAGCGGCTGATCGGATGAAAAGCTCTGCAGGATGTCGACCGCCCGCTCGACCGCACGGACCTTCTTCGGCCGTTTGGTCAGCGGCCGCGGCATGCCGGCGTTTTGAACTCGATGTCCATGGCGTGGACAATGGGGGCTGCCGCCCCCGGCCGCAAGTTATTTTGGGGCAAGCCTGGCCGCCCTCTCCTTCGTCATGCCCGAGAAAGCGGGCATCCATCGCGCCGCTGACCATGGATTCCCAACTGCGCTGCGTTGGCGGCCTTCAAGGCCGCCAACGGGCGCGAAGAATCTGACGCGGGAATGACGAAGGAAGGAAACGCGCTTCCGTCGGTCGGAACGCGCCCTAATACAAAACGACGCTGCGGATCGATTCGCCCCGGTGCATCAGGTCGAACCCGTCGTTGATCTTCGCCAGCGGCATGGTGTGGGTGATCAGGTCGTCGATATTGATCTTCTTGTCCATGTACCAGTCGACGATCCGCGGTACATCCCGGCGCCCGCGCGCCCCGCCGAACGCCGTCCCCTTCCATACCCGCCCGGTAACGAGCTGAAACGGCCGGGTGCGGATCTCCTGCCCGGCGCCGGCGACGCCGATGATCACCGAGACGCCCCACCCGCGATGGCAGCACTCGAGCGCCTGGCGCATCAGGTCGACATTGCCGATGCACTCGAAGCTGTAATCGGCCCCGCCATTCGTCAGGTCCACCAGGTGCGCCACGAGATCGCCGCCGACTTCCTTCGGATTCACGAAATGCGTCATGCCGAATTTTTCGGCGAGCGTCTTCCGCCGCGGATTGATGTCGACGCCGACGATCATGTTGGCGCCGGCCATCCGGGCGCCCTGGATCACGTTCAACCCGATGCCGCCGAGGCCGAACACCGCGACGTTGGCGCCCGGCTCGACCTTGGCGGTGTTGATCACGGCGCCGATCCCGGTGGTGACGCCGCAGCCGATGTAGCAGACCTTGTCGAACGGCGCGTCCTCGCGGATCTTCGCCAGCGCGATCTCCGGCACCACGGTGAAATTGGCGAAGGTCGAGCAGCCCATGTAGTGATGGATCGGCTTGCCGGCGCGCGAGAAGCGGCTGGAGCCGTCGGGCATCACGCCCTTGCCCTGGGTCGCCCGGATCGAGGTGCACAGATTGGTCTTGCCGGACAGGCACGCCTTGCACTGGCGGCACTCCGGAATATAGAGCGGGATCACGTGATCGCCGTTCTTCAGCGTGGCCACTCCCGGCCCGACATCGACGACGATGCCCGCCCCTTCGTGGCCGAAGATGGCCGGGAACAGGCCCTCCGGGTCCGCGCCCGAGCGGGTGAACTCGTCGGTATGGCAGATCCCCGTCGCCTTGATTTCGACCAGCACCTCACCCACCTTGGGCCCCTCGAGCTGGACCGTTTCGATAACAAGCGGCTTTCCCGGCTCATAGGCAACTGCGGCGCGGACGTCCATGTGCTCCTCCTTAAGTCGCTGCGGGGCGCATCTTGGCAGCGTGGATCGCTGTCCAGACCGTGAACGGGGTCGCCGGCATCGCGATCTCGCGCACTCCGTATTCCCTCAACGCGTCGAGAATGCCGCTGACGATCACGGCCAGGGCCGGCGTGGTGCCACCCTCGCCGCCGGCCTTGATCCCGTACGGATTGGTCGGCGAAAGGACTTCGACGATCTCGGTCGCGAACGACGGGAGCCCATCGGCGCGAGGCAACCCGTAATCCATGAGCGAACCGCTGATCGGCTGTCCGGTCGCCGGGTCGATCGCGCACAGCTCCCATATCGCCTGGCCGACGCCCTGGGCGATGCCGCCATGGGTCTGCCCGTGGACGATCAGCGGGTTGATGCAGCGTCCGACATCGTCGACGGCGGCGTAGCGCGTGATGTCGACCTGCCCGGTCTCCGGATCGACCTCGACCTCGCAGATCGCGCAGCCGTTCGGGAACACCGGCTCGTGCATCTCGTTGTCCGTGACCACGGCGAGCCCGTCGCGCAACGGCTCCGGCAGCTTCAAGCGCGCGGCCTCGCGCGCCAGCTCGAACATGTCGAACGAGCGGTTGGTGCGCGGCGCCGTGAACCGGCCCTCGCCGAACTCGACCTGGCCGGCGCCCACGTCGAGCGCAACGGCCGCGATCCGCCGGCCCTTGGCGATCAGGTCAACGCCAGCCTTCGCGAACACGGTAGCAGCGTGGCGCATGGAGCGGCCGGAATGCGAGCCACCGCCCACCGCGACGACGTCGGTGTCGCCCATGACGATGTTCACGCTCTCCACGGGTACGTGGAGCAAATCGGCCATGACCTGAGCGAAGCTGGTCTCGTGCCCCTGCCCGCTGGGCTGGGTCCCGATGATCACGTCGACGCGGTTGTCCGGCCTGACCGTGACCGCCGCGCGCTCCCGCGGCGCGCCGATCGAGGATTCCACATAGTTGGCGAGGCCGAGCCCGAGCCGCTTGCCGCGGCCGGCGGCGGCGCGGCGCCGCGCCTCGAATCCGGCGACGTCGGCAAGCCGCATGGCCGTACTCATGTTGGATTCGTACTCGCCGCTGTCGTACGGCGCTCCAACCGCGTTGGTGTAGGGCATCGCCTCCGGACGGATCAGATTCTTGCGCCGGAGCTCGACGCGATCCATCCCGAGCTTCGCCGCCGCGAGATCGACCAGGCGCTCGATCGCGTAGGTGACTTCCGGCCGGCCGGAGCTGCGGTAGGCATTGGTCGGCATGGTGTTGGTGAACACGGCGCGGGCGCGCAGGCTCGCGATCGGGATGTCGTAGGAGCCGGTGATGAGCCCGCCCCCCTTGCCCAGCGGCGACAACGACACGCAATGCGACCCGACATTGCTGATGTTGTCGGCGCGCAGGGCCAGGAACCGGCCGTCGGCACGAACCGCCAAGGCCACCCGGGTGACCAGATCGCGCCCCTGATAGTCGGTGAGAAACGCCTCGGAGCGTGTGGCCGTGTACTTCACCGGCCGTCCCAACCGGCGTGCCGCCCACAACACCAGGCCGAACTCCACGTAAGGCCGGTTGCGCGAGCCGTAATTGCCGCCGACATCGTAGGACAGTACGCGCAGGCGGTCGGGCTCGATGCCGAGCACGCCCGCGAGCTCGCGCTTCTGCTTCACGGCACCGCCGCTGCCCGCATAGAGCGTATAGCGCCCGTTCGCCGCGTCGTAGCCCGCCAACGCTGCCCGCGGTTCCAGCGGCACTGCGGTCACGCGCCGGATATGGACGTCGAACGTCACCACATGGTCGGCCGCGGCGAACGCGCGCTCGGTCGCCGCCGTGTCGCCGAACATCGTGTCGACCAGCACGTTATCCGGAAGCTCGCCCCAGAGCGCCGGGGCACCCGGCTCCGCCGCCGCCGCGGTATCGGCGACCCACGGCAGCTCCTCGTACTCGACGAGGACCGCTTCGGCCGCGTCCATGGCCTGCTCTTTCGTCGCGGCGACCACCATGGCCACGGCCTCGCCGACATGGCGGACCTTGTCCGCCGGCAGCAGCACGTGGCGGCCGATGAAGATCGGCTGGTCGCGCGGGCCGGTGAGCTTCATGTCGTAGCGGGTCGACGGCGCCGGCTCGTGCGGGATCGGGTTGAGACCGGCTTCGCGCACATCGGCGCCGGTGAAGACCCCCAGCACCCCGGGCATGGCGCGGGCATTCTCCGTGCCGATGCGGAGGATCCGCGCATGCGGATGCGGCGAGCGGACCAGCGCGGCGTGGACCTGATCAGGCAGGTTGAAGTCGTCGCTGAAGCGGCCCTGGCCGGTGAGGAGACGCTGGTCTTCCTTGCGGCGCAGCGGCTGGCCGACGGCCCGAAGGGTTGTGAGATCGGGCTTGTTCATCCGCCTCAGTTCTGGGCGACGATGTTGTTGTCGCGCGCCACCTTCGTCCACCGGGCGATTTCGCGCGCGACCGCCTTGTCGAAGTCACGGCCGGGCGTCGGGGCCGGATCCATGCCGAGCTCGCCAAAGCGCTTCAGCACATCGGGCGCCTTAAGGACCTTCACCATGTCGGCGTGCAGGCGGTCGATGATCGTCTGCGGCGTGCCGGTGGGCGCGAACACCGCCACCCAGGACGGCGCCTCGAAATCGGGGTAGCCCGCCTCGGCGATGG